>NZ_JBEYFE010000030.1:0-122622 GCF_040634235.1 Streptomyces sp. NPDC007157
ACATGGTCAAGACGTTCGTGCGGGACCCGATCGACGTGGCCACCGGGGACATGGCGCTGTCCCGCACCGACGTGTCCCTGCCGGGCGTGCTGCCGTTGGTCCTGGAGCGCACACACATATCGTCCTACCGCCATGGTGGCTGGTTCGGGCCCACCTGGGCCTCCACGCTCGACCAACGCGTCCAGGCCGACGACGAGGGCTTCGTGTACGCGGCCGCGGACGGCGCACGTCTCTGCTTCCCGGTACCTGACACCGACACCGGCGAACCCGTACGACCGAGCACCCCCGGCTCACGCCTGCTGCTGTCCTGGGACACCGAGATCGACGGCGGTATCCGCGTCCACGACCCCGACGCGGGCCTGGACCACGTCTTCCACAGTCCTGTGCCCGCGGCCGACGACACGGCCGTCGACCTGCCGTTGCAGTACATCCAGGACCGCAACGGCAACCGCATCACCATCGAGTACAAGACGGGGGACATCCCCGGCGCCGTCGTCCACTCCGGCGGCTACCGCATCGCACTCGAACACAATCCCGCTCGCTCCCGCGTCACGGGCCTGCGCCTGACGGATCCCGCCAACCCGGACCGGCCCGGCACCACACTGGTCACCTTCGGCTACGAGAACGGCCACCTCGCCGAGGAGGCCAACTCCTCGGGCCTGCCGCGGCGTTACACCTACGACTCCGAAGGCCGTATCACCTCCTGGACCGACCGCAACAACACGGCCTACTGGTACCGGTACGACGACCAGGGTCGAGTCACCGCCACCGGCGGCACCGGAGGTGCCCTCGCCTCCACCCTCGCGTACGACGAGGCATCACGCACGACCCGCGTCACCGACTCCCTCGGCCACGTCCGCACCTACGAACACAACGGGGCGCTGCGCCTGATCCGTGAAACGGACCCGCTCGGCAACTCCACCCGCCAGGAGTGGGACGACGACCTCCAACTCGTCTCGGAGACGGACCCGCTAGGCCGCACCGTCCGCTACGAACGGGACGAGTACGGACGGGTCGTTTCCGCCGTCCGGCCGGACGGTCGGACGGCTCAGGTCACGTACGGCGCACTGGGGCTGCCGGTGACCGTCCTCGGCACGGACGGCAGGCAGTGGGACTGTGCATACGACGAGCGTGGAAATCTGACATCCGCCACAGCTCCGTCGGGAGCCGTGAGGAAGTCCGTCTACGACCGAGCCGGCCGCCTCACCAGCGTCACCGATGCACTCGGGCACACCACCCGCATCCAGTCCAACGCCGCCGGAGTTCCCGAACACATCACCGACCCGTGCGGAGCCTCGACCCGACACACGCTGGACTCGTTCGGCCGTCCCGTCACACTCGCCGACCCGCTCGGCAACGTAACCCGCCTTGAGTGGACCGTCGAAGGGAAGCTGGCTCGCAGCACCGCCGCGGACGGCACCAGCGAGTCGTGGTCCTACGACGACGAGGGAAACCGCACCGCCCACACCGACGCCGTGGGCTCCGTCTCCCGCTTCGAGTACACGTATTTCGACCTGGTGTCAGCGCGTACCGGCCCGGACGGCGTTCGGTACACCTTCGACTACGACACCGAGTTGCGCCTGATCGGCGTCACCAACCCCCAGGGTCTGACCTGGAGGTACAAGCACGACGCCGCCGGACGGCTGGTCACGGAGACAGATTTCGACGGCCGCACCCTGACCTACACCTACGATGCGGCGGGCCAGCTCACCAGCCGCACCAACGTGCTCGGCGAAACGACCCGCTTCGAACGTGACGAACTGGGCCGGACAACTCTCAAGGACGTGGCCGGCCGGCAGACTACCTACGCCTACGACCTGACCGATCAGCTCGCCCAGGCGGCCGGTCCGGACGGTACGACCCTCACGCTGCTCAACGACATCCATGGACGCCTGAGTTCTGAGACGGTCGACGGGCGCACCCAGACCTACACCTACGACGTCCTGGGCCGCCGGACCAGCCGCACCACCCCTGCCGGCGCCACCACCACCTGGTCCTACGACGCCACCGGCCGCCCCACCGGGATGCAGGTCTCCGGTCGCAGCATCGAATTCGCCTACGACGATGCGGGCCGGGAACTGAAGCGCCGCATCGGCGGGGCCGCCACCCTTGAACACGGTTTCGACGCCCTGGGTCGCCTGACCACCCAGTCGGTATCCCGAGCGGACGGCCGCACGCTACAGCACCGGGCCTATGCCTACCGGGCCGACGGCTATGTGACCAACATCGACGATCAGCTCGACGGCACCCGCCGCTTCGACCTCGACCCGACCGGCCGCGTCACCGCAGTCCACGCCCACAACTGGACCGAGACCTACGCCTACGACAACGCCGGCAACCAGACACACGCCACCTGGCCCACCCAACACCCCGGCCACGAGGCCACGGGCGCCCGCACCTACACCGGCACCCGGATCACCCGCGCGGGCAACGTCCGCTATGAACACGACGCCCTCGGCCGCATCATCCTGCGGCAGAAGACCCGCCTGTCCCGCAAACCCGACACCTGGCACTACCAATGGGACGCGGAAGACCGCCTCACCCAGGTCACCACCCCCGACGGCACCCGCTGGCGCTACACCTACGACCCTCTGGGTCGCCGCACCGCCAAACTCCGCCTCGCAACGGACGGCGAAACCGTCGCGGAGCGCGTCGACTTCACGTGGGACGGCGCGACACTCTGCGAACAGATCACGCGATCCGCCGACCTCCCGAACCCCGTCACCCTCACTTGGGATCACCAGGGCCTCAAACCCATCGCCCAGACCGAACGCATCACCGCCGCCCACGCACCTCAACAGGAGATCGACGCCCGCTTCTTCGCGATCGTCACGGATCTCGTGGGCTCTCCCCGTGAACTCGTCGACGAGCAAGGGGATATCGCTTGGCGCGCCCGCAGCACCCTCTGGGGCGCCACCACCTGGAGCAGCGATGCCGCCGCCTACACCCCTCTCCGCTTCCCCGGGCAGTACAACGATCCCGAAACCGGCCTCCACTACAACTACTTCCGCCACTACGACCCCGAAACCGCCCGCTACCTCAGCCCTGACCCCCTCGGCCTCACCCCCGCCCCCAACCCCAGCACCTACGTGCACAACCCGTACACAAGGACCGATCCGCTCGGTCTTGAGGAGTGCGGCGAGGATCTGATCTCGGTCTACCGCAAACAGACCGACCACCCATTGAGCCAGCGGATTCACATCGGTGAGAACGGCGAGGTGACGATCACCGGTAAGGGAAAGCTCTATCTGAACATGAGCGGCAATATCAACCACACGCTGGAATACCGGGGTGCCGACGGCCAGATCGTCTCTTTCAAGATCCCTGAAGACTACCTGGTCAAGATCCGTGAGTCCGCTCTGCCGCAGAACAAGGACGATCATCCTGACGGTGGTGCCTTCACCCGCACGGAATGGAAAGGCCTGCTCCAGGAGTACCCGGAAATCTCCGATCCGACCAAGGGGAAGGACCTCTACGGAATCCCGGCCAAGCTCCTAAACGAACTCCGCGACAACATCATCAAGGACTCCGGACGTGTCGTACAGGACGGATAGGATCGTGCGATGATTCACAGCGAGGAGAGTGTCGCTGCCGAACTGGACCGCGTTCGGCAGCGCCCCGCGATCGAGTCGGCTCCGCCGGTTCTGGCCGTTTTCACCGTCGATGTGTCCGAGGGGACCCTCGAGGAATACGCGCTACGCGTACGTCGCGTCCTGTCGGCCGCCCTCCACCTGGCCTGCACGGCGGAGTTCGGCGAGGAGGACCTGCCGACGGACGAGTTCCCCGACTGGTTCACGACGGTCTCCGTCCGGGACGGTGAGGTGCCGCCGCCGGAATTCGCCCGAAACGGCCGCACCGCGTACACAGACCGTAGCGGCGGAGGCCCTTGGTCTTTGCAGAACTGGATCTATCGGTTCGACCCGGAAGAGGATTCTCGCGGCTGGGAGTTCTGGGACATTGTCCGGGTGGGGCCGTCACGGGTCTGCGTCTGGGTCGACAGCTGGGGAGAGTCCTTCTTCGGATCTCTTGAGCTGCTGTGGCTGCTGTACGCGGCCGGTGCCACACGCGTCGAGGGACCGGAGGTTCACAAGGCGGGTACGTGGGCGTCCGAGGTGCGCGGTCGGTGACGGAGGCGGAGCGGGGCCGCGTCGTGCGGGCGGCACCGGCCGATTCCAGGAGCGAGTACCGGCTTGGTCGGTGGAACGGCTCCGGTCGGTCGAGAACCGGGCGCCCCTGTCCCGACCGCGTGGAAGGGAGACGTGAACTGGTAAGCCGGAGAAGGGAGTTCGATCGTAGGATGTGCCTCGGATGATCCCCGCCCCGGTTGAAGGACGTACACGACTCATGAGTGACCCTGTGACGACGCCCGAGCCGGCGGAGCAGCAGAAGATCGACACGTCGGTGCCGCACTCCGCCCGTATCTGGAACTACTGGCTCGGCGGCAAGGACAACTACCCCGTCGACGAGGCGGCCGGTGACGCGTACACCGAGGTGTTTCCCGGGATCGTCACCATCGCCCGCTCCAGCCGTGGCTTCCTGCGTCGCAACATCGCGTATCTCGTTTCCGAGGCGGGTATCCGGCAGTTCCTGGACGTCGGTACCGGGCTTCCGACCGCGCAGAACACCCACGAGGTCGCCCAGGGACTCGCTCCCGAGGCGCGGATCGTCTACGTCGACAACGATCCGATGGTGCTCGCCCACGCCCGTGCGCTGCTCTACTCCACCGACGAGGGCGCGACCGCCTACATCGATGCCGACGTGAACGACCCGGATCGCATTCTTGAAGTCGCCGCCAGGACGCTGGACTTCGGTCGTCCCACCGCGCTCATCCTCAGCAACATCCTGGGGCACGTCGCCGACCTCGACCAGGCCCGTTCCATTGTCACCCGCCTGATGGGCGCTCTGCCCTCGGGGAGTTATCTCTCCATCAACGACGGGTCCCGTGGCATTGACCCCGTGTTCGAGCAGGCCCAGGACGCCTACAACAGCAGCGGCGCCGTTCCGTACAACCTGCGCTCCATCGATGAGATCACCGCGTACTTCGACGGTCTGGAGCTCGTCGAGCCCGGTGTCGTCTCGGTGACGGAGTGGCGCCCGGAGCCCGGATCGGGCGTCCCGGAGGTCGTCGCCGAGCACGGTGGGCTTGCGCGTAAGCCGTAGGGAAAGTCGTGGTGCGGTGCGGTCAGAACCGACGGCACCGGGTCAGCCCAACCGGAGGCGGCGGCGCAGGCGGGGAGCGCTGAGGTCTCACGGGGCCCCTGGTGCTGGACGGGCCCCTGCGCCGCAATGGGCTGCTCCACTGCGCACAACCTTCCGGAAGGCCGCCGGTCTGAACAGACAGACATACACCTGCGCGAGCTACCGGGGGTAGTCATGCGACGGATAGGTACTGCACTGGCCGCGATGATGCTGGCGGGCGGTGGTCTGCTGGCCGGCACGGTTCCGGCGGTGGCCGCGCCGACGGCCGTGGACTGTGGCGTGACGTGGGGAAGTCTGGAGAAGAGCGGTGACTCTGTCGCCTCACGGCGGCTCACCGACGTGAGGGCCGGACAGCACGAGTGCTTCGACCGGCTGGTCTTCGACGCCCAGGGGACGGGGGCCGACCCGATCGGGTACACGGTTCGCTACGTCGACGTGCTGCACCAGGACCCCAGCGACGTCGTGGTTCCGATCAAGGGCGGAGCCATTCTGGAGATCTCGCTGTTCGCCCCGCGCTACGACCCGGCGACCGGACAGCCCTACCCGTCGCTTCCGTCCGTCGACGTCACCGGGTACCGGACGTTCCGGGAGTTCAAGGTCACAGGCGGCTCCGAGGGCTACACCCAGGCCGGACTGGGCGTCCGCGCCCGACTGCCGTTCCGGGTCTTCCAGACGGCCAACCATCTCGTGGTGGACGTGGCTCACACCTGGTGATCCCGTACGGGCACGGGGCACCACTGTGCCGGGTGGCGCGGTGGCGCGGTGGCGCGGTGGCGCGGTGGCGCGGGCACGGGGGCGAGACCGGTGCTGGGTGCCGGGTGCCGGGTGCTCCGGCCTTCCCCGACGGGCGTTGGTCGGGGCGGCCGGGGAACCTGCCGGTGTGCGGCGGGAACAGTCTGTTCGGCCTGCGCTGTTGCAGCGGTCGAGGAAGCGGTGTCGCGAGGGCGATGAAAATCGGTGTGCTCGGTCGTCTTTCATTAGGGGGCGGACGCTCGACCATGTACCCGCCGTGGACTCAGACCGAGGATTTCCCAGCAGGAGGACTGTTTTATGAACGACCGGCCCTTGACGCTCATGGCCGTGCACGCCCACCCCGACGACGAGGCCACGAGTACCGGAGGCGTCCTCGCGCGGTATGCGGCTGAAGGCGTGCGCACGGTCCTCGTGACCTGTACCGACGGCGCTTGCGGTGACGGGCCGGGGGGTGTCAAACCGGGTGATCCCGGGCATGACCCGGCGGCCGTCGCCGCGATTCGGCGTCGGGAGCTGGAGGCCAGCTGTGAGATTTTGAAGATCAGTCATCTGGAGATGCTCGGCTACGGCGACTCCGGAATGATGGGCTGGCCGTCCAACGACGCCCCCGGGGCGTTCTGGCAGACGCCGGTCGAGGAGGGGGCCGCACGGCTTGCGGAGCTCATGCGGCAGTACCAGCCCGATGTGGTCGTCACCTACGACGAGAACGGCTTCTACGGGCACCCCGACCACATCCAGGCCAACCGCATCACGATGGCGGCGCTGGCGATGACCGAGTCCGCGTCGAAGGTGTACTGGACGACGATGCCCCGTTCGGCGATGCAGCGGTTCGGGGAGGTCATGCGCGAGTTCGGTGAGGAGATGCCGGAGCCGGATCCCGCCGAGGCCGCCGCGCTGGCCGAGATCGGCCTCCCCGACGAGGAGATCACCACCTGGGTGGACACCACCGGGTTCGGCGGCCAGAAGTTCGACTCGCTGGCCGCGCACGCCAGCCAGGGCGAGAACATCTTCTTCCTCAGGATGGGCCAGGAGAGGTTCACCGAGTTGATGGGCGTCGAGACCTTCGTACGCGTCCAGGACACCACCGGCGCGGCCTTGCCCGAGAACGACCTCTTCGCCGGACTGCGCTGACTGCCCGCGCGATGGCACTCAGGTCGCAGCCGCCCGGCTGATCGTCGCCCTGATGTGCTTCACCAGAGGCTGGTCGCTCTGGTCGCTCTGTTCGCTGTAGTCGCACAGGGCGACCAGGACGTTCGTCTCCGGGCCGGAGCAGGCTGACGGCCGAGCCGTCGAGGTGCTCGCTTCCGGTGGCGCGGTATGCCGACGGCTGTCCGGCCACCGTGTGCCGGCAGCGGCCGGTGTCCAGCCGGCAGGTGAGCGCCTCGACGGGAGTGCCGTCGACGGCGATGCCCCCGGCGCACGACTTGAGCAGCGCCCGGGGCATGGCGTCCCGTTCGGTACGGCCGTCGGCAGGGCGGTGGGCATCCCGTCGCGCATGATGGGACACCCGCGTCCGCACGCCCTCCTCAGGAGCCCCGCCATGCCCGACACCGCTGGTGTCCATGACCAGTTGACGGCTCGTCTCGCCGGTCACACCCAGGCCTTCGAGAAGCTCTTCGCGGAGTACTTCGAGTCCCTGGGCGGTGCCCTCGACACCCCCTCGTTCAGCAGGTTCACCCCGGAGTGCCTGCACCTGCTGAGGGAGCTGTCGCTGCGCGGCGGGAAGCGGATCCGTGTGGTGATCCTGAACGAGGCGGCCCGCCTGGTGACGGACGGGCCGGTGCCGGGACTGGAGCAGGCGGCCCTGAGCCTCGAACTCCTGCACAGTCACGGCCTGATCCACGACGACCTCATCGACGACAGCCCCACCCGCCGAGGCGGTCCCTCCACCTACTACGCCTACCGCGAGCGGTTCCCCGGCCGCCCCCGGACCGCGCTCGGCCTCACGGTGCTCGCGGGCGACCTCGCGCTGGCCCTGTCCCTGCGGGTCCTCCTCGACGCGGAGGCCGCGCCGCCGGTACGGCAGGCCATGATCGAGGCGCAGACCAGGGCGGCGGCGGAGACGTTCCTCGGCCAGATCATCGACCTGGAGCGCGATGTCACCGGCGGACTCCCAGTCGTCGAGGTCATCGACCAGGTGGCGGACTACAAGTCGGCCCGCTACTCGCTGCTCGCGCCCCTGCGGCTGGGACTCCTCGCCGCCGGTGCGCAACCGGAGCGCCACGACCGGGAGTTGAGCCGC
Organism: Streptomyces sp. NPDC007157; assembly: GCF_040634235.1. Taxonomy (NCBI): domain Bacteria; kingdom Bacillati; phylum Actinomycetota; class Actinomycetes; order Kitasatosporales; family Streptomycetaceae; genus Streptomyces; species Streptomyces sp. NPDC007157. The sequence continues at coordinate 8,195 of NZ_JBEYFE010000030.1, forward strand.
TACGCACGCCTGGTGGGGATCTGCGCACAGATGCGGGACGACTATCTGGACCTGTTCGGGGACGGCGAGGTGATGGGCAAGCCGACCGGAACCGACATCCGTGACGGGAAGCGCAGCTATGTGGTGACCGCGCTGCTGTCGTCCCTCGATGGGCAAGACGGGCTCGACGGCCTCGCCAGGGCGGAGCGGGCCGTGCTGGAGGCGGCGCTCGGCGACCCCGCCTGCACCGCCGGGACGATCGACACGATCCGGGAGATCGCCGAGGCGCGCGGGGTGGCCGGCCGGCTACGGGCGCGGATGCGTGACCACGCCGAGCAGGCCGCCCTGGTGGCCGAGGGCTGGCGGCCGCGCTGGCGGAGCGAGGCGGTCGCCTTCTTCGAACTGCTGCCGCACTGGAGCGTCGAGCGCTCCCACTGACCCGGCCGCCCACCGACTCTGCCGCCCGCTCACCCGCAACGCCCCGCTCACCCGCAACGCCCCGCTCACCCGCAACGCCCCACGCGCCCGGAACCGGTATGGCAGGGCCGTACCGGTTCTACTCCGGTTCCGGTGCCTCCGGCCGGTCGGCCGGTCCCTTGACGTGCCCCTCGCGGAGCTGCTCGGCCGCCCAGTGGGCCCACTCCTGTTCCAGGACGCGCTGGCGCAGGCCGTGCTCCAGGACGAGCCGGCCGCACTCGGTCAGCGCGTCGCGGTCCCACTCCTCCGAATCGCGCAGTGCCAGCAGGGCGTCGTACTCCTTCGCGGCGGTGTCCGCGTGTCGCAGGAGCCGTTCCACGGCCTCCTCGCGCGACAGGAGTCCCAGGAAGAACGTCTGCAGCAGCATCGGGTTGCGCTGCGGCCGGTGCTCCTCCGTCTCGGCCAGCCAGCGCCGCGCCTCCGTGTGCCCCGCGGGGGTGAGCGAGTACTGCTTGCGGCCCCGCGGGCCCTCGTCGGTGACCTTGATCAGGCCGGTGGCGTCCAGCTTGGTCAGCTCGCCGTAGATCTGGCTCTGCTTGGCCGGCCAGACGTAGCCGAGCGAGGTGTTGAACATCTTCAGCAGGTCGTAGCCGCTGCCGGGGCGGAACACAAGCAGACCCAAGAGGGCGTGGCGAAGGCTCATGCCCGCACTTTAACCCCTGTCCCTCCACTGCTGACAGGTCGTACTCCGACGTTCCGGTGTTGACATGTTGGTTACGGAGCTTCTACGTTCCACCTGTCAAAGTTGGAATGTCGACCTCGCCGCGCTCGCCATGGCCCGCCATGGCCCGGGATCCGGAAAAGGGGACGTGATGCTTCGGGAAGCCGCGGACGTCGCGTCGGTGCAGGACGCGGTACTGACGCGGGCGGCCCAGTCCGGCGAGGTCGCCGCGCTGGGGGTGCTGCTGGAGCGGCACCGGGCGGGCATGCGGGCGGTGGCGCTGAGCCTGCTGGGGGCGGGCACGGACGTCGACGACGTGCTCCAGGACGCGGCGCTCACCGCACTGCTGCGGATCGGGGACGTACGCGATCCGGCGGCGGTGGGCGCCTGGCTGCGGATGATCGTGCGCAACGGGAGTCGGGCCGTGCTGCGGCACTCCGCCCTGGTCCGGCCGGTGGAGGAAGTGCCCCTGCAGTCACCGGGCGCCGGTCCGGAACAGTGGCTGGAGCACACCGCGGTGCGGGACTGGATATGGGCGGCCATGGCGGAGCTGTCCCCGGTGCTGCGCATGCCGCTGGTGCTGCGTTACTTCTCGGCCGGGGACGCCTCCTACGAGCAGGTCGCCCTCGCGTGCGGGGTTCCGGTGGGGACGGTGCGCAGTCGGCTCAGCCGGGGGCGGGCCGAGCTGGCGGCGGCCCTGGCCGCGACCGCGGACGTCGCGCACGGTGACGCCAGGCAGCGGGTCCGCGCCAGCCGCGTCGAGGCCCGCCGGATGCTCGACGCCGCCCGGGAGCGGGCCGCCGCCGGTCGTATGCCGGCCTCCTGACGGTTCGCGCGGGCCGCTGTGCCGCCCTCAAGACGGGGAAGCGGGCGCGGAGTCCGACGCCCGGCCCGTGCGGTGATCACAGGGGCCGGTCGTCCTACACGGGCGTGTGGCCCTTCAGATAGACACGCACGGGTCCAGGAAGTCCGGCGCCGATGGCTTCCGCGAACGGGGACCACCGGAGCTGCTCCGGGTCGAGCCGCGCCTCCGCGGACGGGGTTTCGGACAACAGCTGGCACACCACGAACGAGCGCGCGTCCGGTGGAGCGGTATCCGGCGTAGCGGTATCCGGCGGAGCCGTGCCCGTGGGCCGTAGCAGCGTGGAGCCGTCGACGAGATAACCGGTCAGCTCGTACACCAGGCGCGCCGCGGTGGCCGTCGCCGATTCGGCTGGTTCAGAAGTGCCGGACGGCAGTTCCCAGCCGCCCCTCTCGTTCACCAGCAGCAGACGCCCGTCGTACACGACGACGGCATCCACCACGCTTCCGACGACCTGCTCCGACGCCATGGCCCACCCCTGCCTTCCCACTCCGCCTGACTGCCGTCCGGTCACGTCAGCGCGACGCATCCTTCCTACCCTGGCCACACCGGCTTGACCCTGACCAGGAGCGGTCACCTCAGCCGCTGACGATTCCCACGACGAGATTGATGGCGGTGGCGAGAATGCCGGTGCCGAAGACGTAGGACAGCAGTGTGTGACGCAGCACGATGGCCCGGATCGCCGAGCTCGACACATTGGTGTCGGACACCTGATAGGTCATGCCGAGGTTGTAGCTGAAGTAGAAGAAGTCCCGGTACGCCGGTGGGTCGTCCGAATTGAAGTCGATCCCGCCCGCGGACTCGTAATACACGTAGGCGTACCGGGCGGCGTACATCAGATGCAGCGCGGCCCAGGCCGTGAAGACGCCGCACAGGGCGGTCGCGGCCGCCACATGGCCGGGGTCGGACTTGCCGCGCAGGAGCAGCAGCACGATGGCGGCCAGTCCGCACAGGGCCACCGCGACCACCACGAGTTCATCGGTCACGGGACGGAAGTCCTCACGCCGTGCATTGCGGTGGGTGGCCGTGGCGTCCATCGGCCACAGCACCGCCCAGCCCGCCACGACGAAGGACAGTTCCGTCGCGGCGATCGCGGCCAGTGCGCCCAGCGCTCCATCGGCCGCCAGCGCCACGGCCGCGCCGACCACCGCTCCGACGATCGCCGCGCCGGTGAGGCGGGGCACGGCGTCCAGGGGCAACGAGCGTCTCATGCGTCATCACGGTAGCCCCGTCGCCGCCGGTCAGCGCGCTTCACGGGGTCTGATCGACACGGCGGGGCACGGAGCCGTCCGCCTGGGCGACCTCGCCGACCCGTCAGGCCGTCGTTCCGAGGTCCAGGTCGTCCAGTACGGTGATCAGCCGGCCTCGGGCGTCGGCGGGCAGGCCCCGGAGCGGGAGCGGCAGGTTGGGCTCGGTGGTGAGGCCCAGGTGCGCGGCGGCCGCCGACATCACGCGCAGGCCGCCGTACCGGCGGTTGAGGTCCCAGAGAGGTTCCAGGCGTTCGGAGCGGGCGGTGGCCTGCTCGGCGTCGCCGGCCTGGGCGGCGCGGGTGAGGGCGAGGGCGGTTCGTGGGAACAGGCCGCCGAGGACCGAGAACCACGCCTCGCATCCGGCGTTCAGACCGCCGGCCGCCGCCCAGTCACCGCTCACGCCGATGCTCACCGTCTCGGGGAGCCGTGCCCGCAGTGCCGTCACGCGCCGCTCCGCGGCGGCCGGGTCGTCCGGCACCGGCGGGATCTTGACGGCGGCGACGTTCGGCAACTCGGCGATACGGCCGTGGAGTTCGTCGGTGAAGTCGACGTGGGTGGTGCGGGGGTTGTCGTACACGCACAGCGGCACGGACAGTTCGCGGGTGACGTCCTGGTACAGGCCGAACACCTCGTCGTCGGTGAGCGGCTGGTACGTCATCGGGGCGAGCAGGACCGCGGACGCGCCCGCCTTCTGGGCGTCCTCGGCGTGGGCGAGGACCTGCGAGGTCCGCAGGGCCCCGATACCGACCATGACCGGCACACCGTCGGCGGCCTCGACCGCGAGCGCCGTCACGCGGGCGCGCTGCTCGCGGGTGAGGTAGGCGTAGCCGCCGGTGGAGCCCAGGGCCCCGATGGAGTCGACGCCGGCGGCGGCGAGGCGGGAGACGAGGGCGCGGAAGGCGTTCTCGTCGATGCCGTCCTCGCTGGTGGGGGTGAGGGGGAAGGCGCTGAGGCCGCGGAACATGGAGAACTCCTTGGAACGGTACGAGCAGTGACGGGTCGGTGGAGACGCGGACCATCTTCGTACCGTGAGCGGTCCGCTCCCCGGCGGTCAGGACGGTGTCGCCGCACGCGGGTGGTGGATGTGGCCGCGGCAGACGAATCATCCGTGGGTGTGTCGACGCGGCGCGTGCCGATCCTCCGAGGGGCCTTGCAGCGGGTGGTCGCGCAGCCAGTCCAGGACCTGCTGGGCGTGCTCGTTCGGCGGGAAGACCGGGTAGAAGACGTGCTCGACGGTGCCGTCGCGGACGACGAGGGTCAGGCGCCGGAACAGTCTCGCGCCGTCGGCCTCGAAGGTGGGCAGGCCGAGCGCGTCGGCGAGGGCGAGGGCGGGGTCGGAGAGCATGCCGAAGGGCAGGCCGAGCCGTTCCACGACCTCGTTCTGGTAGTCGCCGTCCTGGCTGGACAGCCCGTACACGCGGCCGGCGCCGGCTTCCAGGAGGTCCTGGAAGTGGTCCCGGAAGCCGCAGGACTCCGGGGTGCAGCCGCGGGCGCCGGGGATGGAGTTCCAGCCCTCCGGCAGGTCGGTGCCGGGGCGGCCGGTGAGGGGGTAGACGTAGATCACCGTACGGCGGGGCCCGAGCGTGTCCAGGCGGACCGCCCGGCCCGCGGTGTCCGGCACGGTGAGGGGCGGCATGGCCGTGCCGGGCAGGTGAGCGGCGGCGCCGTCGTCCACGGGGACCGGCAGGTCCGCGGGGAGGGCCAGGTAGTTCTTACCCGCGGTTCCTTCGGGCGGTACGACGCCGCTGCCCCGGTGGGCCGCGATCTGCAGGTTGGTGATCAACGTGGAGCGGCGGGCGTTGAGGGCCTCGATGCGCTCGGTGAGCTCGTCGATGGCCTCCCGGTAGGTGGCCAGCGAGGCGGGGCAGTCGTCGGCGTGCAGGCTCCCGGCGGCCAGGCACTCCAGGAAGGGCCGGGTGCGTTCGACGGGGATGCCCAGCCGGTGCAGGGTCTTGATCTCCCGCACGAGGCGCACGTCGTCCTCGGCGTAGTCCCGGTAGCCGTTCGCGAGACGCTCGGGCGTGACCAGCCCCAGCGATTCGTAGTACCGCACCGCTTTCGTCGTCACGTCGGCTCGACGCGCCAGCTCACCGATCTTCATGCCGTTCACCTCGCTGCCCAAACGCTAGACCCTGCCCCCAGGGGCAAGGTCAAGCGAACGCGCCGGGGCGTGGCCGCACGCGGCGGCCCGCGGGCACGCCGTCCACTGCCGGTGCGGCGAGGCGCAGCCGACGTGCCGTCCGGCGCCGGTCAGGGAGCGGCTTCACGCCGACGGGCCCAGTGGCCGGTCCCTGACACCCTTCAAGTGGGCCTCGAACACCTCCCGCGCCTGCGGAGTCAGCGTCCGCAGTGCCACCAGGGCCGTGATGGCCACGTCGCACAGTTCGCCCTGTACGTCGTCCCAGGTGTGGGTCACGCCCTTGCGCGGGTTCTGACCGGTGGCGCCGATAACCGCTTCGGCGACCTCGCCGACCTCCTCGGAGAGTTTGAGGATGCGCAGGAGGACGCCCTCCGGTCCGGCGTGCACGCGGGTGGCCTCCAGACGTGCCCAGAGATCGTCCACGGTGGGCCACAGGTCGACGGAGGCGACGGAGGCGACGCGGTCGACGGCGGTGGTGACAGGGGCCGCGACGGGGGCGGTGACGGGGGTGTCCTGTTCGCTCATGGGCCGTAGTCTGCCTCGCACCAACCTGGCGCTACTCCTCGAACAACGCCTCCTGCTCGCCCTCCCGCCGCCGCTGCAACCGCTGGTTCCGGGCCCCGATCACCGCCGCCGTGACCGCCGCCGTCACCCCCAGCGCCGCCGGGACCATCCAGCCCCGGTCGAAGACATGCCCGAACGTGTGGTCCAGGGAGAGCCGGCCGGGACCCGAGACGGCCAGGCCCGCGGCGGCCAGGCCCAGGCTCGCCGCGTACTCGTAGCCGCCCTCCGCCGCGAAGAAGCCGTTCGGCATGTGCAGCGCGGCCGCGCCCGCCATCGCGCCGGCCGCCGCGGCCCCCGCCGCCGGGGTCGCCAGGCCCAGCGCCAGCAGAGTGCCGCCGCCCGCCTCCGCCAGGCCCGCCGCCAGCGCGCTCTGCCGTCCGGGCGCGTACCCGACCGACTCCATGAACTGGCCGGTGCCCTCGATCCCGCCCCCGCCGAACCAGCCGAACAGCTTCTGCGCGCCGTGCGCCGCCAGCACCCCGCCGGTTCCCAGCCGGAGCAGCAGCAGGCCCACATCACGTCGGTCGTAGCAGGTCACGGTGGCTCCTCCGGCCAGGGGTGCGATCAGGTCTCCACCGTCGCACCGGGCCACCCGGGTGGCCCGCCCGCGCCGCCGTTCGGGTGGCGGACCCCCGGCCGCGATGTGACGCTGGCTCGCATGACGATCAAGACAGCCAAGCTCAGCGACCCGGCGGTCCGGGCCTTCGTCACCGCCGTCAACGGCAACGACCGCGAACGCCTCCTGGGCCTCCTCACCCCGGACGCGACCATGGCGGACGACGGCTCCGACCGGAACCTCGACGAGTGGATCGACCGGGAGATCTTCTCCTCCAACGGTCACCTCGACGTCGACAACGAGTCCAACGGCGGCCGTTCCCTCGTCGCCCACTACCGCAACGACACCTGGGGCGAGATGGTCACCCGCTGGAACTTCACGGTCGAGGACGACGGCCGTATCTCCCGCTTCGAGACCGGGCAGGCCTGACCGCCCCCTCATCCGCCCCTTTGTCCGCTCCCTTTCCGGCCCTTTGTCCGCCGCCTCGCTCTCCTTGTCCGCCCCCTTGCCCTCGCGTGCACTTCAACTCCTAGCGTCCTCAGGCATGGACAGCTACAGCACCACCAGGACCCTGGGACGATCCGGCATCGAGGTCAGCGCGCTCGGCTTCGGCTGCTGGGCCATCGGCGGCGAGTGGCAGGACGGCACCGGGCAGCCGCTCGGCTGGGGCAAGGTCGACGACGAGGAGTCCGTACGGGCGGTCCACCGCGCCCTCGACCTCGGCGTCACCTTCTTCGACACCGCCGACACCTACGGCGCCGGGCACAGCGAGCGCGTCCTCGGTCGCGCCCTCGGCAAGCGCCGGGACGACGTCGTCGTCGCCACCAAGTGGGGCAACGTCTTCGACGAGGAGACCCGCACACTCACCGGCAGCGACGACTCCCCGGCCTACGTGCGCCGCGCCCTCACCGCGTCGCTGCGCCGCCTCGGCACCGACCACGTCGACCTCTACCAGCTGCACCTCTCCGACGCCGACCCGGCCCGCGCCGCCGAACTGCGCGATGTCTGCGAGGAGTTGGTGGCGGAGGGGCTCATCCGCGCCTACGGCTGGAGCACCGACGACCCGGCCCGTGCCGCCGTCTTCGCCGAGGGCCCGCACTGTACGGCCGTGCAGCACGCCCTCAACGTGCTCCAGGACGCACCCGAACTCCTGCGAGTCGCGGAGGACTTGGGTCTTGCCGCCGTCAACCGCAGCCCGCTCGCGATGGGGTTGCTCGGCGGGCGGCGGCAGGCGGCCGGTGCGGGGGACATCCGGAGCAGGCCGCCGGCCTGGCTGCCCGGGTTCGGGGACGGGGACGGCGCCGATCCCGAGTGGGTCGTGCGGGTCGACGCGCTGCGGGCCGTCCTCACCGGCGGCGGCCGGACCCTGGCGCAGGGTGCGCTCGCCTGGATCTGGGCCCGCAGCCCGCGCACGGTCCCCATCCCCGGCTTCCGGTCCGTCGCCCAGGCCGAGGAGAACGCCGGGGCGATGGCGAAGGGGCCGCTCACCGCCGGGCAGGTGGCCGAGATCGACCGGCTGCTCGGGCGCTGAACGGCCCCCGCGGACGGGTCAGTAGCCCGGTCCGCCGCCGTACTGCTGCTGCACGTAAGGCTGCTGCACGTGCGGCTGCCGGCCGTAGCCCTGCTGCTGCGGGCCGTCGTGGCCCGCGGCCTGCTGCGCGTACTGCTGTCCGCGGCCCTGCTCGGTGAGGGTGATCTGGCCGGCCTTGATGGTGGCCAGGCGCGGGGCGCGGCGGGCGATGGAGGAGTCGTGGGTGACCATGATGAAGGTCAGCCCGTACTCGTGCCACAGGCCCTCCAGCAGGCCCATGATGTCGTCCCGGGTGCCCTCGTCGAGGTTGCCGGTGGGCTCGTCGGCGAGCAGTACCTTCGGCTTCTTCACCAGCGCACGGGCGATGGCGACCCGCTGCTGCTGGCCGCCGGAGAGCTCGGCGGGGGCGTGGGTGAGGCGCTCGCCCAGGCCCACCGAGCGCAGCGCCTCCGCCGCCCGCTCGCGCCGCTCGGCCGGCTTCACGCCGAGCGGCACCAGGGCCGTCTCGACGTTCTCCTGCGCGGTGAGCGTCGGGATCAGGTTGAACGACTGGAAGATGATGCCGATCTTCTCGGCCCGCAGCCGGGTCAGCTTCGCCTCGCTGATCCGCGCGAGGTCGACGCCGTCCAGCTCGACACTGCCCTCGGTCGGCCGGTCCAGCCCGCCGATCATCTGGAGCAGCGTCGACTTGCCGCCGCCGGTCGGGCCCTGGATGACGAGCTGGTCGCCGTCCTCGATGGTCAGGTCGATGCCGCGCAGCGCCTCGACCGTCTCCTTGCCCCGGGTGTAGCGCTTGGTGACTCCGGTGAGTCTGTACATGGGTTCTCCACTGGGTGGTGAGTGGGGTGGGGCGCCGCGTCCCGGGGGGATCGGAAGCGGCGCCCCGGTCCGAGGGGGACTGCCGGTGCTACGAGACGCTGCGCAGGGCGTCGGCCGGGCGCATCCGGGAGGCGCGCCAGCCGCCCATCGCGCCGGCGATCAGACCTCCGGTGACCGCGAGGCCGACCGCGAGCGCGATGGTGGTGAGGGAGACGGGTGCGGTCAGCGCGATCTCCAGGGTGTTCTGGGTGGCCTGCTGGCCGGGGCCGCCGCCACCGCCCGGGCCGCCGCCCATGCCGCCACCGCCGCCGCCGGTGCTGCCCAGCTGGGCCGTCAGCTTCGGGCTGATCGCGGTGACCGCGTAGGCCGCGCCGACGCCGAGGGCGATCCCGAGGGCGCCGCCGATCAGGCCGTTGACCATGGACTCGCCGACGACCTGCCGGGTGACGTTCCGGGAGGGCCAGCCCAGCGCCTTCAGGGTGCCGAACTCACGCACCCGGCGGGAGACCGCGGAGGAGGTCAGCAGCGCCGCCACCAGGAAGGCCGCCACCAGGACGGCGATGGACAGCCACTTGCCGACGCTGGTCGCCAGGCTGGAGGCGGTGGAGAGGGAACCGGAGACGGTGGACGCCAGGTCGGCGGAGGTGGTGACCGTCGTACCGGAGATGTTGGAGGTGATCTCCTTCTTCACCGTGGAGATCTGCTTCGAGTCGGTCGCCTTGACGTAGATCGTGGTGACCTGGTTCTTGGCGTCGCCGAGGGTCTGCGCCGGCTTGAGCGGGATGTAGAGGTCGGTGTCGGACTCGCTGCTGTCCGGGGTGGCGATGCCGATGACGGTGAACTTGGTGCTGGAGATCTTGAAGGTCGAGCCGACCTTGTACTTCTTCTCCTTGGCGTACGACTTGCTGACCACGGCGACCTTGGTGCTGGTCTGCGCCGAGGTGAAGGTCTTGCCGGAGGTGATCTTCATGGAGGACAGCGGGCCGAGGCCCTGGTGGGCCACGTCGACGCCGACGACGGAGTAGCTGTTGACGTTGAAGTTGGCGCCGCCGCCCTGGACCTGCGGCTGGCCGGTGGAGGTGCCGCCGCCCGGCTGGCCCTGGCCGCCGCTGTTGCCGCTCCCGCTGGAGCTCTGCGCCTTGCCCTGGGTGAAGGAGCCGTTGACCTTGGTGACGTTCAGGGAGAGCGCTCCGACCGCGCTCTCCACGCCCTTCTGCGCGTCGACCTTGGTGACCAGGGTCGACTTCAGGGCCTGACCTCCCTGCGTCTGCACCCGGTCCGAACTCTGCGTGGAGCTGCTGCTGGACTTGGCGCCGAACTTGAAGTTCGGGCCGCCGGAGCTGCCCGAGGTCGGTGCCGTACGGGCCTTGGTGACCGTCATGTCGGTACCGAGGCCGTACAGCGACTTGAGGACCTTGTCCTGCGCCTGGGTCATGCCGGCCGACACCGAGTTGACCGTGATGACCAGCGCGATTCCGAGCGCCAGACCCAGTGCGATGACCAGGGCCGCCTTCTTTCTACGGCCCAGCTCGCGCTTGAGATAGATGCCAAACATCCCGTTCCTCGAAGGTTCTTGGCGCCCGCTGTGGACGCGAGCTCAAGCTAGGGAGAAACCTTTGAGTCGGCCTGGGTAAAAGATGTGTCAGAGCTGAGAAACGGGAAGGTCTTATCAAACTTTCATAAGACGGCAAATTCCTCCGCCGCCGAGGGGGTACTGCCAGGTAACCCCTGGTGCGGTCGGTGTACGGTCCCGGGATGCGCGATTCTTCTCGGCTCACCCGGCGTGCCGCCCTCGGGCTGACGGCTGCCGCCCTCCCGCTGGCAGCCGCCACCCCTGCCTCCGCGACCACCGTCATAGGTGGCGAGCGACTCGCCCGCGGCGGCGTCCAGGTGCGCGGTGCCACCGGCCTTCCCAAGAAGATCACCGCCCATGCCTGGCTGCTCGCCGACTGCGCGAGCGGAGAGGTGCTGGCCTCCTACGACGCGCACCGGCGCCTGGCGCCCGCGTCCACGCTGAAGATGCTGTTCGCGGACACCGTGCTGAAGAAGTTCGAGCGCACCGAGCGCTACCGGGTCAAGGACAGCGACATCTCCGACGTCCCGGCCGGCTCCAGCCTGGTCGGTATCAAGCCCGGCATCACCTACACCGTCGAGCAGCTGTGGCAGGGCGTCTTCCTGCGCTCCGGCAACGACGCCGTGCACGTCCTCGCCCACATGAACGGCGGCATCGCGAAGACCGTCGCCGAGATGCAGGCCAGGGCGGCCGACCTGCAGGCCCTGGACACCCACGTGGTCAGCCCCGACGGCTTCGACCACCCCGGTCAGCTGTCCTCCGCCTACGACCTGACCCTCTTCGCCCGGCACGGGCTGAAGGACGACGACTTCCGGGGCTACTGCGGGACCAGGACCGCGGACTTCCCTGCGGGCGGCAAGAAGACCTTCCAGATCCAGAACACCGACCGCCTGCTCACCGGCTCCTGGGGACTCGGCGTCTACAAGGGCCTGTTCGGCGTCAAGAACGGCTACACCAGTCACGCCGGCAACACCTTCACCGGCGGTGCCACCCGGGGCGGACGCACCCTGCTGGTCACGGTGATGCACCCCGACAGTGGCAGCAACGCCGTCTACGAGGAGACCGCCGCGCTGCTCGACTGGGGCTTCGGGAGGGGGAGTTCGGCGCAGGCGGTGGGCATGCTGGTCGACCCGTTGAGCGAGGGCGGCGCGAGCGCGAGCCCGTCGCCGAGCACGGCCAAGGGCGCCGCGGGAGCGGCCGGGACGGGGGCAGCGGCCGGTTCGGGGCCGTCCGGACCGTCGCCGTGGCGGCTCGCGGAGGGCGGCGCGGGAACGCTCGCGCTGCTGGGTGCGGGGGCCTGGGCGCTGCGCCGGCGTCGCCGGGCGGCCGGCGCCGACTCGGCCGACATACCTGCGAGTTGACGTCACGCGGCAGCCGTCCCACCCACCGGTGCGTACCCGCGGTCCCGCACGGGCCCACCCCCCATCCGGTCCGGTGGGACGGCTGCCGCCTCCCCCCTCGATGTGGTCGGCGGAACACCAGAGCCTCAACTGTGAAGTTCTGGTGGAGGAAAGTTGAGCATAGGCGCGTTACCGGCCGCAATACCGCGGATGTTTGAATTCCGGTTGTGCGGAGTGCCGGGCCGAACGGCGGTTCAGCCCCGGCCCACGTACGGCATCGTCGTCGCCAGCACCGTCGCGAACTGCACGTTCGCCGCCAGGGGCAGCTCGGCCATGTGCCGGACGGTACGCGCCACATCGGCCACGTCCATCACGGGTTCGGGAGCCATCTCCCCGTTGGCCTGGAGGGCGCCGGTCTGCATCCGGGACGTCATGTCCGTGGCCGCGTTGCCGATGTCGATCTGCCCGACCGCGATGCCGTACGGCCGCCCGTCCAGGGACAGTGACTTGGTGAGGCCGGTCAGCGCGTGTTTGGTCGCGGTGTAGGGGGCGGAGTTCGGGCGGGGCGTGTGCGCCGAGACGGACCCGTTGTTGATGATCCGCCCGCCCTGCGGCTCCTGCTCCTTCATCTGCCGGAACGCCGCCTGCGCGCACAGGAACGCCCCGTTGAGGTTGGTGTCCACGACATGCCGCCACGCTTCGTAGGCGAGATCCTCCACGGGCACCCCGCCGGGCCCGAACGTCCCCGCGTTGTTGAACAGCAGGTCCACCCGCCCGAACCGCGCCACGGTCGCCGCGAACAGCCCGGCCACGTCCTCCGGTTGCGCCACGTCCGTCCGTACGACGAGGCAGGCGCCCTCGGGCACCAGCCCCGCCGTCTCCTCCAGCGTCCGGGGCCGCCGGCCGGCCAGCGCCACCGACCAGCCGGCCCGCAGCAGTTCCACGGCCACGGCCCGCCCGACACCGGAACCGGCGCCGGTGACCACCGCGATCTTCGATTGCTTGGCGTTCATGGAGCCGCAGCCTAGGGAGTGCGGCTCCTCAGGTCACGCCTCACCCGCGTAGCGGACGCCGATCAACTCCCGGAGGGTGTCCAGGGTCCGCATGACGGCGAGGGTGCCGTCGAGCGGGACCAGCGGGGACTCCTTCTCGCCGGCCCGCAGGGCGCGCATGACCTCCCGGGCCTCGTGGCGGAGGGTGTTGCGGGGGCCGTCAGCCGGGTCCAGGGCGAACTCCTCGGGGTCGCGGCCGTCGCGGTGCAGGACGAAGCGTTCGGGGTTGAAGAAGCCGTCCGGGATGTCGATCCGGCCTCGGGAACCGGTGACCGAGGCGGTGGTGCCGGTGCCGCCGACGATGGAGCAGTGCACCGCCGCGAGAGCACCGCTCTCCCAGGAGAGCAGCGCACCCGTCTGGAGATCGACGCCCTCATCCGAGAGCACCGCTCGCGCCGACAGCCCGTCCGGTTCGCCCAGCAGCAGATGCGCGAACGACACCGGGTACACCCCCAGGTCGAGCAGCGCGCCGCCGCCCAGCGCCGGGTCCCGCAGCCGGTGCGCCGGCGGGAACGGGCCCTCGAGCCCGAAGTCCGCCTGCACGGTCCGCACCTCGCCGATCGCCCCGTCCGCGACCAGCGCCTTCAACCGCCGCACCAGCGGGTTGCAGTACATCCACATCGCCTCCATCAGGAAGCGGTCGTGCTCCTTCGCCAGCGCCACCAGTTCCCCGGCCTCGCGGGCGTCGATCGTGAACGCCTTCTCGCACAGCACGTTCCGCCCCGCCTCCAGGCACAGCCCGGCGGCCGCCCGGTGTGCCGAGTGCGGAGTGGCGACGTACACGACATCGATGTCCTCGTCCCGGGCCAGCGACTCCCAGTCGCCGTACGCCCGCCCGATCCCGAACCGCTCCGCGAACGCCTCCGCCGACTCCGCCGACCGCGAGGCCACCGCCGCGATCTCCGCGTCCGGCAGATCCACCAGGTCCGCCGCGAACGCGGCCGCGATCCCGCCGGTCGCCAGGATCCCCCACCGCACACTCTGCTCAGCCATCCCGGCAGCCCCACCCTCGCTCATGTGTTTCCAGGCAGTCCGTACGAGCTGAGAGCATAGGCGGCGGACATCGGGGTTCATCAAGGGTGGATCCGCAGGGCGAGACCGCCGGGAACTGAAGCAGCGGGGGGACACATGCGCCAGATGCCGGAGCGGCCGGCACCACCGACGCCGGACGCCCAGGACACCGCCGTAGGCCCCACGACCAACCCCACCGCCCGCCGCGCCGGTCTGCTGCTGGTGCTGGTCCTCGGCGCGCTCACCGCGACACCCCCGCTGGCGATGGACATGTACCTCCCGTCCCTGCCGGAGGTCACCCGCTCCCTGCACGCCCCCGCCGCGACCGTCCAGCTCACCCTCACCGCCTGCCTCGCCGGCATGGCCCTCGGCCAGCTGGTCGTCGGCCCGATGAGCGACCGCTGGGGCCGCCGCCGCCCGCTGCTGGCCGGCCTCGCCGTCTACGTCGCCGCCACCGCCCTGTGCGCCCTCGCGCCGAACGTCGAGACGCTGGTCGCCTTCCGCCTGGCCCAGGGCCTCGCGGGCGCGGCCGGCATAGTCATCGCCCGGGCCGTCGTACGCGACCTCTACGACGGTGTCGCGATGGCCCGGTTCTTCTCCACCCTGATGCTGGTCTCCGGAGTGGCCCCGATCGTCGCCCCGCTGATCGGCGGGCAGATCCTGCGGGTGACGGACTGGCGGGGCGTGTTCGTCGTCCTGACGGCCGTCGGCGCGGTCCTCGCCGCGACGGTGTGGACGAAGCTCCCGGAGACCCTGCCGGCGGCCGACCGGCACGCCGGGGGAGCGGCCGCCGCCGTCCGCGCCATGCGCACCCTGCTCGCCGACCTGCCCTTCACCGGCTACATGCTCGCCGGCGGCTTCGCCTTCGCCGCGCTCTTCGCCTACATATCGGCCTCGCCCTTCGTCGTCCAGGAGATCTACGGCGCCTCCCCGCAGACCTTCAGCCTGCTCTTCGGGCTCAACTCGGTCGGGCTGGTGATCGCCGGGCAGGTCAACGGCAAGGTGCTGGTCGGCCGGGTCAGCCTGGACCGGGTGCTGGGCGCGGGCCTGGCCGTGACCGTGCTCGCCGCGACCGCCCTGCTCCTCATGTCGGCCGGGGTCTTCGGCCCGGTCGGTCTCGCCCCCGTCGCCACCGCCCTCTTCGTGCTGATGTCCGCGATGGGCTTCACCCTTCCCAACGCCCAGTCCCTCGCCCTGCTGCGCACCCGGCACGCCGCCGGAACCGCGTCCGCGCTGCTCGGGACGTCCTCGTTCCTGGTGGGCGCGGTCGCCTCGCCGCTGGTCGGGATCGCCGGGGAGAGAACCGCCGTGCCCATGGCGATCGTCCAACTGGCGGGGGCACTGGTGGCACTGGCCTGCTTCGTGGGAATGTGCCGTCCCTGGAGAACACGTGGGAACACACGTGCGGGGATGGAGGGAGTGGGGAGCTGAGCGTACCGAGACTGCGCGTCGAGACACCGGAACGGGCCGGGCTCGACCCCGCGGAACTCAGGCACCTCGTGCGCGAAGTGCATGCCCTCACCGCCGGTGAGCGGCCCTGGGCGGCCGGAGCGGTGGTGGTCGCCGGACGCGGTCCCGTGATCGCCGTACAGCAGGCGGTCGGCTGGGCCGTGCGCTGGTCCGCGTACGACCCCGAGGCCGACGCCGGTGTCGAACTGCTGCCCGCGGCCCGGGTCCCGATGACCGTCGACACCCCCTTCGACCTGGCCTCCCTCACCAAGCTCTTCACCGCGGTCGCCGCCGTGCAGCAACTCGAACGCGGCACCCTCGGCATCGACGCCCGGGTCGGCGCCTACCTCCCCGACTTCCGGGCGGTCGCCGTACACGGCATCACCGTCCGCCAGCTCCTCACCCACACCTCCGGTCTGCGCCCCGAACTCCCGCTCCACGACTGCCCCGACGACGCGGCCCGCCTCGACCTGCTCCGTGCCGAGGCCCCGAGCAGCGCGCCCGGCGCCTACCGCTACTCGGACCTCAACATGCTCCTCCTCCAGCTCGTCCTGGAGCGGATCACCGGCCGCACCCTCGACGTCCTGGTCCGCGAGGGCATCACCCGCCCGCTCGGCATGACCGCCACCGACTTCGGCCCCTGCCCCGGCGCGGCCGCCACCGAGTACCAGCGGCGGCCGTGGGCCAAGGCGGACCGGGGCATGCTGCGAGGTGTCGTGCACGACGAGAACGCCTGGGCGCTGGGCGGGGTGGCCGGGCACGCGGGCCTGTTCTCCACGGCCCGGGACCTGGCCGTCTTCTGCCGGGCGCTGCTGGCCGGCGGTGCGTACGGCCCGGCGCGCATCCTCGGCCCCGACTTCGTGGACCTGCTGCTGGCCCCGCCCGGTCTGGGGTTCCTGGTGGATCAGCGGTGGTTCATGGGCGAACTGGCGGGCCGGGGCGCGGCCGGGCACACCGGGTTCACGGGGACGAGCCTGGTGCTGGACCGGGCCACGGACACGTTCCTGGTCCTGCTGGCCAACACCGTGCATCCACGGCGGCGGCCGGGCGACAGCGCCCCGAGAGCGGCGGCGGCCACCCGGCTGGCGAGGGCGGTGTTCCTCAGCCCGTCGGGGGTGTGAGGGTGCGGGCCGGCGGGCGGTCGGCGTGGCGCCGGAGCCCCCTACAATCGCCGGGTGAACCACCCCGCATCCCCGGCCGACCGGCTCCGTGCCACGCTCGCCGAACTCCTCGACGGCCTTCCTCCCAAGCAGGCCGCCGGAGCCGTCGAGCGGCTGATCGCCAGCTACCGGGGGGCCACCCCGACCGACGCGCCGATCCTGCGGGACCGCGCGGACGTGGTGGCCTACGCGGCCTACCGGATGCCGGCCACCTTCGAGGCGGTACGGGCGGCGCTGGCGGCGTTCGCCGACGCGGCGCCGGAGGGCTGGGTGCCGGGGAGCCATGTGGACGTCGGCGGCGGGACGGGCGCGGCGACCTGGGCGGTGACCGACACCTGGGCCGGGGTGCGCCCGGTGACCGTCCTCGACTGGGCCGAGCCGGCGCTGGCCCTCGGCCGGGAGATCGCCGCGGCCAACCCGGAGCTGCGGGAGGCGGTGTGGCGGCGCTCTCGGATCGGAGCGGCGCTCACCATCGAGAGCACTGATCTGGTCACGGTGTCGTACGTCCTCAACGAACTCGACGAGGCCGCTCGTACCGCCCTCGTCGACGCCGCCGCGAGTGCCGCACAGGCCGTCGTCATCGTCGAGGCCGGCACCCCGGCGGGTTACGCCCGGGTCATCGAGGCCCGCGACCGCCTGGTCGCCGCCGGCTTCCGCGTCGCCGCGCCCTGCCCGCACAGCGCCGCCTGCCCGATCGTCGCCGGCACGGACTGGTGCCACTTCTCGGCCCGGGTCAGCCGCTCCTCCCTGCACCGGCAGGTCAAGGGCGGATCACTGCCCTACGAGGACGAGAAGTTCAGCTACGTGGCCGCCACCCGCCTGCCGGCCGCCCCGGCGCCGGCCCGGGTGGTCCGGCGCCCGCAGATCCGCAAGGGCCAGGTCCTCCTCGACCTGTGCGAGAGCGACGAGCAGCTGCGCCGGACGACGGTCACCAAACGCCACGGCGACCTGTACAAGGCGGCGCGGGACGCGGACTGGGGCGACGAGTGGCCGCCGCCCGGTCCGAGGGCGTAACTCCCGCGAGTGTTTATCGCTCCAGCGTGAGGGTGTAACTCCTGCGAGTCTTCATCGCTCCAGCGTGAGGGCGGGTAACGGCGCGTAAGTAACTCCCGCGAGTGTTTATCGCTCCAGCGAGAGGGTCTAACTCCCGCGAGTCTTCATCGCTTCAGTGTGCAGGCGTCACGCCTGCCACCACCTATCGCCCCGGTGAGGCCTTCCCGCCCCTTGTCCCGCCCGGGTTCTCGACCCTCGCGTACCCCCCTTCACGCCCAGATGGGACGATAAGGCATGCTGTCGGGACCACAGCGAGGCGAGGCGATACATGAGCGGGACGTTCCGCGGCCGTAGTGGCCGGCAGACCAAGCTCTCCCAGTGGCTGCTCGGACGGCGACCCAGGGAAGCCGCCGCCACCGACGACGACAGCCGTGCGGCCCTGCTGCTCGCCGCTGCCGAGGCGGGCCTCCCGCTGGCCCCCGCCGCGCATCCCGCCCCCGGCTACGGCTGCTCCTGCGACCGCGTCGGCTGTCCCACCCCGGCCCGGCACCCCGTGTCGTTCGCGTGGCAGACGCAGTCCACCACCGACCGCGCCCAGGTCGAGCGCTGGGCCCGGCACCAGCCGCAGGCCAACTTCATCACCGCGACCGGCATGACGCACGACGTCCTGGACGTCCCCGTGGAGGCCGGCCGGCAGGCGCTGGAGCGGCTGCTCGCGAACGGCGTCGAGGTCGGTCCGGTCGCCGAGAGCGACGACGGCCGCATGCTGTTCTTCACCCTCACCCGCGGCACCCCCGAGGACGAGGACGAGTGGTGGCCGTGCGAGCTGGACTGCCGCCCCGAGACCATGGACGAGCACCCCGGCCTGCGCTGGCACTGCCGGGGGTCGTACGTGCTCGTGCCGCCCGCCCGGCTGCCCGGTGACGGCGACCGGCGGGTGCGCTGGGTGCGCGGCCCCGAGCACCCGCTGCCCGACCCGCTGACCCTCCTGGAGATCCTCACCGACGCCGGCGCCCGGCACGCCGACGAGGAGTCCGACCAGGTGGGTGCCGCCTGGCCGGTCCGCCGTTAGGTCAGGAACCCTCTGCGGACGTCAGGCCCTGGATGCGGCCCAGGACCGAGACCTTCCCGGTGCCCGCCGGGTCCAGGGCGACCTGGTTGGAGACGAACTCCATGGTCAGCGACTGCTTGATCTCACCCTTGGTGAGAGCCTTCACGTCCTGGTTCGGCGTCGGCACCGAAGTGCCCGCGGCCGCCGTCTCCTTGGCGTAGTAGCGGGTGGTGAAGAACACCATCGCGCCGCCGTCGGCGGTGCGCAGGGCGAGCGGCGCGTAGCCGCCGTTGGTCAGCGGCTCGTCGATGTACTGGGTCGCGAGGCCCGGCTTGGTCGACTTCTTGCGGTCCGTGCGCCAGCCGCTGGTGTGCGCGCCGTCCGCGAAGACGGCACCGCCGCTCTTCAGGTACGTGGCGTAGTCCTGGGCCAGGTCGGTGGGGGAGACGGCCAGTTGGGCACTGTTGGCCGACACGGCCTCGGCCCAGCCGTCCTTGTCGGTCGTGAACTTCGGTACGGCGTCCGGCGCGACCAGCGTCAGATAGGCCACCTGGAACGGCTCGGAGAGGCTGTTGCGGGTGAAGACCAGCAGCCAGCGGTCGTCGCCGCCCTTGTTGCCGTGCGCGTCGGCGAGGAACCAGCGCGGCCAGCCGGCCTTCTTGGGGATGGTGTAGGTGACGTCGTCGAACTCCAGCGCCGAGTGGCCGGAGTTGCCGCTCGGGCTGTTCACGTGCCCGGCCTTCAGACGCGCGGAGTCGATGTCGGCGAGGGCGCCGGTCGTGTAGTCGGCGTCCAGGGAGCCGTCGTAGGCCTCGTCGGCCTTGTTGTAGGCGTCCGTGAACTGCTTCAGGGCCTTGGCGGCCTCGGCGCGGGTGGTGGTGGGGAGCACCTCGCGCTCCCCGTGCACCACCACGCATCCGCTCGCCGTCAGCGACATGGCGGTCAGCGAGACCGCCAGAAGCGCGTTCCGATCACGCCTGCGGAGTCTGCGGAGCCGTCGAGGACCGCGATCCCTGGTCGTCAGGTGCGTCATCAGGTGCCTTCACCTTCCCCTTCCCGGAGCCGAACCCTACCGGGGCGAAGAAGAACGCGAGCGCCGGGATCAGGTAGAGCAGCCACACCGTGACCTGGAGCACGGTCGGGTCGGGCTGGAAGTTGAAGACGCCCTTGAGGAGGGTGCCGTACCAACTGTCCGGCGGGATGGTGTCGCTGATGTCGAAGGCCAGGTTGGTCAGGCCCGGGATCCGGTCGGCCTCCTGGAGGTCGTGGAAGCCGTACGCCAGCACGCCGGCGGCGACCACGACCAGCATGCCGCCGGTCCAGGTGAAGAACTTGGCGAGGTTGATCCGCAGGGCGCCGCGGTAGAACAGCCAGCCGAGCAGGACCGCGGTGGCCAGGCCGAGGGCGACGCCGATCAGGGGGCGCGGGGTGCCGTCGCTGGCCGCGTGCACGGACGCCCACACGAACAGGGCGGTCTCCAGGCCCTCGCGGCCCACGGCGAGGAAGGCGGTGGCGACCAGTGCGCCGGTACCCATCGCGAGGGCCGCGTCCAGCTTGCCGTGCAGCTCCGCCTTGAGGTGCCGGGCGGTGCGCCGCATCCAGAACACCATCCAGGTCACCAGACCGACCGCGACGATGGACAGGGACCCGCCGAGCGTCTCCTGCGCCTGGAACGTCAGCTCCTGGGAGCCGAATTCGAGGGCGCAGCCGAAGCCCATGGCGATGAGCACCGCCACGGCGATGCCGGTCCAGATCGGCCGCAGGGCGTCCCTGCGTCCGGTCTTGACCAGGTAGGCGATGAGGATGCAGACGACGAGCGAGGCCTCAAGGCCTTCGCGCAGCCCGATCAGATAGTTGGAGAACACGGCTCACGCCCCCTTGGAGGACTCGGAGAACAGCGTCCGGCCCCACCAGTCGTCCTTGTCCCGGACGCCGGGCGGGACCGCGAAGACCGCCGAACCCACGTGCTGGATGTACTCGTTGAGCGCGTCGGACGCCGACAGCCTGCGCTGCAGCGGGATGAACCCCTTGCGTACGTCACGCTGGTAGGCCAGGAAGAACAGGCCCGCGTCGAGCCGGCCGAGCCCGTCCGTGCCGTCGGTGAACGAATAGCCCCGGCGCAGGATGGTGATCCCGTCGTTGGAGTCGGGGTGTGCGAGCCGCACATGGGCGTCCGGCTTCATCGCCTTCAGGAACGGCGCGTCGTGCTCCTTGGCCTTGCCGACCGGGGCGCCCTCGCCCTTGTCCCGGCCGAAGACGTCCTCCTGCTCCTGGAGCGAGGTCCGGTCCCAGGTCTCGATGTTCATCCGGATGCGCCGGGCGACGAGGTACGACCCCCCGCTCATCCACGCCGGACCGTCGCCGTCGCCCACCCACACGAACTTCTTCAGCCGGTCGGTCTCGGTGCCCGCGATGTTGCGGGTGCCGTCCTTGAACCCCATGAGGTTGCGCGGGGTCTGGGCGTCCGGCGTGGTCGAGGACGTCTTGCCGAAACCGAGCTGGGACCAGCGGATGGCGACCTTGCCGAAGCCGATCCGGGCGAGGTTGCGGATGGCGTGCACGGCGACCTGGGGGTCGTCGGCGCAGGCCTGGACGCACAGGTCGCCGCCGGTGCGGGCGGCGTCGAAGTTGTCGCCCGGGAACTGCGGCAGATCGACCAGGGCGGCCGGGCGGCTGTCCCCGAGCCCGAACTTCTCGAAGAACGAGGGCCCGAAGCCGATCGTCAGCGTCAGCCGGTTCGGCTTCAGCCCGAGCGCCTCGCCGGTGTCGTCCGGGGGTGCCTCGGCGAGTCCGCCGTAAGCGCCGTCGCCGATCGCCTTCCCGGCGGTCAGCCGCCGGGCCGCGGCCGTCCAGTCCTTCAGCAGCTGGACGAACTCGGCCCGGTCGTCGGTCTTCACGTCGAACGCGGCGAAGTGCAGCCGGTCCTGGACGGCGGTCGCGATACCGGCCTGGTGGGCGCCGTGGAACTCCACCGCGCCACCGGCGTCGGCGGCGGCCGGGTCCATGTCGTCGCCGGCCTCGGTCATCGCCACCGCGCCTCCGGCCACGGCGGCGCCGAGCGCGAGCCCGGCCCCGCCCCAGCCGATGAGCGCGCGCCGCGAGGGATTGGATTTCTCGGCCATGACCCGCCCCTTACTTGACGACGGTCGCGGCGAGCTTGGACAGCGGCTCCGCGAGGGCGTTGACGGCGTCGGACAGTTCCTTGCGCTGGGCCTTGGTGACCTTGTCGTACGACACGAAGCCGTCCGAGGTGGCGGTCGTGCGGTACTTGTCGAGCAGCGTGTTCAGCGCGGTGAACTGCTTGTCCAGCTCGGTGGTCAGGGCCGCGTCGTTCTTCTGCGCGACCGGCTTGAGCAGCTCGTACGCCTTCTGCGCGCCGTCGACGTTGGCCTTGAAGTCGCTGAGGTCGGTGTGCGAGTAGAGGTCCTCCTCACCGGTGATCTTGCCGGTGGCGACCTCGTCGAGGAGTTCCTTGGCACCGTTGGCCATGGAGGTCGGGGTGATCTCGGCCTTGCCGACCCGCTTCTGCCAGTCCTTCAGGTCGGTGAGCAGCTCGTCGGCGAGGGTCTTCTGCTCGGTGCCTATCTTCTTGTCCTGCCACAGCGCCTTCTCCAGCGCGTGCCAGCCGGTCCACTTCTGGCCCTTCTCCAGGCCGTCGGCGCGGGTGTCCGTCTTGGGGTCGATGTCCCCGAAGGACTCGGCGATCGGCTCGGTGGTCTCCCAGCCGACGCGGGAGGGGGCGTAGGCGTTCTTGGCGGCCTCGATGTTCCCCGCCTTGATGGCGTTGACGAACGTCTCCACCTTCGGGATCGTCGCGTCGGCCTGCTCCTGCGCGTACTCGCGGTAGTCGGCGACGGCCTTGTCGAGCGTCGGGTTGCGCTTGGCGACCGCGCCGGAGCCGGTGACGGTCAGCTTCTGCCGGACCCCGTGCCCCTTCATCCCCGGCCGGCAGGCGATCTCGTACGACCCCTGCTTCACCTCGGCGGTGAGCGTGTACTTGGTCCCCGGGCCGATGTTCTCCTTCTCCGAGACGATCCGGTCGTCCGGGAAGAGGATCTCGACCTCGGTGGCCTTGGAGCCCTTGTTCTCGATGGCGAGCGTGACGTGTCCGGCCGGCACGGACTTGGCCGACGTCTCGCACTTGGAGTCGGCGGCGGTGACCTGGATCGCGTCACCGCCCTTGGCGTCGCTCTTCGCCGTGCAGGCCGAGAGGGCGGTCAGAGCTGCCGCGGTGGCGGCGGCGGTGACGGTGAGTCGGACGGCACGCATGCAGGCTCCAAGCGGGGGAGGTGTGGTGAGGCTGGCCTAACTTACATGAGGCTTACCTCACTGATACCCGGCCGGGTCAGGATTGACCAGGCACAGAAAGATCACAGATACGGCTTGATATCGGCGGCCCAAAACCGCCACCAAGGGGTGGTAAAGGGAGGGTCAAGGGAGCCGCTGCGTTCTACGACGACCGCGAGCAACGGCACGTACGGCCGCGACCTCACCCTCGGCGACATCCGGGCGACGGTCGACGGCGGCAAGGGCGAACTCACCGCCGACGTGACGAGCCTCGGCACCACCACGAAGGACGTGGAACTGGCCGACCCCTGGGCCGACTCCGTCGTCCTCCACGCCTGTGACGACCCGGCCGCCGCCGCAGTGCTTCAATGCCGGAGTGACTGATTACGACGTGCTGCGGGTCTTCTGCGCGGCGAACGGCGGCTACGGCAACGAACTCGGGGTCGTCCGGGACGGCTCGGTGCTGCCCGAGCGGGCGGACCGGCAGGCACTGGCGGCCAAACTCGGGTTCAGCGAGACCGTGTTCGTCGACGACCCCGAGCGCGGGGTGGTCGACATCTACACCCCCACCCTGCGGCTGCCCTTCGCCGGCCACCCCTGCGTCGGTACCGCCTGGCTGCTGGACGTGCCCGAACTGGTCACACCGGCCGGCGTGGTCGGCGCCCGGCTGGACGGGGAGTTCAGCTGGATCGAGGCGCGCCCCGAGTGGGCCCCGCCGCGCACCCTGCGTCAGTACGCCACGGCCGCCGAGGTGGACGCCCTGCCGGTGCCGTCACCGGGGGAGTGGATCTACGCCTGGGCGTGGGAGGACGAGTCGGCGGGGCGGGTGCGCGCCCGCGCCTTTCCCGGCCGCGACGACGGCATCGACGAGGACGAGGCGACGGGGGCGGCCGCGCTGCTGCTCACCGACCGGCTGGGCCGGGCCCTGAACATCACCCAGGGCAGGGGCTCGCAGATCCTCACGGCACCGCAGCCGTACGGCTGGGTGGAGATCGGTGGGCGGGTCCTCCTGGAGGGCACCGAGCGCCGGCCCGGGATCAGGTGGTGACCGAAGTGTCCTGCCGGCCGCGCCGCACGTAGTACCAGGTCATGTTCGACGACAGCCCGGTCAGCAGCACCCAGACGACGCCGATCAGCCAGCTGCCCTGGACGAAGGAGACGACGGCGGCGACGACGGCGAGGACGCAGACGACCAGGGAGTAGAGGGCGAGGCGGGGCATAGGGGGAATCGCTTTCGGGTCGGTCGGATCGGTCGGGGACACCGGTGGCCGTCCACCAGTGTCCCCCATCCGCTCGGAGAGTCCCCTCAGTGGATCCGCTCGGAGGATCCGCTCAGACGTCCGTGACGCGGAGCCCGGCGTGTGCCTTGTAGCGGCGGTTGACCGAGATCAGGTTGGCGACCAGGGACTCCACCTGGTGGGCGTTGCGCAGCCGCCCCGCGAAGATGCCCCGCATCCCCGGGATCCGCCCGGCCAGCGCCTGCACGATCTCCACGTCCGCGCGCACCTCGCCCAGCACCATCACATCGGTGTCGATCTCCTCGACCTCCGGGTCCTGGAGCAGCACCGCCGACAGATGGTGGAAGGCCGCCGTGACCCGCGAGTCCGGCAGCAGCGCCGCGGCCTGCTCCGCCGCGCTGCCCTCCTCCGGCTTGAGCGCGTAGGCGCCCTTCTTGTCGAAGCCGAGCGGGTTGACGCAGTCCACGACCAGCTTCCCGGCCAGTTCCGCGCGCAGCGACTCCAGCGTCTTGCCGTGCCCGTCCCACGGTACGGCGACGATCACGAGGTCACTGCGGCGCGCGCACTCGGCGTTGTCGGCGCCCTCGACACCGTGACCGAGCTCGTCGGCGGCGGCCTGCGCGCGCTCGGCGGCCCGGGAGCCGATGATCACCTTCTGGCCGGCCCGGGCCAGCCGGTAGGCGAGGCCCTTGCCCTGCGGGCCGGTGCCGCCGAGCACACCCACGACCAGGCCGGAGACGTCGGGCAGGTCCCAGGGATCCTTGGCGGGGGCCTTCTCGGCCGCCTGCTGTGCACTGTCGGAAGTGTCGGAAGAGGTCATGGGCCGACTCTACGTCCGTGGCGGGGGCCGTACCCGGTCAGGTGAGCCGGTTCACGGGCACCCGGCGGAAGGTGATCGTCTCGTACGCGCCGAAGTCCCCGGTCTCGTACAGCAGTCCGACGGTGGCCGGGTCGATCCGGGTCAGGTCGGAGTACGCGGCGGGCAGGCCGTCGAGCGGGTGGACGGGGCGCCAGGTGATGCCGCCGTCGACGGAGGAACGGATTGTCATCAGCGCGCGGGTGGCGGGGTCGGCGGGGCCCGAGTAGAGCAGCAGGTCCGGATCCCGCAGTTGCAGTACGGAGGCCTCGCAGACCGGCGCGGTGAGCCCGGCCTGCGGCCGGAACGGCTTCACCAGCGTCCTCCCGCCGTCCTCGGAGTGCGCGTCGGCCCGGTTGCCCGGGGACGGCGAGTCGTTGCGGGTGTTGAAGTAGACGCGCCCGTCGGGGAGTTCGGCGGCGGTGGTCTCGTTTACGTTGATGTAGCCGTTGGTGTTCTCGTCGATGTAGCCGAGGTACCAGGTCTCACCCCGGTCGTCGCTGAGCAGGCAGTGGCCGCTGTTGTACTTGCCCTCGGTGCCGTTGTCGGTCCCGGTGGGCGCGACGGTGTGGTTCGCGGCCACGACGACCCGCCCGGTGCGCAGTTGGATGGCGTGCCCGGGGGTGGTCGCGTACCACCGCCACCCGGCCTTCTTCACCGTCTTGGTGATCTCCTTCGGAGCGGACCACGTCACCCCGTCGTCGTCGCTGTGCTGCACCCACACCCGGCGCCCGTCGGCGTCCGACACCTGCCCGCGCAGAATGGCGTCCTCGGTGGCGGAGGCGGCGCTGCGGACGTGGACGAGCAGGATCCGGCCGGTGTCCAGGACGACGGGGGCGGGGTTGCCGGCGAGGTCGCTGCCGTGGTCGGCGGCGACCTGGAGCGCCCCCCAGGTACGCCCACCGTCGCCGGACCTCTTCAGCACCACGTCGATGTGCCCGTAGTCGGCGCCGGAGTTGACCCGCCCCTCGCAGAAGGCGAGCACGGTGCCCGCCCGGGAGACCACCACGGCCGGGATCCGGAAACTGGCGTAGCCCTCGGTGCCCGCGCGAAAGGGAATGCTTGCTTCTACGTCGCTCATGGGCCGCCTTCTCCCCCGGTCGGGCGAATTCGGGGTGAACTCCGCGTCACGAGTGACCGATTGCGGCAGTATGCGGGGGCATGGACGCCGTACGGGTCGCGTTGCTGCGTGAAGTGCTCGCCGGGACCGAGTG
Source organism: Streptomyces sp. NPDC007157 (assembly GCF_040634235.1). Classification (NCBI taxonomy): domain Bacteria; kingdom Bacillati; phylum Actinomycetota; class Actinomycetes; order Kitasatosporales; family Streptomycetaceae; genus Streptomyces; species Streptomyces sp. NPDC007157. The sequence continues at coordinate 34,258 of NZ_JBEYFE010000030.1, forward strand.
GTTGGGGGCGACGCGGAGATTCGCGGGCGCGCTGCGGGGCTCGGTGGTGACGCACGGCGGCGGACTGCTGCTGCTCGGCACGCCGGAGTACGAGCCGTGGCACCTCGCCGCGCACCTGGTGGACGAGGCCGCGTGGTCCGGTACGCCGGAACTGGCGCCGACGCTCGTACGACACGACGCGCGCCCGTCCGACCCGGCGCACCTCGCCGTCGGTCCCGGCCGTATCGAGTCGGCCCGCCGCGGCGAGACGCTGCTCGTGGTGGCACCGGCTGGATCGGCACCGCTCCTTGACCACGTGCACACCGCCCGCCGGGCCGGGGTGACGGTGCTGGCGCTGTCCGCCACGGCCGACGACGCGCTGACGGCGATGGCCCACGAGACGCTCACGGTCCCGGACGGCGCGGAACTGGACCTGGACACGGTCCAGCACCTGGTCAGCGCCGCGACAGGCGAGAACGGCCCCTCCCCGAGAACCCGCCGCCGCTTCCGGGACCGCCTCTCCAGGCTGGCCGAAACGGTGACGGCCCCGCCCCCGACCCCCTGGTAGCTCTCCACCGACCCACCCGACTCGGTTGATCACCTGCCTTCGGCAGCACCGGAGAAGCTCCTCACCTCGCCTCTCTCCCGACCGGGTCGGTCGGGTGGGTGGGCGAAAAAGGGGTTGAGGGCGGCGCCGGTGCGCGGTCAGCATGGCTCAGCGTGACCGTGCTTCCCGACCTCGCCCCCTGGCGGGCCTCCGCCGACTTCCGTCGGCTGTGGGCCTCCGGCCTGATCAGCAACTTCGGGACCTTCCTGACGTTCGTCGCACTCCCCGTGCAGATCAAGGACCTCACCGGCAGCGCGACCGCCGTCGGCGCCATCGGCGCGGTGGAGCTGCTCCCGCTCATCCTCTTCGGCCTCTACGGCGGCGCTCTCGCCGACGCCCTCGACAAGCGACTGCTGATCCTGTGGACCGAGGCGGGTCAGGGGCTGCTCAGCGCGGCCCTGCTGATCAACGCGCTGCTGCCGCACCCGGCCGTCTGGCCGCTGTACGCCGTCGCCGCGCTCTCCGCCGCGCTGGGCTCGGTCCAGCGCCCCGCCCTCGACTCGCTCTGGCCCAGGATCGTCGCCCACGACGACCTCCCGGCCGGCGGCGGCCCTCAACTCGTTCCGCTGGACGGTCGGCGGCGTCGCGGGGCCCGCCGTCGCCGGCCTGGTCGTGGCCTACGCGGGTCTCGGCTGGGCGTACGGCGCCGACCTCGTCACGTTCGCCGTCTCGGTCGTACTGATCCTGCCGATCGCCGCGTCCCCCGCCGCCCACGAGGCCGTGAAGCCCTCCCTCCGCTCCATCGCGGAGGGCGCCCGTTACGCCTGGGGCCGCAAGGAACTCCTCGGCACCTACGCCGTCGACCTCGCGGCGATGTTCCTGGCGATGCCGCTCGCCGTCCTGCCGTTCCTGGCCGACGAGTTGGACGCGAAGTGGTCGCTCGGACTGATGTACGCGGCCATCCCGGCCGGTTCCCTCCTCGTGAGCCTGGTCAGCGGCTGGACCGGCCGGGTGCGGCGGCACGGCCGGATGGTGGTGCTGTCGGCCGCGCTGTGGGGCCTGGCGATCGCCGCCGCCGGCGCCGTGCGCGACGTATGGCTGGTCCTGCTCCTGCTGGCCGTCGCCGGCGGCTGCGACATGGTCAGCGGGATCTTCCGGGGCGCCATGTGGAACCAGACGATCCCCGACGAGCTGCGCGGCCGGCTCGCCGGGATCGAGCTGTTGTCGTACTCCGTGGGTCCGACCCTCGGCCAGGTACGGGCCGGCGGTATGGCCGGATGGCTCGGCGTCCGGGCGTCCGTCGGCGTGGGCGGCCTGCTGTGCGCGGGCACGGTCGGCCTGCTGGCCCTGTGTCTGCCCGCCCTGATGTCGTACGACGCCCGGACCAACGAGCACGCCGTGCGGCTGCGCGCTCAGCGCACGGCCGCACCGACCCGGCTCTGATCACCCCTCTTCGGAGGAGTCACCCGCCGGGGCGTCGTGCCAGCGCGGATCGTTCTCCCACTGGAGGTTGCGCTCCCGCGCGCTCTCCATCGCGTGCTCCGCCTCCTGCCGGCTGGCGTAGGGGCCGAACCGGTCCTTGGCAGGGCACTCGGGGCCCTCCTCGACCTTCTTGTGCTCCAGGCAGTAGTACCACTCGCCCGGCTTGCCGACGGTCCGCTTCTTGAACAGGGCCATGACCGGCTCCTTTCGCCATCCACATGTTCCCCCATGCCCGCTGGTTAGACTCGCTGGCATGTCTGGCCAGTCGCTGCTCGTACCAGGGGAGCTCTCTCCCACCCGTCCGGTACCCGGAAACATCCGCCGCCCCGAGTACGTCGGCAAACCCGCGCCGAGCCCGTACACCGGGCCCGAGGTGCAGACCCCGGAGACCATCGAGGCGATGCGGACCGCCGGCCGTATCGCCGCCCAGGCGATGGCGGAGGCCGCGAAGATCATCGCGCCGGGGGTGACCACGGACGAGCTGGACAAGGTCGCGCACGCGTACATGTGCGACCACGGGGCCTACCCCTCCACGCTCGGCTACCGCGGCTTCCCCAAGTCCCTGTGCACCAGCCTCAACGAGGTCATCTGCCACGGCATTCCGGACTCGACCGTCCTCCAGGACGGTGACATCGTCAACCTGGACGTGACGGCGTACATCGGCGGGGTGCACGGCGACAACAACGCGACCTATCTGGTCGGGGACGTCGACGAGGAGAGCCGGCTGCTGGTCGAGCGGACCCGGGAGTCCCTGGACCGCGCGATCAAGGCGGTCAAGCCGGGCCGGCAGATCAACATCATCGGCCGGGTCATCGAGTCGTACGCCAAGCGTTTCGGCTACGGAGTCGTCCGTGACTTCACCGGCCACGGCATCAACTCCTCCTTCCACTCCGGGCTGATCATCCCGCACTACGACAGCCCGCACGCGACGACCGTGATGCAGCCCGGGATGACCTTCACGATCGAGCCGATGCTGACGCTCGGGACGCACGAGTACGACATGTGGGACGACGGCTGGACGGTCGTCACCAAGGACCGCAGGCGGACCGCGCAGTTCGAGCACACCCTGGTGGTGACCGACACCGGCGCGGAGATCCTCACCCTGCCGTAGCCCCCGCCGTTCCGCCGGGCCCGTCCTCCCCTCGGAGGGCGGGCCTTTTTCGGGTACGCTTTTACCGACAGCATGTCGGTAACGTTCCCGACAGGGTGCCGGTAAGAGCATTGACTTAGGTAAGCCTTACCTTGGAGGGTGTTGCCCATGGACTCCTTCTCGACACTCATCCGCAGCGCGTCCCACGAGCAGCACGTGGAGGTGGGGACCTCGACGTTCATGAGCGATCTGCTGGGCGGCCGGCTCGGCGTGCGGGCGTACACCCGCTACACCGAGCAACTGTGGTTCGTGTACGACGCGCTGGAGGGCGCGGCCGACCGGCTGGCGTCGGACCCGGTGGCCGGGCCGTTCGTCCGGCCCGAGCTGTTCCGGCTGACGGCGCTGGAGCGGGACCTGGCGCATCTGCGCGGGGCCGGGTGGCGGACGGGGCTCACGGCGCTGCCGGCGACGGAGGAGTACGCGGCACGGGTGCGAGAGTGCGCCGAGCGGTGGCCCGCCGGTTACATCGCCCACCACTACACCCGTTACCTCGGCGACCTCTCCGGCGGCCAGATCATCCGGGACCGGGCCGAGCGGACCTGGGGCCTCGAGAAGAAGGGCGACGGGGTCCGCTTCTACGTCTTCGAGGGCATCGCCAACCCGGCCGCCTTCAAGCGCGGTTACCGCGAACTCCTCGACGCGGTGCACGCCGACGACCTGGAGAAGCAGCGCGTCGTGGCCGAGTGCAAGCGGGCGTTCGCCCTCAACATGGCGGTGTTCCGGGCGCTGGGCGAGGAGTTCCCGCTCTCGGCGTGAGGGCTGTCAGAGCCCTCTGCTCACCGGGCCATCGAGCAGTACTCGTTCGTCCCCTGCCAGAAGCGGTACAGCTCCTGGCCGCAGTAGCGGTCCACGTCGTCCACACCCAGGCCGCGCAGCAGCGCGTCGATCACGTCGAAGAACGCACTGTTGATCGACGGCACCCACAGCAGCGCGAAGACGAAGAGCAGGCCGAAGGGGGCGAACGGCTCCACCTGGCGCTTGATGCCGTACGACAGCCAGGGCTCGATCACGCCGTAGCCGTCCAGGCCCGGCACCGGCAGGAAGTTCAGGATCGCGGCCGTCACCTGGAGCAGGGCGAGGAAGGCGAGGGCGTAACGGAAGTCGCGCGGGACGCCGTCCAGGGAGTGCAGCCAGAACGGCGCGGTGCAGACGGCGGCGAAGACCACGTTCGTCAGCGGGCCGGCCGCCGAGATGAGGCTGTGCCGCCACCGGCCGCGGATCCGGTTGCGCTCGATGAAGACCGCACCGCCGGGCAGACCGATCCCGCCCATGATCACGAACAGTACCGGGAGCACGATGCTCAGCAGGGCATGGGTATAGGCGAGAGGATTAAGGCTCAGATAGCCCTTCGCGCGGACCGAGGTGTCACCGCTGTGGAGGGCGGTGCGCGCGTGCGCGTACTCGTGCAGGCAGAGCGACACGATCCAGGCCGCCGTCACGAAAAGGAACACGGCGACGCCGGGCTGCTCGGCGAACCCGGACCAGGTCGCCCACCCGGTGACGGCGGTGACGGCCAGGATCCCGACGAAGACGGGACTGATCCGCCGGTCGCTGTGGCGGGTGGTGGTGGCGGTCATGGGGCGGGACTCCTGGGGCGCGGCGGCGGGGGCGTGCGGGGTCGACCGTACAGGTGACGTGAGAAGAACGTCATACGGAGGCCCATGGGTTCCTGCTACTGATTAGGCTGGAATCAACTGGATCTGGGAGGTGCCATGACCGTCGCCGAGGGCTGGGTGGCCGATGTCCTTGAGACTCTGCAGCTGCCCAGGCGGATGCGCCTCCGACTGACCCGGAACGGACTCACTGTGGTACCTGTCACACAGGCGCATGTGACGACTCAGATGCGCATCTTCGGCCAGATCGATGCGCGGCTTCCCGGATGGGTGCCGATCGGCGAGTTCAGGGTCAGGCCCGCCCGTGAGGGCTACATGCCCGAACCGGACGTCTCCGCGCTCCCTCAGGAACAGTTGGATCCGGGCAGCAGCGAATTCGACGAGGGAGCACTGCCCTTCGTCGTCGAAGTCGTCTCGCCCGAGAGCAAGAACCGTGACTACAGCACGAAGCCGGATCACTATGCGTTGCGTGGCATCCCGGTGTACCTGATCGTCGACGTGCTCGCCGCCCGCTGGACCCTGCTGACCCGCCCCCAGGACGGTGAGTACCAGCACCAGGAGTCCGGCGTCTTCGGCGACCGGATCGAGATCCCCGTCGTCGACCAGACCCTCACCCTGGACTCCTCCCAGTTCATGCGCATCTGAAACCCTGAGGCGGGGGCCGGGCGTCCCCAGGGACAATGGACCCCGTGCGCTACGCGATCCTCGGCACCACCCAGGTACTCCGCCCCGACGGCACGGCCGTCCCCGTGGGCGGTTCTCGGCTGCGTGCCCTCCTGACCGTGCTCGCGCTGCGCCCCGGGCGCGGGGTGCCCGCAGGGCTGCTCGTCGACGAGGTGTGGGGCGACGAACCGCCCGCCGACGCGACCGGCGCGCTGCAGGCGCTGGTCGGCCGGCTGCGCCGGGCGCTCGGCGCGGACGCGATCGAGTCCACCGACGGCGGCTACCGGCTCGCGGCCGCCCCCGACGACATCGACCTGCACCGCTTCGAGCGGCTCACCGGCGAAGCCCTGCGCGCGCTCGCCGACGGCGACCCCGCCAAGGCGGCGACCGTCCTCGACGACGCCCTCGCCCTGTGGCACGGCCCGGCCCTGGCCGACCTGCCCGACCGCACCGCCGAGGCGGCCCGTGTCGACGTCCGCCGCCTGGACGCGCTGCGCGCCCGCCACACCGCCGCCCTCGCCCTCGGCCACGCCGAACAGGCCCTGCCCGAGCTGACCGCCCTGTGCGACGCCCACCCCCTGGACGAACCCCTCCAGACGCTGCGGCTGCGCGCCCTGCACAGCTGCGGCCGCACCGCCGAGGCACTGGCCGCCTTCGACGACGTCCGACACCTGCTCGCCGATCGCCTCGGCTCCGACCCCGGGCCCGAACTGCGCGCCCTGCACACCGAGTTGCTCGACCCGGCACCGGCCCCCGAGGAGCCGTCCCGGCCCGGCAACCTGCGCGCCCGGCTCACCTCCTTCGTCGGACGCGAGAGCGACCTGGAGGTCATCCGGCGCGACCTCGCCGCCGCCCGCCTGGTCACCCTGCTCGGGCCCGGCGGGGCCGGCAAGACCCGGCTGTCCCAGGAGGCCGCCGAGACCGTGCGGTACGCCGCCCGGGACGGCGTGTGGCTGGCCGAGCTGGCCCCCGTCGACGACCCGGCCGACGTCCCCGAGGCCGTGCTCAGCGCGCTCGGCGCCCGCGAGACCGTGCTCTACGGCGCCGGCGCCGAGGGCATGCGGGCCGCCGCCGACCGGCACGACGACCCGGTCGAGCGGCTCGTCGACCACTGTTCCCGGCGCCGGATGCTGATCGTCCTCGACAACTGCGAGCACGTCGTCGACGCGGCGGCCGATCTGGCGGCCCGGCTCCTCGAGCGCTGCCCGGACCTGACGATCCTGGCCACCAGCCGTGAACCCCTCGGTGTCCCGGGCGAGTTGCTGCGCCCGGTGGAGCCGCTGCCCGATCCGGTGGCGCTGCGGCTGCTCGCCGACCGGGGCGGCGCGGCCCGGCCCGGCTTCACGGTCGACGCCGACGAGGAGACCGCGGCGGCCTGCGCCGAGATCTGCCGCCGCCTGGACGGACTGCCCCTCGCCATCGAGCTGGCCGCCGCCCGGCTGCGTATGCTCACGCCCCGCCAGATCGCCGACCGGCTCGACGACCGGTTCCGCCTCCTCACCTCCGGCAGCCGTACCGTGCTGCCCCGCCAGCAGACCCTGCGCGCGGTCGTCGACTGGTCCTGGGACCTGCTCGACGCCGGCGAACGGGACGTCCTCGGCCGGCTCTCCGTCTTCGCGGGCGGCTGCGACCTGGCCGCCGCCGAGGCGGTCTGCGGCCCCGCCGCCCTCGACGCGCTCGCCTCCCTGGTCGACAAGTCCCTGGTCGTCGCCGCCCCTTCGGACGGGCAGGGGATGCGCTACCGGCTTCTGGAGACCGTCGCCGAGTACGCCGGTGCGCGCCTCGACGAGAGCGGCGATCGTGCCGCCGCCGAGCGCGCCCACCTGACGTACTACCGCGAACTCGCCCGCACCGCCGACCCGTTGCTGCGCGGCTCCGGCCAGCGGGCCGCCGTGGCCCGGCTGGAGCTGGAGTACGAGAACCTGCGCACCGCCATCCGCCACGCCATCGCCACCAGGGACGAGCAGGAGGCGCTGTGCCTGGCCCACTCCCTGGTCTGGTACTGGCAGTTGCGTGACAAGCGGGTCGAGACCCGCACCTGGTGCGCCGACATCATGGCTCTCGGCCCGGACCCCTTCGCCGAGCCGGTCCGCCGTGCGGAACCGGTGTGGCAGCGCGTGCACGACACCCCGCCGCCGTACGCCGGAGAAGTCCTCGTCGAGGCCCGGCGCGGCATCCATCTGGCCCATCTGGCCTGTATGGACACCGAGTTGGAGGTCTGGCAGACCCCGGCCGCGCAGGCCAAGATGCGCGCCGTCGTCCAGGCCTACGAGCCCGGTCTGCCGCAGACCTGCCGGGCCCCCGGCATGTTCTGGTTCTTCGCAGTGATGCTGACCGGCGGCCTGGAGCAGCTGCGCACCATCGTCGACGCCGGCGTCGAGACCTGCCGTCGTACGCCCGGCTACGAGTGGGAACTCGCCGGCGCCCTCCAGCTGCGCGCCAACGTGTTCGCCAACTTCGCCACCTCGGCCGGTGCCGCCACCCGCGACGCCGACGAGGCCCTGGAGATCTTCCGGCGCCTCGGGGACGACTGGGGCACCGCCGAGGCCTTCTCCGCGCGCGCCGAGTCCCGGGAACGCATGGGGGAGTACCAGGAGGCCGCCGCCGACTACGAGGCCGCCATCGAGTGCGCCGAACGGCTCGACGCCCGCACCCAGGTCGCCGTGCTCAACGCCCGCCTCGGCATGGCCCTGCTCGAACTGGGCCAGATCGAGCGCGGCGAACGGCTGCTGCGCGAGGTCATCGCCGACCACGACAGCAGCCACAACGAGGCGATGCCCGCCGCCCGGCTCTTCCTCACCGTGTGGCTGCTGCTGACCGACCGGATCGCCGAGGCCCGCGAGCAACTCCGGTTGCTGCGCACCCAGTTCAAGATCTCGCACTTCGTCGTCTTCGACGCCATGATCCTCATCCAGGAGGCCTGGGTGGACGCCCTCGACGGCCACCACACGGACGCCCTGGCCAAACTGCGCGCGGCGATAGCGCACTCCGACGACCCGCTGGCCCAGGCCGTCACCCCGCACTCCGGCTCCTCCAGCCTGACCGTCGCCGCCTTCGCCCTGGCCGGCATGGACGACGGCGCCCGCGCCCAGGACGCCGCCCGCTGTCTGGGCGCCGCCGCCGCCCTGCAGCCGCCCGGCCATGTCTCCTCCGGCATGGAACGCAGGCTGCAGGCCCGCGCGGAGGCCCGGGTCCGCGCCGCACTCGGGGACGACGCCGCCTACGAGAGCGCATACGCCGAGGGCGGCGGCCTCTCCCTCGTGGAGGCCACCGCCCTGCTCTGATCCGGGACCGGGTCGCCGGACGTCAGCTCTTGGTACGGAACTTGTAGACCGCGTACGGCGCCGCCACCGCCGTGATCGCCACCGACCAGGCCAGCGTGATCCACAGGTCGTGGGCGACCGGGCCGCCGATCATCAGTCCGCGGGCCGCGTCGGCGAGCGTGGACAGCGGGTTGTAGTCGGTGAAGGCCTGCAGCCAGCCCGGCATCGACTTGGTCGGTGCGAAGATCGACGAGCCGAACTGCAGCGGGAACAGCACCAGGAACCCCATCGCCTGTACGGACTGCGCGCTCTTCAGGATCACGCCCAGGGTGAGGAACACCCACATGATCGAGGAGGCGAACACCGCGGACAGGCCCACGGCGGCGAACAGCCCGCCCCAGTGGGTGATGTGGAACCCGACCAGCACGGCGACGATCATCAGCACGGCGGTCGCGAACAGCATCCGCACCAGCTCGACGGAGATCTTCGCGAACAGCACCGAGCCGCGCCCGATCGGCAGCGACCGGAACCGGTCCATCACGCCGGAGTTGAAGTCCTGGCTGAAACCGGTGCCGACGCCCTGCGAGAGCGTCATGCTCATCATCGCGATCATGCCCGGGATGACGTACTGGACGTAACCGTCCTGGCCGCCGCCGAGCGCCTGCCCGATCGAGCCGCCGAAGACGTACACGAACAGCAGCGTGAAGACGACCGGCATCAGCAGCGCGTCGAACATCGACTCGGGGTCCTGCCGGATCCACAGCAGGTTGCGGCGGATCAGGGCCCCGGTGTGCCGCAGATGCCCGCGCAGCGGGATCCGGGCGTCGGCGGCGCCCGGCGTGGTGGTGACGGCCGGGGTGGTGGTGACGGCGCTCATACGGCGACCTCCTCGCGGTCGTCGGCGGGCGTGGGGTCCTGCGGGGCACTGGCGCGGTGGCCGGTGAGGGACAGGAAGACCTCGTCCAGGCTGGGCAGTTCGGTGACGATGGAGCTGATGGTGATACCGCGGGCGGTGACGGCGCCGACCACGGCGGTCAGCTGCTCGTCGCTGAGGATGGGCACCAGCAGGGTGCCCCGCTCGGCGTCCACGGTCGTGCCGGCGAGCCCGGTGATCCCCAGCTCGTCGATCATGGTGGCGAGCGGCCGCACCTGCAGCGGGTCGACCGGCTGCACGCGCAGCGTCCGCCCGCCGACCTTGGCCTTCAGCTCCTCCACCTTGCCGCCGGCGATGACCTTCCCGCGGTCCACGACGGTCAGCTCGGAGGCGAGTTGCTCGGCCTCCTCCATGTACTGGGTGGTCAGCAGCACGGTCACGCCCTCGTCGACCATCGTCTTGACCTCGTCCCACACCTCGTTGCGGGTGCGCGGGTCGAGACCGGTGGTCGGCTCGTCCAGGAACAGCACCTGGGGGTGGCCGATCATCGAGGCGGCGAGGTCCAGCCGCCGGCGCATGCCGCCCGAGTAGGTGCCGGCCGGGCGCTTGGCGGCGTCGGTCAGCGAGAACCGCTCCAGCAGCTGGTCGGCCCGGGCCCGGGCGTCCTTGCGGGACAGGTCGAGCAGCCGCCCGATCATGTAGAGGTTCTCCCAGCCCGGCAGCTTCTCGTCGACCGAGGCGTACTGCCCGGTCAGTCCGATCACCCGGCGCAGCTGGCGGGGCTGGCGCAGGACGTCGTAGCCGGCGACGGTCGCCTGCCCGGCGTCGGGCTTCAGCAGTGTGGACAGAATCCGGACGATGGTCGTCTTGCCGGCCCCGTTCGGCCCGAGGACACCCATCACGGTGCCCTCGCGGACGTCCAGATCAACTCCGTCGAGAGCCTTGGTGTCGCCGTAGTGCTTCACCAGCCCCCGTACGGTCACGGCGGTGTTGTCGATTCGCGTCATGGGAAGAACCGTGCCAGGCCCCACCGACAAACCGCCGGCAGGCCGCCGACACCGGGTTACGTCCCGCCGACAACCCGCCTACGAGCCGCCGACACGGGGCGGCGTACCGGGCCGGCCATGACCGTCCCCGCCGCTCACGCGCGCCGGCTTGGGCGTAAAAAGCGGCCAGCCCGCCGACGGGGGAAGATCGGCGGGCTGGCCGTGGTGTTTCCGCAGTGGCTCTAGTGGACGGAGTGCTCCTCCAGCGGGAACGTTCCGCCGACGACGTCCTCGGCGTAGGCGCGGGCCGCGTCGCCCATGACCTCGCGCAGGGCCGCGTACTTCTTCACGAACTTCGGCACCCGGCCCGAGGTCAGGCCCAGCATGTCCGTCCAGACCAGGACCTGCGCGTCGGTCTCGGGACCGGCGCCGATGCCGACCGTCGGGATGTGCAGCACCCGGGTCACCTCGGCCGCCAGCTCCGCCGGGACCAGCTCGAGGACGACCGCGAACGCGCCCGCGTCCTGGACCGACTTGGCGTCGCGCAGCAGCTGCTGGGCCGCCTCCTCGCCGCGGCCCTGTACCCGGTAGCCCATCGCGTTGACGGACTGCGGGGTCAGGCCGATGTGCGCCATCACCGGGATGCCGGACTCCACGAGCAGCCGGATCTGTTCGTGCGAGCGCTCGCCGCCCTCCAGCTTGACCGCGCCGACACCGGCCTCCTTCACCAGCCGGGTCGCCGAGCGCAGCGCCTGCACCGGGCCCTCCTGGTAGGAGCCGAAGGGGAGGTCGCCGACGATGAGGGCGCGCTGGGTGCCGCGGACCACGGCCGCCGACAGCATCGTCATCTCGTCCAGGGTGACGGGCACCGTCGACTCGTACCCGAGGTGGCAGTTGCCCGCCGAGTCGCCGACCAGGAGCACCGGGATCCCGGACTCGTCGAAGACCGACGCGGTCATCGCGTCGTACGCGGTGAGCATGGGCCACTTCTCGCCGCGTTCCTTGGCGAGGGCGATGTCGCGGACCGTGATGCGGCGGGTGCCCTTACCCCCGTACAGCGTCCTGCTGCCGTCGGAGGGGCTGTTCTGCGCAGGCTGGGCAGCCGAGAGCTGCGTCATGGCAACGGCTCCTTCAATTCATCTCGAGGCACCCTGACGGTGTCCCCGGATCGCATCCATGGTGGCACTTCGTGCCGCCCTCGGCCAGAGCACCGCCGTGTGATCCATCGGTCACCCCTCCTGCGTAAGGTCTCGGTAAAGGAATTCAGATACGAGACGGTACCGTATTGAAATGGCCCTAGGGTCGTCGCCATGACAACTCCTGCCGACCACGCTCCAACCGGCCCGCGCATACCCGAGGAGGTGCACCGGCGCCGCTGGGCGATCCTCGGCGTGCTCATGCTGAGCCTGCTGATCGTGGTGCTCGACAACTCGATCCTGAACGTCGCCATCAAGACCATCTCCACCCCCGCCCCGACCGGCCTGGGCGCCACCCAGAGCCAGCTGGAGTGGGCGATCAACGCCTACACCCTGGTCTTCGCGGGCCTCCTGTTCACCGCCGGCCTCATCGGCGACCGGCTCGGCCGCAAGAAGGTGCTGATCGGCGGCCTCGTCGTGTTCGGCGTCGGCTCCGCCCTGGCCGCCGAGTCCGGCTCCCCGGGCCAGCTGATCACCTACCGCGCCCTGATGGCCCTCGGCGCCGCCTTCGTGATGCCCGCCACCCTCGCCGTCCTGATGAACGTCTTCGAGCGTCAGGAACAGCCCAAGGCCATCGGCATCTGGGCCGGCGGCGTCGGCCTCGCCATCGCGATCGGCCCGATCACCGGCGGTGTGCTGCTCGACCACTTCTGGTGGGGCTCGGTCTTCCTCGTCAACGTGCCGATCGTGATCGTCGCGCTCGCGCTGATGCTGTGGCTGGTCCCCGACTCGCGCGACCCGCGTCCGGGCCGCCTCGACCCCGTCGGCGTGGTGCTCTCCGTCGTCGGCCTGGTCCTGCTGGTCTACGGCATCATCAAGGGCGGCGAACTCGCCGACTTCACCGACGCCAAGGTGCTCGCGACCATCATCGCCGGTGCCGTGGTGCTCGCCGGCTTCGTGATCTACGAGATGCGCAGCGACCACCCGTCCCTGGACGTCACCTACTTCAAGAACAAGGTCTTCTCGTCCGCCATGGCCGCCATCGCGCTGGTCTTCTTCGCGCTGATGGGCGTGACCTTCTTCTCCGTCTTCTACACCCAGAGCGTGCGCGGCTACTCGCCGCTGCAGTCCGGTCTGCTGCTGCTCCCGCTGGCCGTCGCCCAGCTGATCTTCGCGCCGCGGGCCCGGCTGGTCGTGGACCGGATCGGCAACAGGGCCACCACCACCGCGGGCCTGGTGCTGATCGCGGCGATGCTGGGCATGTTCGCCACCTTCGAGGCCGACACCCCGATCTGGCTCCTGGAGGTCGTCTTCTTCCTTATGGGCACCGGCATGGCGCACATCATGACGCCGACGTCGGTCGTCATCATGCAGGCCCTGCCCCGGGAGAAGGCCGGTTCCGCCTCCGCGCTCAGCAACACCTTCCGCCAGGTCGGCGGCGCCCTCGGCATCGCCGTCCTCGGCTCGGTGCTGTCGACGTCGTACCGCAACGGCATCGAGGGCAAGCTCGGCGCGCTGCCGCCCGGCCTGCGCGGGACCGCCGGCGAGTCCATCGAGGCCACGCTGGGCGTCGCCCAGAAGCTCGGGACGCAGGGCAAGGCCCTGGTCACGCCCGCCAACGACGCCTTCCTGCACGCGATGCACATGACCGCCCTGTGCGGTGTGGGCGTCGCGCTGCTCGGTGCCGTGGTCACGGCCCTCTTCCTGCCGGGCAAGCCGCCGGCCGGTCAGCAGGGCGAGCGGGAACAGGAGTTGGTCGCCGCCGCGGAGTGAGCTGACGCACGGTACGGCACGGATCCACGGGGGGAGGCTTGGGCTGCGGGAGAATTCCCGCAGCCAGTGAGAGGACGGTATGACGTGAGGCTTGCCGACAGTCGGCCGCGGTCCGTGGGTCCGGCCCGGGGCCGTCCGCGCAGCGAGGCGGTGGAGAGCGCCATCCTGGAAGGGGTGATGAAGCTCCTGGAGGAGGGTGTTCCGCTCGCCGAACTGTCCATCGAGCGCATCGCCCGGACCGCCGGCGTCGGCAAGGCCACCATCTACCGCCGCTGGAACGGCAAGGACGAGCTCTTCGTCGACGTCATGCGCGCCGCCGAGCCCCCCGACCCCGAACTCCCCGGCACCTCCATGCGCGACGACCTCGTCGTCCTGCTCGAATCGCTGCGCCGACGCGGGCTGATGAACCGTTCGTCGGCGATCCTGCACAACGTGTACGCCCAGATGAAGAGCAGCCCCCGCATCTGGAACGCCTATCACGTCAACGTCGTCAACCCGCGGCGCGAACTCGGCAAGGAAGTGCTGCGCCGCGGCCAGCGCAACGGCGAACTCCGCGCGGACATCGACGTCGACCTGGCCAACGACATGTTCACCGGCCCGATGCTGCTCAGGGCCATCCTGCGCCCGGACGCGGAGCTCCCCGAGGGTCTGGCCGAACAGATCGTCGACTCGGTACTGGCCGGGCTACAGCCCGTCAGCTCACCGGAGCCGGAGCCGGAGCCGGAGCCGCAGCCGTAAGTGCTGTTGTTGTCGCCGTCGGTGGAATGTGCTCGTTTTGTCACAGTCCACTCCGACCGGGCGGTAACCGGAACCCCTCCGGTCGACTTGTTCGTCCTCGTCTTCCGTACGGCCGTCATGTGACGGCGGGATCGGAGCCGATCATCCCCTAGGGTCGTATCCCGGGGGACGACGGTGTGCACGGCGGGTTGTGAGGCAGGCGGTATGGCGCAGCAGGCGTACATGACGGAGACGGACAACGGCGGCTCGGGGCCCGAGCGTCGGGGAGACCGGTTCCGGCGCCTGGTGAACCGCCTGCTGTCCGGCTGGCGTGACGACCCGCACATCTGGCGCCGGGGCCTCGTCCTCGCGGCCGTCGCCCTGCTGCTGGCCGGCGTGATGCTGATGCACTCCCGCATCCCCAACGCCATCGGCAACCTCGGCAGTCTCACCGAGACGTTCCTGCCCTGGCTGGGCCTGCTGATCCCGGTGCTGGTGCTGCTCGGCTTCCTGCGCAAGTCGGCGACCGCGCTCATCGCCGTCCTTCTCCCGGCGATCGTCTGGCTGAACCTGTTCGGCGGGCTGCTCACCGACAAGTCCGGTACCGGCGGCGACTTCACGGTCGCCACGCACAACGTGAACGCCGACAACCCCGACCCGACCGGCACCGCCGACCGACTCGCCGCGTCCGGTGCCGATGTGGTGGCCCTGGAGGAGCTGAAGTCGTCGGCCGTACCGGCGTACGAGAAGGCGCTGGCCTCGACGTACAAGCACCACGCGGTCGAGGGCACCGTGGGGCTGTGGAGCAAGTACCCGCTGACCGGGGTGAAGGCCGTCGACATCAAGCTCGGCTGGACGCGCGCGATGCGGGCCACGGTCGCCACGCCGGAGGGGGCCCTGGCGGTCTACGTCGCTCATCTCCCCTCGGTCCGGGTGAAGCTGAACGCCGGGTTCACCGCCCGGCAGCGGGACACGAGCGCGGACGCGCTGGGCGAGGCCATCGCCGACGAGACCTTGCCGCGGGTGATCCTGCTGGGCGACCTCAACGGCACGATGAACGACCGCTCCCTCAACGGCGTCACCTCGCAGATGCGCTCCACGCAGGGCGCGGCGGGCAGCGGGTTCGGGTTCAGCTGGCCGGCCGCGTTCCCGATGGCCCGGATCGACCAGATCATGGTCAAGGGCGTCGAACCGGAGAGCTCCTGGACCCTGCCGAGGACGGGCAGCGACCACCTCCCGATCGCGGCCCGTGTGAACCTGACCACATCGGATTAGCGAAAGCTCCTGGTCAGGGCGGTGTCGCTGTCTTTGTAAGGACAATCGGACACTGGACTGTAACCTGTCGGAATACTGGGCCTGGGATGCTTTGTTCCGTAGCTGAACTTAAACGTGCTCGCACGGAACCCCGCTCCCCGAAAGGCAAAGCCCTCCCATGCCCCTGGCCCTGCTCGCTCTGGCCGTCGGCGCTTTTGGTCTCGGCACCACCGAGTTCGTGATGATGGGCCTGCTGCCCGACGTCGCCGACGACCTGCACATATCGATCCCCGCCGCCGGGCACCTGGTCTCGGCGTACGCGCTCGGCGTCGTCATCGGCGCCCCGCTCCTTGCCGCGCTGACCGCGCGCATGCCCCGCCGCACGGTCCTCATCTCCCTGATGGCCCTCTTCGTGGCGGGCAACGCGCTGTCGGCCCTGGCCCCCACGTACGACTGGTTGCTCGCCGCCCGCTTCCTCAGCGGCCTGCCGCACGGTGCGTTCTTCGGCGTCGGCGCGGTGGTCGCCACCAACCTGGTGGCACCGGAACGCAAGGCCCGCTCGGTCTCCCTGATGTTCATGGGCCTGACGGTCGCCAACATCGCGGGCGTCCCCGTCGCCACCCTCATGGGCCAGCACCTGGGCTGGCGGGCGACCTTCCTGGGCGTGAGCCTGATCGGCGTCGCCGCGATGGCGGCGGTCGCGCTGCTGATCCGGGGGGCCGACGCCCCGGCTCCGGTCTCCGGCCTGCGCGGCGAACTGGCCGCCCTGCGCTCCCTGCCGGTCTGGCTGGCCCTCGCCACGACCGTCGTCGGCTTCGGCGCCCTCTTCTCCGCGTACAGCTACATCACGCCGATGCTGACGGACTCCGCCGGGTACGCCGACTCCGACGTGACCCTGCTGCTGGCGCTCTTCGGTGTCGGCGCCACCGCCGGCAACCTGATCGGCGGCCGCCTCGCCGACCACGCGATGCGCGGCACGCTCTTCGGCGGCCTGGCCTCCATGGTCGCGGTGCTGTTCCTCTTCCCCGTCCTGATGCACGCGCAGTGGAGCGCGGCCCTCGCGGTGACCCTGCTCGGCGTGGCTGCCTTCATCACCGGCTCGCCCCTCCAGCTGATGGTCATGGAACGCGCGGCGGCAGGCCCCTCCCTCGCCTCCTCCGCCAACCAGGCGGCCTTCAACCTCGCGAACGCGGGCGGCGCCTGGATCGGCGGCGTCGCGCTCGCGGCGGGCTTCGGCGCGACGTCCCCGGCGGTGGCGGGCGCGGCCCTCGCGGTCCTGGGTCTGGGCGTCGCGAGCGTGGCGTTCGCGGTGGACCGGCGGCGGGATGTCCCGTCGACGCCCCACGTACGGGTGGTCGCCTCGCACGTACCGGAGGCGACGCAACCGGTCCGCTCCTGACCGACGGCGCCCCCGGCCGGAGTGGCTGTTGTGCTCCCTTTCGGGTCCGCCGTCGCCTGCCGTGGGCAGCTCGGCTCATTGTGCTGAGGCAACGAAGTGAGCCTTCGGCAGGTCTTCCCTCTCGAACTGGGCGCGGTCCATGCCGCAGAGGGCGGCGAGCCGTTGGCGGGGTACTTGCGCGAAAGGGCGCAGAACATGGTTCCGGCGGGCGCGGGTCAGCTGCACGAGCAGGGATTCCTGCATTCCCGTGGAGCCGATGCGGTTCGAGACCAGGGGGCGGTCACCCACACCCGAGCGGTCGCGACTTCGCTGGGGTTTGAACATGTACTTCTCGGTGAGCCGAAGGTGTACGGCGCTGTACTTGGCGTTCGCCGCGAGCAGGAAATACCAGGCGGCCAGTTGTGGATGCTCGCCGGCCGTTCGGGCAAGGTGGGCGGGCGAGGACGCGGTGAGAGCGGCGGCGCTGATTCCCAGAGAGCCAAGGAGACTGACGGGCAACGGGGGGCGAGTGACACACCTGTCGAGTTCGGTCCGTTCGCTGTCGAGCAGTGCCGGGTACATACGCCGGACATGCCGGTCGTATTCGGGGAAGTCGATACCCAGCAGCAGGTCCCGGCGGAGAAATTCTGAGTCCTGTGCCCCGCTGGGCGGCACATCTCCCGGTCGCCAGTGTGCCAAGAACTGTCTGAAGACATCCAGGAAATGCCCGATGTCCAGTCCGCCGTTCTCCGGCGGACTGGACAGGAAGTCCTCGCTGAGCTGAATCAGCGAGGACATGAGCCGTGCCCCTGCCAGCGCTCTCCCTGCCGCCTCCGGGGACCGGATGTCCGTCGTCCCCTGGGCCACGGGTTCGAGTGTGTTGTTGATGGCCAGCTCAAGAGCCTCGGATTTCTTCAGCAACTCGAAGAAGGCGTACTCGCCGGGGTTCCCGGTGTACGTTCTTATGTTCAGATCCGGAAAGCTCCCGGGCAGGACCGCGAGGGTCTGGCCGTCGAGTTCCACCCGCGTGGTCGGAGCGTTCCAACGTACCAGCGAGGCATAGCAGTCGCGGTCGGCGTGTCCGGTGCCGGTGGCTGCGGCGAGTTCGGCGAAGTATCCGAGGAAGGGTGTCCCGGTCGTCCCGACGGGGAGCTGGCTGAATGAATCGCTCGGCCGTTGCTTGAGTGACAGGTCCGCTTCCTGGCGATGCCGCGCCACCGACGCGCCGACCAGGTCCAGCAGTACCAGCATGCGGCGCGCGTCAGCAGCCGGGAAGACCTCCGCGGGCGGCAGCGTGTCCAGGAACTCGAAGCGAAGCTGCGCTATCGATCCCTCCGGAGTCTCGGCTCCGGACAGGACAGCGCGATTCAATCGCGGCAGTTCGACGAGTATCCACTTGTTCCAATGTTTCCAGTCCACTTCGAATGCTCCCTGTTCACAAGGACATGTTCATCGAGTTTTTGCCGGCACCGGGAAAACCAGCCGATAGAAGTCACTTGTGTTTACCAGCGGCGCATGGGTAATCGTCAAGAGTCCCTAATTGGGTGACTGGACAACAGGCCGCGACAGCCTTTGAGGCGACCGTCCAGGAGGCGGATCAGTTCCTCAGCTCGCACCACACCGTCTTGTGGTCCTGGGTTCGGTCCACGCCCCACCGGTCCGTCAGCGAGTCCAGGACGGCCATGCCTCGGCCCGACTGCTCCGTCTCTGTCGCGGGCAGGAGGACGGGCCGTGTGCGTGGATCGGGGTCGGTCACCTCGATGCGGGTGCTGCAGTGGCCCGGTGCGCCGATGACCCGGACGGTCACCGGTGTTCCCTCGCCGATGTGCTCGATGACGTTCGTCAGTAACTCCGTTGCGCACAGCCGGACGTCGTAGGGGTGGTCGCGGAGCCAGTGGCGCAGTTCCGGCGCGGCCTTCGGGGTGGCCAGGAGGTGGAGTTCGAGGTGCGTCATCGCTCCACCGCCGCCGTCTTCCTGAGCGCGGCGGCAAGAGCCCGTGCCGTGGCCGTGTTGCAGTTCCCGAGCGCGACGAGGCCGGCGGGCGGGGCGTACGTGCCCGCGAAGCTCGGCAGGTCGACGCGGAGGGAGGGGAGTGTGATGCCGTGCTCGGCGAGGGCGGTGCGGAGGTCCTCGACGCACAGGGTGACGTCGTAGGCCGTGGGGGAGTGGTCGGGCATCAGGTGGGCAACTTCCTGTGCGGTGTGTGACGAACACCTCACAGACTGTCGATCGCCTCGCTACCGTGGAAGAGCATTCGCGTCCGCGACGCGAACTGCGGAAACAGCCCCATGAGTTACGGCGGTGAGCGCGTGGTGCGACGCAAGGACATCGACGGTTCGATGAGCGTCCCGACCTTCTACGGCAAGGAGTTGCGATGGAAGCGGGAGGCGGCGGGACTGTCGTTGGAGAAGCTGGTCGAGGGCAGCTTCTACGGCAAGTCGCATCTCAGTGACATCGAGCGCGGGGAGCGCCGGATGCCGTTGGAGCTGGCCCGGCATGTGGATCGGGCACTGGGGACGGACGGGTACTTCGAGCGGCATTGCGAGGATGTGCGGCGGGCGCGGAGAGGGCCGCATGCGGCGTACTTCGAGAAGGTCCTGGAGGCGGAGAAGCACGCCGAGTCCATTGAGGAGTGGTGTCCCAACACCCTTCCGGGTCTGCTCCAGACCGCTGCGTACGCGCGGGCGCTGGTCTGGTCGGCCCACCCGGCCGCGGTCGATGAGTGGGTGGAGGAGAAGGTGAAGGCTCGTCTCGCCCGCGCCCGGCTCTTCGACGAGGACCACTCCACCCTTGAGTACTGGGCGATTCTGCATGAGTCGCTGCTCACGGACGCGATCCTGCCGCCGCATGAGATGGCGGAACTACTCGACCGAGTGGCGGAGCTGGCTGGGCGCCGCCGGATTGTTCCGCAGATCGTCCCGCGGAAGGCCGGGGCGTATCCCCTGTTGGCGGCTTCCATCAAGGTCATGACGTTTCCCGACGCACCACCACTGGTCTACGCGGAGGCGTCCTACAGCGGCGACACCATCGACGATCCGGCCCTCGTGAAGCAGTACCGCAAGGCATACGATCGGCTCAGGGCCGT
Organism: Streptomyces sp. NPDC007157; assembly: GCF_040634235.1. Taxonomy (NCBI): domain Bacteria; kingdom Bacillati; phylum Actinomycetota; class Actinomycetes; order Kitasatosporales; family Streptomycetaceae; genus Streptomyces; species Streptomyces sp. NPDC007157. The sequence continues at coordinate 54,159 of NZ_JBEYFE010000030.1, forward strand.
CGCGCTGTCACCGGAGACGTCCCTGGCCATGATCGAGGCAGCGGCAGGGGATTACCGAAATGGCAAGCAGCCTAATCGACTTGAGTGACGCGCTCTGGTTCAAGAGCAGCCACAGCAACGGTGATGGCGGCGACTGCGTCGAAGTCGCCCACGGCATCCCCGGCCTCATCCCCGTCCGCGACTCGAAGACGGCCCCCCACGGCCCCGCCCTCCTCCTCTCCGCCACCGCCTGGGCCCCCTTCATAGCCGCTCTCAAGTAGGCGTAACGCAAAGGGGCGTGAGGTCCGTCAGGACCTCACGCCCCTCTGCTCAGTGGTTCACCGCGTCAGCGGGTCAGTGCTTCCGGTGCGACTGCGCCTTGTACGACTCGACGTAGCCGGCCGCCGGGGTGCCGACGCCGGTCACGTCGTCGTAGCCCTTCACCGCGGACAGGGAGCTGTCCTTGCCGAGGCTGCGGACCGAGGACAGCAGGCCGCCGGTGGCGTCGAAGCCGTTGGCGAAGTCGATGCGGGCGACCGCGAGGTCCTTGCCGGTCGGCTTGTCGGTGACGTCGTGGTAGACCTTCGTGCCGTACTTGGAGTAGATCAGCGGGTTGGCGAAGCCGATCGCCTTGCCGCGTGCCTCCTGGGCGAGGGCCTGGACCGCCGCGATGACCGGCGCGGCCAGCGACGTGCCGCCGATGCGGTACTCGCTGTACGCCTCGGTGCCGTCCGCCTGGGTCTGCGTCTGGCCGACCTTGAAACCGGTGTTGGGGTCGGCGATCGCCGAGATGTCCGGGACCACGCGGTTACCGGAGGCGCTGTTGGCCTTCGCGAGCGAGTCCGGGACGACGCCCTTCTGGTAGGAAGGCTCGTTCACCGTCTTGCTGGTGCCGCCGCCCGCGCCCGAGGTGAACGGGCCGGGGAAGCCGGTCCAGCTCTTGCCGTCGGCCGACAGCGAGGCCTTCTCGGTGCCCCAGCCGGTCTCCCACAGGTACTTGTCGCCCTTGCCGACGGCCAGCGAGGTACCGCCGACCGCCGTCACCCAGGCGGAGTTGGCCGGGGTGTCGACCTGCTTCGTGTTGGTGTTGGCGACCTCGTCGCCGTTGTCACCGGAGGAGAAGTAGAAGCCGATGCCCTGCACCGCGCCCAGCTGGAAGACCTGGTCGTAGGCGGCCTGGACGTCCGGGGTCTCGTTGCCCTCGATGTCGCCCCAGGAGTTGGAGACGATGTCGGCCAGGTGGTTGTCGACGACCTTGCTGAGCGCGTCCAGCAGGTCGCTGTCCTGGCAGGACGCGGCGCCCACGTAGGTGACGTCGGCGTCCGGCGCGACCGCGTGCACGGCCTCGACGTCGAGGGTCTCCTCGCCGTACCAGCCGGAGGCGTCGCACTCGTCGGCGCCGGTGTTCGTGTAGTTCGCGGGCAGCACCTGGTGGAGCTGGCTCGTCTTCCACGAGGAGTCGCCGTGCGCCTTGGCGTAGGTGCCGGCGTCGAAGGCGATGGTCGGCGAGGCGAACGCGTCGGTGATCGCGACGCGCACGTGCTTGCCGGTGTACTTGCCGGCGCCGTAGGCGGCCCGCAGCTGCTTGCCGGTGTAGCCCTTGACGGCGTACGGGATCTTGGTGCCGTACGCGTCCGGCAGCGTGGTCGCGGTCTTCGAGCCGTAGTACGACGAGAACGGCCCGGAGTTCTTGAACACGCCGGCCGGGGGCGGCAGCGTGTCGTCGTGGGTCGCCTTGTGCGGCGCGTTGTCCAGACCGGTGACGGTCAGGATCGAGCTGCTCACGGCCGCCGGCACCGAAGCGGTCTTCTGCGGCGCGCGGTAGGTCTTCGAGCCCTTGGCGTAGTTGTGCAGCTGGGTGCCGAAGGCCTGCTCGACGGCGGACACGTCGCCGGAGACGGCTATGTAGTGCTGGGTGACCTCGGTGACCTTCAGGCCGGAGGCGGCCAGCCAGGACTTGACGGCCTTCACCTGGGCCGCGGTGGCGCCGAAGCGGGCCTGCGCCTGCTTGGCGCTGAGGTACTTGCCGTAGTACGGCGAGCTGGGGTCGGACACGGCCTTCGCGTAGGCCGCGAGGCCACTGGCGTTCCGGCCGGCCAGGTAGACGCGGGCCTTGACCTGCGCGCTGTTGGAGGTGGCGCCCTTGTCCGCCTTGGCCGTGGCCCAGGTGGGCTTGGTGCCCTTCAGGGTGTCACGGGCCGGGCTGTCCGCGGCGTGCGCCGCGGGTATGCCGAGTGCGAGCGCGCCGGCGATCATCGGCAGTGTCGCTGCCATGCTCACGCTGGCCCGCACCTTGGCACGGTTCGATCTCATACTGCCCCCTGCTATGCGGTTCGACGCATGGAGTGGTCGGTCAGGCGTGATCATCAGGAGGCCAGCGGCGGAACGGCCCGTGAATGGATCACACGATGGACGTCACTCTTACGGTGAACTGTTCATGCCAGGGGAATGAAAAGGCCAAGGAAACCCCAAGTGAGCGTTGGTTAGGGGCCTTTGACCGGATTTCGACGCCATGCCAAACGTTACGGATCGATTGCGATTGCCCGTAAGCCCTTGCGGTGCCGTTAAGTCGACAAATCGCCCACGGCGTACGCCTGTTCAGTCGCGCGGCTCGGCGCCCCGCTCCTTCAGCATCTGCGCCATCGTCGTCAACTCCGACTGCTGCGCGGCCACCATGCCCTGGGCGAGGCTCTTCTCCACCCCGACGGTGCACTTGGCCACACACCCCTCGGCCATGTGGATACCGCCCTTGTGGTGGTCCGTCATCAGCTGCAGGTAGAAGATCTCCGCCTGCTTGCCGTTCAGCTTCCCCAGCTTCTTCAGCTCGGTGTTGGTCGCCATGCCCGGCATCAGCGAACCGTCCTTGCCGGAGGCCATGTCGCCCATGCCCATCCAGGTCATCGGCGGATCGGCCGACACCTTCGGCAGCCCCCACAGGTCCAGCCAGCCAAGCAGCATGCCGCGCTGGTTGGCCTGCGTCTGCGCGATGTCGTAGGCGAGCCGCCGTACGTCGGCGTCTTTCGTGCGGTCGCGCACGATGTACGACATCTCGACGGCCTGCTGGTGATGGACCGCCATGTCCCGTGCGAACCCGGCGTCCGCCGAGTCGGCGCTCGGGACCGTGGCGCCGCCGCCGTCGCCGTCCTCGCCCGCGACCGCGTAGGTGATCGCGCCGGCCGCCACCAGTACCGCCACCGCGGAGCCCGCGATGAGAACCGACCGCATCACTGGCCCTTACCGCCCGTGCACGCGGCACCCGGCTCGGGCGTCTGCTTGCCCTGCACGAACTCCTCGAAGAACTTGCCCACGTTCGGGTCGGCGGCCCCGGTCACGGTGCGCTGGTGCGCCCACGCCGTCATCATGATCGGGTCCTTCTGCTCGTCGTCCGGGCTCATCAGCGTGTACGGCGTCTGCTTCACCTTCGCCGCGAGCGCGTCGACGTCGGCCTTCTTCGCCTTGCTGTTGTACGTCACCCAGACCGCGCCGTGCTCCAGCGAGTGCACGGCGTTCATGTTGTCGAGCGCCTTGGTGTAGACGTCGCCGTTGCAGTTCTGCCAGACCGGGTTGTGGTTGCCGCCCACCGGAGGCTCGGTCGGGTAGTGCACGGTCGTCGTCACGTGCGTCCGGCCCAGCGTGCCCTTCCAGGTGTTCACCCCGTCCTTGCCGGTCACGAAGTGCCCCGAGGTCTTCGCGTCGGCCGCCGTGGAGTCGTCACCGGACTGGTTCTTCACCAGCACCACACCGCCGACCACGAGGCCGGCGACGACCACCACGCTCGCGGCGATCGTGAGGATCCGGTTGCGACGCTCGCGCGCCTGCTCCGCGCGCCGCATCTGCTCTATGCGCGCCTTGCGTTCGGCGTTGCTGCTCTTCTTCGCGGAACCCATGGGGTGTGTCCTTCTGGGGGGTAAGGGGTGTGAAAGGTGGGCCAGCTGATCGTAATCGGGAGATGGGGTCAGCCGTAGGGAGGGCACAGGAAAGACCTGGAAATGCCGGTGGTTCGACAGGAAACCGATAGCCGGGGCGAGGGGTCGCGTCGCGGGTGGGTGCGGCCGGCGTCGGGTGCGGGGTGCGGCCGACGTCGGGTGCGGGGTGTGGTCGTCGTCGGGTGCGGGGCGAGGGGTGCCGGGTTTCGGATGTCGTGCGACCGATGGGTTTGCATCTGATATTCATGTTCATGGGCCTGGTGTGACGTGCGTCGGAATCGGATCGGCCATTACGGATGTCGGTGCGAGCAGGCAAGATGGGCGCCAGGGCGGTACACCTGCCGTATGGGAGCCGTTCAGGCCGAGGACGTCGGGGCGATCATGGTCCGCAACGCGCATGAAATGCTGTTGTGGTGTGATGCTCAGGTGCCCGACCGCCTCCTGTGGGACCGGGAACAGGCGGCCTGACCAGCAAGGATGGGGAAGCGGAAGATGGACAAGCAGCAGGAGTTCGTGCTCCGGACCTTGGAGGAGCGGGACATCCGGTTCGTACGCCTGTGGTTCACGGACGTACTGGGCTTCCTCAAGTCCGTCGCCGTGGCCCCGGCCGAGCTGGAACAGGCCTTCGACGAGGGCATCGGCTTCGACGGCTCCGCGATCGAGGGCTTCGCCCGGGTCTACGAGTCCGACATGATCGCCAAGCCGGACCCGTCCACCTTCCAGGTCCTTCCGTGGCGCGCGGAGACCCCCGGCACGGCCCGCATGTTCTGCGACATCCTGATGCCGGACGGCTCCCCGTCCTTCGCGGACCCGCGCTACGTCCTCAAGCGGGCCCTGGCCCGCACCTCCGACCTGGGCTTCACCTTCTACACCCACCCGGAGATCGAGTTCTTCCTCCTGAAGGACCGCCCGCTGGACGGCTCCCGCCCGATCCCGGCCGACAACTCGGGCTACTTCGACCACACCCCCACCAACGTCGGCATGGACTTCCGCCGCCAGGCGATCACCATGCTGGAGTCGATGGGCATCTCGGTCGAGTTCTCCCACCACGAGGGCGCCCCGGGCCAGCAGGAGATCGACCTCCGCTACGCCGACGCGCTCTCCACGGCGGACAACATCATGACGTTCCGCCTGGTCATGAAGCAGGTGGCGCTGGAGCAGGGCGTGCACGCGACCTTCATGCCGAAGCCGTTCTCCGAGCACCCCGGCTCGGGCATGCACACCCACCTCTCCCTCTTCGAGGGCGACCGGAACGCGTTCTACGAGTCGGGCGCGGAATTCCAGCTCTCCAAGGTCGGCCGTTCCTTCATCGCGGGCCTGCTGAAGCACGCGGCGGAGATCTCGGCGGTCACCAACCAGTGGGTGAACTCCTACAAGCGCATCTGGGGCGGCTCCGAGCGCACCGCGGGCGCCGGCGGCGAGGCTCCCTCCTACATCTGCTGGGGCCACAACAACCGCAGCGCGCTGGTCCGGGTCCCGATGTACAAGCCCGGCAAGACGGGCTCGGCCCGCGTCGAGGTCCGTTCCATCGACTCCGGATCCAACCCGTACCTGGCCTACGCCCTCCTGCTGGCGGCCGGCCTCAAGGGCATCGAGGAGGGCTACGAGCTCCCGCCGGGCGCCGAGGACGACGTCTGGGCCCTCTCCGACGCGGAGCGCCGCGCGATGGGCATCGAGCCCCTCCCGCAGAACCTCGGCGAGGCCCTCACCCTGATGGAACGCAGCGACCTGGTCGCCGACACCCTCGGCGAACACGTCTTCGACTTCTTCCTCCGCAACAAGCGCCAGGAGTGGTACGAGTACCGCTCCGAGGTCACCGCATTCGAACTGCGGAAGAACCTGCCGGTGCTGTAGGGGCAGGTCGGGGCGCGTTCTCGGGGCCTCGGTGCGAGGGTCGGCGGTCGTGGATCGTCGGCCCTTTCGCGTTCCGGGCGGACGTGTGGTGAACGGGGCGTGGCCGCCGTACAACCAACAACTCACCTCGCGTGTCTTCTGCACGCCCGGACGAAGATCCGGCTGATCGTGTGGGAGAGAGATGCACATCCGTACGGCCGCGGCCGCCACCGCGGGCACCCTGGTGGTGCTTGCCCTGTCCGCCCCCGCCGCGCAGGCGGACACCCACAAGGGCGACACCGCCTTCACGTCGGTGACCTTCAGCAAGTCCACCGTCCACCTCGGCGTCAGCGCGGCGCAGGGCCTGACGGTCACGGCGACCGCCAAGGACAACTCCGGCATCAAAGGTATCTACGGCGGCAAGCTGGTCAGCCCTGACCGCCGCATCGCCTTCGCCGAGAGCGCCTCCTGCACCACGCCCTCGTCCACGACGATGAAGTGCGTCTGGAAGTACGTGCTGGACCCGAACGGCGCCGACTACGAGAACCTCAAGAACGCCGACGCGGGCAGCTGGCACCTCGACGCCGAGGCCGCGGCCAAGGACGGCGACTTCTACGGGCTGGACACCAGCAAGTCGGTCAAGGTCAAGCGCCACGCCAGGCTCACAGCCACCCAGGCGGGCCCCGAGCCCGTGGCCAAGGGGCACTCGCTCACCGTGACCGGGACCCTGACCCGTGCCGACTGGAACACCGACGCCTACGCCGGCTTCGGCGCCCAGCACGTCGCCCTCCAGTTCAAGAAGGCCGGCACCTCGACGTACAGCACCGTCAGGACGGTGACCACGGACGGCAGCGGCAAGCTGAGGACGACCGTCACCGCGAACTCGGCCGGCACCTGGCGCTGGAAGTTCGCCGGCACCGGCACCACCGGCGCGGTCACCGCGACCGGGGACGGCGTGGCCCTGAAGTAACCCCCTCGGGCAACCCGTGGCGGACCGGCTCCCAGGCCTTCGGGAGCCGGTCCGTGCCGCGCGGGTCAGGGCACGTACGCCGGTGACACCGCCGCCGTGGCGATGCGGTGGGGGGCGCCGGTGCCGTCCGCCGGGAGCCGGTAGAGGTCGGCTCCGTAGTCGCCGGGAAGGGCGTAGACCAGGGTGTGGTCGTCCCTCCACACCGCCTGGTCGTCCACGCTGCGGGGCTCTGCGAGCGGGGTTTCGCGCATCGTCTTCAGGTTCAGGACGTACAGGTGCCAAGGGGCGTCCTTCGGGAGGCCCTTGACGCGCTTCTTGTAGGCGATGCGGGTGCCGTCGGGGGAGAGGGACGGGCATTCGACGTTGGTGTGGAGCGTGGTGACCGTGTGGGTGGAGAGGTCGCCGCGGACCAGGTAGGTCGTGCCCTTGGTCGCGAGGGTGGCGTAGAAGGTGCGGTCGTCGGACGCGAAGGTCACGCCCCAGAAGTTGACGTCCGCCGCGTGGTAGACGTGGCCGTCCTTCAGGACGCGGAACGCCTCCAGGGAGGGGATCAGCGTGCCCGTGCGGGTGTCGGCGATCGCCGTGCGCGTGGAGAAGTTCGTGCCCGCGTACGAGTCGCCGCCCACGAACGCCGTCCAGGCCGCGTAGTGGCCGGTGGGGGAGACCCTGGCGCGGGACGGGATGCCCGGGACGTCGTAGTGGGCGGTGGCGTGCAGCCTCGCGTCCAGGATCACGGCGCGATAAGTGTCGGAGACGGGGCCGTGGACGGCCTGGAGGCAGACGCCGGTGCCCGCGGCCGCGTAGAAACGCAGGCACTTGACGCCCGACGCGGTGCGCGGGGCGGACGGGTCCGACGCCGGGACCGTCGTCAGCTCGTCCCGGTGCGGGCCCCACGCCATGTTGCGGAAGACCATGCGGCCTGGGGTGGTCAGGGTGACCGTCCCCGCGGTGACCTTCGGGCCGCCCGCCTGGGCCTGGTCGCGGCGCTCCGCCCGTGCCGACGCGTGCAGGACGGCGGCCAGGGCGACGGCCGTCAGGACCGCCAGCGCGGAGAGGAGGATCAGGATGCGGGACCTCAGGGGCATCAGGGTCGTCGGGGGCGGCGGGGTCGTCGGGGTCATGCGGCGGCCTTCCGGACAGGGCGCAGGGACACGGCGTAGGCGGCGCAGGCGGCCAGCGCCGCCGTGGCCAGCAGCAGCGCCGTACGGTCGCCCCACAGCGTCCACGCCGCGCCGAACGCCAGTGAGCAGGCGAAACGTGCCCCCGCCTGGCCCGTCTGGACCAGCGCCAGGCCCGACGAGCGCAGCGCCTCCGGCACGCTGTCCGACGCGGCCGCCATCAGCACCCCGTCGGTCGCCGCGTAGAACGTGCCGTGCAGGGCGAGGACCGCGTAGGGCAGCGCCGAGCCGTGCCAGGACGTGAGCAGCAGGGCGTAGGCCAGGAGCAGGGCGCCGTGGCCGGTCAGGAAGATCCGCCAGCGGCCCCAGCGGTCCGCCAGACGGCCCAGGGGGACGGCCAGGAGGAGGAACGCGGCGGCCGTACCGAGAGGGAGAAGGGCGAACCAGCGGTCCGGCACGTCGAGCCGGCGTTGCAGCAGCAGGTAGACGAAGGAGTCGCTCACCGTCGCCAGGCCGAGGAGCAGCGCGCAGACCGTGATCCGGCGCAGGTCGCGGTGGGTGAGCAGGGCGAGCGCCGCACGGAGGGTGGGGCGGGTGAGGGGGGAGGAGGGAGCCGCTCTGCCGCGGCCTCCCGGTACGAACAGGACCAGGACCAGGACCCCGACCACCGCCACGCAGAAGCTCACCGTGAACACCGCGTCGTAGCCGTCCACCGTCGCCCGCAGGATCAGGAACGCCGCCAGGGGGCCGAGCAGGGCGCCCGCGGTGTCCATCGCCCGGTGCACGCCGAAGGCGCGGCCCCGGGTCTCCGGGGTGCTGGAGAGCGAGATCAGGGCGTCGCGCGGAGCCGTGCGCAGGCCCTTGCCCGTGCGGTCCGCCGCGAGGACCAGGCCGATGGGGGTGAGGGTGTGGGCGACGAGCAGCAGGGGCTTGCACAGTGCCGAGAGCGCGTAGCCCGCGCCCGCCACCCACTTGTGCCGGCCGCCGCCGCGGTCGGCGAGGTGGCCGCCGGCCAGGCGTACGACCGCCGAGAAGCCGTTGTAGACGCCGTCCAGGAGGCCGAAGCCCAGCGGCGACAGGCCCAGGCCCGCCACCAGGTACAGCGGGAGGACCGCCGTCACCATCTCGGAGGACACGTCCGTGATCAGGCTGACCGTGCCGAGGGCGAGGACGGTGGGAGCGACCGCGGTGCGGTACCGCCCGGCCGTTGACGGCCGGGCGGTACCTTCCGCGGACGCCGCCTGGGTGCTCGCGCGGCTGTCCGCTACATACACGTCAGGACGCCCAGATCCCGGTGATGTCGTCGGCCGAGGCCGCGTTGCCCGCGTGCGCGCTCAGGCCCTGGCCGTCCTCCAGGGTGCGCAGCAGGTCGTAGTGGTTGTAGGTGGTGGAGGAGGTCGACCCCGCCTTGACCGGCTGTCCGTACAGGACCGTCGGGATGCGGTTGCCGGCCAGGCGGTTGTCCTCGTCCATGGTGACGACGAGGAGGCTGTTGTGGGTCTTGGCCCAGGTCGCGTACGCGCCGAGCTTGTTCTTCAGCCAGGTGTCACCGGTGGACACCGAGCAGTCGTGCATGTCGCTGCACAGGTTGGGGGTCACGAAGGAGAGCTGGGGCAGGGTGGTGTAGTCGGTGGGGAACTGGGTGAACGTCTTCGCGGTCGACGTCGGTACGTTGCTGAAGCCGAACCACGGGTTGTGCTTGCGCGCGTAGTCGCCGCTGCTGCAGGTGGTCGAGCCCTGGCTGGGCAGGGTCTCGTTGTAGCTGGCCCAGGTGCGGCCGGCCGCGAGCTGCTCGGAGGCCAGGTTCGCCGCCGAGGAGAAGCCCGCGGTGTAGCAGCTGTCGTCGGTGATGCCCTGGGTGGCGCCGGAGAACAGGGCGAAGTAGTTGGGCTGGCTCGGGTGGGTCTCGGCGTACATCTGGGTCAGGTTGGCGCCGCCGGTCGCCAGCGAGTTGATGTAGGGGGCGCTGGAGGAGCCGATGACCTGGCTGTAGGCGTGGTTCTCGAAGACCACGACGATCACGTGGTCCGGGGTCGGTACGGCACTCGCGGCGTGCGCGGACGTGCCGCCGAGCCCGGTCCACAGGCCGATCGCGGCCGCGGTGAAAGCGGTGGCGGAGGCCACCGTCGTACGGGCTCGGCGCAGCATCGCCGAACGTGCGGAACTGCCGGACACATCAACCTCCGGTGCTGGGGAAGCGAGGGGGTGGTGGCGGTGCGGACAGAGCATGCACACGCCAATAATCCCCCGTCCCACCGCGCCCGACCAGACGGATGAAGACCGGGTGAACTGCTCCTGCCAGTGGGTCAGTCGGGCCCCCTTCTCCGAAAGCCGCTCACTGGTCCGCCCGGTCCGTGCGGTCCTCCCAGGTCCACTTCGTCTGGCTGAACGGCTCGCCCTTGCCGAAGCCCAGGACCTTGCGCGGCCGCACCGCGAAGACCAGGGCCCGGCCGGGCCCGTGGTGGAAGTGGCCGTCGGCCACCTCGTAGTGCCAGACGGGGCCGTACTTCGCCTCCCAGGCCGCCGCCAGCTCGCGCAGCCGGCCGTCGTCGGTGACCCGCACCGCCGCGCCCTCGACGGTCAGGTCGTACCCCTGGGCCCAGCTGTTGGTGCCGGTGGTCAGGACGACGTGCGGGTTCCCGTCGAGGTTGCGCTCCTTGCGTTCGCCGGGGCCGGTGCTGAAGTGCAGGGCGCCGTCGTGCCAGACCGCGAGCAGCGGAGTGACGTGCGGCCGCCCGTCCGGCCGTACCGTGGAGAGCCAGAACAGCTCGGCGCCGGTGAGCAGCTTCTCCGCCTCGGACCAGTCGTGGGCCCGGGTGCCGGGGCTGCTGTAACGGGCGTCCAGCACACCCTCGGGTTCGCGCATGATGCCTCCTTCGGTTCTCCTGCCGGTGCACACCCGGTACAGACCACGATCCCGGCGGAAACTCATCGGCGCCCGTGACCGGGTCTGCGGTTAGGCTCTGGCGTGGACGACCTTGATCCGGTTCTCGATCCCTGGGGAGGCCGCGGATGACGCCGGGGCGCAGGAGCAGCACCTTCACGCGACTGCTGCGGCACGGCTTCACGGATGCCTCGGCGGCCGAGCGCCTGCTGGACAGCCCCGAGCTGGCGGCCGTACGCGACGACCCGGTCCTCCTGGAGGCACTCGGTGCCACCGCCGACCCGGATCTCGCCCTGGACGGCCTGGTACGGCTGCTGGAGGCCCAGCCCGGCCCCACCGCCCACCGCGAACTGCTCGACACCCTGATAGCGGCCAAGCCGCTCCGGGACCGCCTGCTGGGCGTCCTCGGCGCCTCCGCGGCCCTCGCCGACCATCTGGCCCGGCACCCGCGGGACTGGGAGGCCCTGGTCACCTACGAGCCCCGGGACCTGCATCCCGGCGTGGCGGAGTTCGAGCGCGGCCTGGCCGAGGCCGGCGACCCGGTCGGCCTCCGGGTCGCCTACCGGCGCTGCCTGCTGTCCATCGCCGCCCGGGACGTGTGCGGCACCACCGACGTCGCCGAGACCGCCGCCGAGCTCGCCGACCTCGCCACCGCCACCCTGCGCGCCGCCCTCGCCCTCGCCGAGCGTGCCGCGCCCGAGGACGCCGCCGCCTGCCGGCTCGCGGTGATCGCCATGGGCAAGTGCGGCGGCCACGAGCTGAACTACGTCTCCGACGTCGACGTCATCTTCGTCGGCGAGGCCGCCACCGGCGCCGACGAGGCCAAGGCCCTGCGCTCCGCCACCAAGCTCGCCTCGCACATGATGCGGATCTGCTCCGAGACCACGGTGGAGGGCTCGATCTGGCCGGTCGACGCCAACCTCCGGCCCGAGGGCCGCAACGGTCCGCTCGTGCGCACGCTGAGCAGCCACCTCGCCTACTACCAGCGCTGGGCCAAGACCTGGGAGTTCCAGGCCCTGCTCAAGGCCCGCCCGGTCGCCGGCGACCGCGAGCTGGGGCAGGAGTACATCGACGCCCTCGAACCGCTGGTCTGGAAGGCCGCCGAGCGCGAGAACTTCGTCGCCGACGTGCAGAAGATGCGCCGCCGGGTGGTGGAGAACATCCCCGTCGCCGAGGTCGACCGCGAGCTGAAGCTCGGCCCCGGCGGCCTGCGCGATGTCGAATTCGCCGTGCAGCTGCTCCAGTTGGTGCACGGACGGGCCGACGCCACCGTCCGCTCCGGCACCACCCTCGTCGCCCTCCAGGCCCTCGCCGCCGGCGGCTACGTGGGCCGCGCCGACGCCACGCAGCTCGACGACGCCTACCGCTTCCTGCGCTCCATGGAGCACCGGATCCAGCTCTACCGGCTGCGCCGCACCCACCTGGTCCCCGAGGACCAGGCCGACCTGCGCCGCCTCGGCCGCTCGCTCGGCCTGCGCGCCGACCCGGAGACCGAGCTGATCCGCGAGTGGAAGCGGCACACCGGTGTCGTACGACGCCTGCACGAGAAGCTCTTCTACCGCCCGCTGCTCGACGCGGTCGCCCAACTCGGCCCCGGCGAGGCCAGGTTGAGCCCGAAGGCGGCCCGGGAACGCCTGGAGGCGCTCGGCTACGCGGACCCGGCGGCCGCCCTGCGTCATCTGGAGGCCCTCGCCTCGGGCGTCACCCGCAAGGCCGCGATCCAGCGCACCCTGCTGCCCGTCCTGCTGGGCTGGTTCGCCGACTCCGCCGACCCGGACGCGGGCCTGCTGAACTTCCGCAAGGTCTCCGACGCCCTCGGCAAGACCCCTTGGTACCTACGGCTGTTGCGGGACGAGGGCGCCGCCGCGGAGAACCTCGCCCGGGTGCTGTCGGCCGGCCGGCTCGCCCCCGACCTGCTGATGCGCGCCCCCGAGGCGGTCGCCCTGCTCGGCGACGGCGACAGTGCCCGCGAGGGCGCCGGCGCCGGTGGCCTCGAACCCCGCGAACGCGCCCAGCTGGAAAGGGAGATCCTCGCCGCCGTCGGCCGCGCGTACAACGCCGAGGACGGCGTGCGGGCCGCGCGTGGCGTGCGCCGCCGCGAGCTGTTCCGTACCGCCGCGGCGGACATCGTCGACTCCTACGGCACCGAGACCAATCCCGCCGAGGCCGACCAGGGCGCCCTGGTGGACCGGGTCGGCGGCGCGGTCTCCGACCTCACGGCGGCGACGCTGGCCGGCACACTGCGGGCGGTGGTCCGCGACGGCTGGGGCGACACCCTGCCGACCCGGTTCACGATCATCGGCATGGGCCGGTTCGGCGGCCACGAGCTGGGCTACGGCTCCGACGCGGACGTGGTGTTCGTGCACGAGCCGCAGGACGGCGTGGCCGAGCGGGAGGCCGCCGACGCGGCGAACAAGGTCGTCTCCGAGATGCGGCGGCTGCTCCAGATCCCCAGCGCCGACCCGCCGTTGCTGATCGACGCCGACCTGCGGCCCGAGGGCAAGTCCGGGCCGCTGGTGCGCACGCTCAAGGCCTACGAGGCGTACTACCGCCGGTGGTCGCTGGTGTGGGAGTCACAGGCCCTGCTGCGGGCCGAACCGGTCGCCGGGGACGAGGAGTTGGGGCGCCGGTTCATCGAGCTGATCGATCCGCTGCGGTATCCGGCGGAGGGGCTCGGCGAGGACGCGGTCCGCGAGATCCGGCGGCTGAAGGCCCGTATGGAGTCCGAGCGGCTGCCGCGCGGGGCCGACCCCAAGCTGCACACCAAGCTCGGGCCGGGCGGGCTGTCCGACGTCGAGTGGACCGTGCAGCTGCTGCAGCTGCGGCACGGGTGGGCCGAGCCGGGGCTGCGGACCACCCGGACCCGGCAGGCGCTGGCGGCGGCGTGCGCGGCGGGGCTGCTGGGGGCCGAGGAGGCCGCGATACTGGACGAGGCCTGGGTACTGGCCACGCGGGTGCGGAACGCGGTGATGCTGGTGCGGGGGCGGGCCGGCGACACGTTTCCGCCGGAGAGCCGGGAGTTGGCCGCGGTGGGCCGGTATCTGGGGTACGGGGACGGGCACGCGGGGGACATGCTGGACGCGTACCGGCGGACGGCGCGGCGGGCGCGGGTGGTGGTGGAGGAGCTTTTCTACGGGGCGTAGGTGGATGTGGGGGCGTTGGGCTGTGTGCCGGGTGCGGGTGGTTCGTGGTGGCTCGCGCCCCGCGGCGGAGCCGCTGATGTGTACAGCCCCGCGCCCTTGACGGGGCGCTCCAGCCGGCGGCGTGTCAAGGCCACCCCGGCCAGCACGACCACCATGCCCGCCACCACCCGCCGGCCGATGTGTTCGTCCAGGATCAGGGCGCCCAGGGCCACCGACACCACCGGTAGCAGGTAGCCGACCGTTGCCGCGCTGGTCGCGCCCTCGTCGGCTATCAGGCGGTAGTTGAGGTAGAAGGTGCCGCCCGTCGCCAGGACGCCGAGGGCGGTGACCGCCAGTACGCCGGTCAGGTCCGTGTCCACCGGGCCCGCCCACGGCAGCCCCAGCGTGCTCCACGCCGTCGCCGTCAGGAGTTGCGCCGCCGAGACCGCCAACGGGGCGCCCCGGCCGGTGAGATGACGGGCCATGTACGCGAACGCCACCGCGTAGCTCGCCGCCGCCCCGAGCAGGGAGAGCGCGCCCCAGCTCAGCAGGCCCGAGCGGTGCCAGGGGGCGAAGATCAGGACCGTACCGGCGAAGCCCAGCAGGAGGCCGGTCAGGCGGGTGCGGGACAGGCCGCGGTCGGTGCCGACGGCGAGGCCGATGAGCAGGGACCACAGTGGAGTCGTGGCGTTCAGGACGCCCGCGATGCCCGAGTCGACCGACCGCTCGCCCAGCGCGAACAGGGCGAAGGGGACGGCGTTGCAGAACAGGGCGGCCACCGCCAAGTGGCCCCAGAGGGCGCGGGAGTGCGGGATGCGCTGGGCGGCTCTGCGGGCCGGCAGGGCCAGGACGGCGGCGCCCAGGGCGCAGCGGACGATCGTGATCTGGGCGGGGGACAGGCCGTGGTTCAGGGCGAGTTTGATCCAGAGGAAACCGGAGCCCCAGAGCAGGGCCAGGGCGGTCATCCGGACGGTCGAGGCGAGCGGCATGGCTCCACCGTGCCCGCACCGACTCATCAGGACAAGTGAAAGGTTGTGCATGGACCGTTAAGCTGTGCTGCATGCTGGATGTGCGAAGGATGCAGGTGCTCCGGGCCGTGGTGGCCGACGGATCGGTGACCGGTGCGGCGGCCACCCTCGGCTACACACCCTCCGCGGTGAGCCAGCAGATCGCCGCGCTGGAGAAGGAGGCCGGGGCCGCGCTCCTGGAGCGGGTCGGGCGCGGGGTGCGGCCCACCGCCGCCGGGCTGCTGCTCACCGGGTACGCCGACACGGTGGCCCGGCAGGTCGCCGAGGCCGAGACCGCCCTGGCCGACCTGCTCGCGGGGCGCACCGGGCGGCTGTCGGTGCGGTACTTCGCCACGGCGGGGGCGGCCCTGGTCGCTCCGGCGGTCGCCCGGCTGCGCGCGGAGCACCCCGGCGTGCGGATCGAACTGCGGCTGTCCCGCGACGCGGAGGAGCCGCTGGCCGACGTGAAGGAGGGCCGGGCGGATCTGGCGCTCCTGGTGCGGGCCGAGGGACGGCAGGAGACCGGCGTACGGCTGGTGCGGCTGCTCGACGACCCCTATCTCGCCGTGCTGCCGCGCGGGCACCGGCTCGCCGGGCGGCGCAGCGTGCGGCTGACCGAGCTGGCGGACGAGGCGTTCGTCGGCAGCGAGTGGCCCGGACCCTGTCTGGACGCACAGCTCGACGCCTGCGAGGCCGCCGGGTTCCGGCCCCGGTTCGTCGTGGAGAGCGAGGACTACGTCACCGCGCAGGGGTTCGTCGCCGCCGGGCTCGGGGTGAGCCTGGTGCCCCGGCTGGGGCTCGGCAGCCGGCATCCGGGGGTGGTCGTACGGGAGGTGCGCGACCCCGTGCCGGTGCGGGCGATCCACGCGGCGCTGCGGGAGACCGCGCCGCCGCAGCCCGCACGGGAGGCGTTCCTCGACGCGCTGCGGGCGGCGGCCGCCAGGTGATGAGCATGGCCGCGCGTGGTTCATGAGCCCTGCCGGACCCACCTCGAAGGCCCGGTCCGCGCGGCGGTCCGCCACCGCCGCCAGGGCTTCGGCCGGCCGCGGGAACCAGCCCCCGGAGGGCGGCGACCGGCCGTGCGGTCACAGCGGGGAGCCGGCGTGCCCGGCACCCGACGGGCTGCCCCGGCCGAGTCGGCCCCGGCCGCCCGCAGGGCTACGTCTGTCTCGGCAGTGTGTACGGCAGCGTGCCGTACCACACGCGGGCCAGTGTCAAGCCGAACGCCAGGCACAGCATGCCGCCCACCGCGTCCAGCCAGAAGTGGTTGGCCGTGGCGACGATGACCAGCAAAGTCGCCGTCGGATACAGCAGCCCCAGCACCCGTACCCAGGGCACCGACGCCAGGGCGAAGATCGTCAGGCCGCACCACAGGGACCATCCGATGTGCATGGACGGCATCGCGGCGTACTGGTTGGACATGTGCTTGAGGTCGCCGGAGGCCATCGAACCCCAGGTGTGGTGGATCGTCACCGTGTCGATGAAGCCGCCGCCGTTCATCAGCCGCGGCGGGGCGAGCGGGAACAGGTAGTAGCCGAGGAGGGCCACGCCCGTCGTGGCGAAGAGGGCGAGGCGGGCCGCCGCGTAGCGGCCGGGATGGCTGCGGTAGAGCCACACCAGCACACCCAGCGTCACCACGAAGTGCAGAGTCGCGTAGTAGTAGTTCATCCCGACGATCAGCCAAGCCGCCGAGTTCACGGCGTGGTTGACCGACTCCTCGACGGCGATCCCCAGCTGGTGCTCGGTCCGCCAGATCCAGTCCGCGTTGCGCAGCGCCTGCGCCTTCTGTTCCGGGACCGCGTTGCGGATGAGTGAGTAGGTCCAGTAACTCACCGCGATCAGCAGGATCTCGAACCAGAGCCGGGGCCGGCGCGGCGTGCGCAGCCGCCGCAGGAATCCCTGTTCTCCCTCGCCCGTGACGGCCCGCGGAAGGGTCTGTTGTGCGCGACCTTCCGGCTCTGTCACGGTCGAGTCACTCATAGGCACAGAGTCTGCCAGAAAAGAAGTCTCCGACAGATCATCCCAAGGTTGGGTTCACGGGGCATGTTCTACGGCGCGGCGACTACTTCCCGGGTACTGCCGCCGTAGAACCGCGTACCACCAACTCCGGCATGAAAACGAACTCACTGTGCGGAGCCGGCGTACCGCCGATCTCCTCCAGCAGGGTGCGCACCGCGGCCTGCCCCATCGCCGGGACCGGCTTGCGGATCGTGGTGAGCGGCGGATCGGTGAACGCGATCAGCGGGGAGTCGTCGAAACCGACCACCGAGATGTCCTTGGGGACGTCCAGCCCCCGCTGCCGGGCCGCCCGTATCGCGCCGAGGGCCATCATGTCGCTGGCGCAGACGACCGCCGTGCAGTTGCGGTCGATGAGCGCCGTGGTCGCCGCCTGACCGCCCTCCAGGGTGTAGAGGGAGTGCTGGACCAGCTCGGTCTCGATCGCCTCGGCCGCCAGTCCCAACTGGTCCTGCACGGCCCGCACGAAGCCCTCGATCTTGCGCTGCACGGGGACGAAGCGCTTCGGGCCGAGGGCGAGTCCGATCCTGGTGTGCCCCAGGGACACCAGATGCGTGACCGCCAGGGTCATCGCCGCCCGGTCGTCGGGGGAGATGAACGGCGCCTGCACCTTGGGCGAGAAGCCGTCCACGAGGACGTACGGCACGTCCTGCGCCCGTAGCCGCTCGTAGCGCTGCATGTCGGCCGTCGTGTCCGCGTGCAGTCCGGAGACGTAGATGATGCCCGCGACCCCGCGGTCCACCAGCATCTCGGTCAGCTCGTCCTCCGTGGAACCGCCGGGGGTCTGGGTGGCGAGCACGGGGGTGTAACCCTGCCGGGTCAGAGCCTGGCCGATGACCTGGGCCAGCGCGGGGAATATCGGGTTCTCCAGCTCGGGGGTGATCAGCCCCACCAGCCCCTCGCTGCGCTGCCGCAGCCGTACCGGACGCTCGTAGCCGAGCACGTCCAGCGCGGCGAGCACGGACTGGCGGGTGGTGGCGGCGACGCCCGGCTTCCCGTTGAGGACCCTGCTGACGGTCGCCTCGCTCACCCCCGCCTGCGCTGCGATGTCGGCAAGCCGTGTGGTCACGGCACTGGACTGTACCGGCCGTATGTCCCCTTGCACACCGATCGGGCGCCTGATGCGGCCTGGGGGGCGGCCCGGTGCGGGCTGCTGCGTCATCGCACTCCCTCGTGAAACGTGATGGCAAGAGCTTGCAGAGTCTTGCACAACTGGCCGTCGTAGCGCTCTACCCCTGTAAACAAGCAGCAAGCAAGCGTCTCACCGCGGTCGCCGACAGGTCACGCCCGGATAACTTCGGAGATCTCTTGCACTTTTTTGCTGCAAGGTCTTTCGTCGCGCTTACATCGCTGTTACGTTCCCTGACGCCCGGCCGCCGCAACGGCGCTGTCGGCACGACGGCGAGGACGGCGGACGGGGCCGCCTCGCATCACTCGGGCTTTTCACCCTCAAGGAGAACTCATGCGGCGTGGCATAGCGGCCTCCGCGCTGGTGGCGTCCCTCGCCCTCACGGCGACGGCGTGCGGCGGGAGCGACAGCGACAGCAAGTCGGACGGCCCGGTCACCATCACCTGGTGGGACACCTCCAACGCCACCAATGAGGCACCGACGTACAAGGCCTTGGTCAAGGAGTTCGAAGCCGCGAACAAGGGCATCAAGGTCAACTACGTCGACGTCCAGTTCGACCAGGCGCAGAACAAGTTCGACACGGCGGCCCAGTCCGGCAAGGGCGCCCCTGACGTGCTGCGCTCCGAGGTCGGCTGGACCCCCGCCTTCGCCAAGGCCGGCTACTTCCTGCCGCTGGACGGCACCAGCGCGCTCGCGGACAAGGACAAGTTCCAGTCCAGCCTGATCACGCAGGCCCAGTACGAGGGCAAGACCTACGGTGTCCCGCTGGTCACGGACACCCTCGCGCTCGTCTACAACAAGGCCCTGCTGAAGAAGGCCGGCATCGCCGACGCTCCCAAGACCTGGGACGAGGTGAGGACCGACGCCGCCAAGATCCAGGCCAAGGCCAAGGTCACCGGCTACTGGGGCCCCGAGGCCGCGTACTACACGCAGCCCTTCCTCTACGGCGAGGGCACCGACATGGTCGACGCCTCCGCCAAGAAGATCACCATCACCTCGGCGGCGGCCAAGAAGGGCTACCAGACCTGGCTGGACCTCTACTCCGGCAAGGGTCTGCAGAAGGCGGACACCACTGCCGACGCCTACGCCCACCGCCAGGACGCCTTCGTCAACGGCAAGGTCGCCATGACCATCGAGGGCCCCTGGGAGATCACCAACTTCTACAAGGGCTCCGCGTTCAGCGACAAGTCCAACCTCGGCATCACCACCGTCCCGGCCGGCTCCACCGGCAAGGCGGGCGCCCCGACCGGCGGCCACAACCTCTCCATCTACGCCGGCATCGACAAGGCCCACCAGGAGGCCGCCGAGAAGTTCGTCGCCTTCATGACCTCCGCGAAGACCCAGACGGAGATCGCCCTGAAGAACTCCACCCTGCCGACCCGCTCCGACGCCTACACCGCCGAGGTCAAGGCCGACCCGGGCATCGCCGGCTACCAGGCCGTCCTCTCCTCCGCGCAGCCGCGCCCGGCGCTCGCCGAGTACTCCTCCCTGTGGGGTCCGGTCGGCACCGAGCTGACCAAGATCGCCGGCGGCAAGGAGTCCCTCGACAAGGGCCTCGGCAACGCCGAACTCGGGATCGAGAAGCTCGTCCCCGACTTCAGCAAGTAAGCCCCGAGTGGCCGTCGGATCCCCCTGAGACATGGGGGGAGGGATCCGGCGGCCACCGGCCTGTGCCCAGCCCGATCCCGGAAAACCCAGAAGGTGTCGAACCATGACAGTCGCCATCGACCGCGCGACCGGCAAGCGCCACGGCGACCGCGCGCCCCGCCCCGGGCTGGGCCAGCGGCTCCGCAACAACTACCAGAAGTACTGGTACGCCTACGCGATGGTCGCCCCCGTGGCCGTCGTGCTCGGGGCGCTCGTCATCTACCCCTTGGTGTACGGCTTCTACCTGACGCTGACGGACGCCAACAGCCTGAACACCGCCCGCACCATCGGCGTCAACCACATCGACGCCACCTACAAGTTCATCGGCCTGGACAACTACAAGGACATCCTGTTCGGTCCGACGTCCTACGACCGCTTCTGGTCGCACTTCGTCTGGACGATCGTCTGGACCGCGCTCTGCGTCACCCTGCACTACACCATCGGTCTCGGCCTCGCCCTGCTGCTCAACGAGAAGTTCCGCGGCCGCACCTTCTACCGCATGGTCCTGGTGCTGCCCTGGGCGGTGCCGACCTTCGTCACCGTGTTCGGCTGGCGTTTCATGCTCGCCGACGGCGGCATCATCAACGCGACGCTCCACTTCCTCCATCTGCCGCAACCCGGCTGGCTGGAGGACACCTTCTGGCAGCGGGCCGCCGCCATCCTCGTCAACACCTGGTGCGGTGTGCCGTTCATGATGCTCTCGCTGCTCGGTGGCCTGCAGGCCATCGACGGCACGCTCTACGAGGCCGCCGAGATGGACGGCGCGAGCGCCTGGCAGCGCTTCCGGTACGTCACCCTGCCGGGGCTGCGGGCGGTCAGCTCCACGGTCGTCCTGCTCGGCATCATCTGGACGTTCAACCAGTTCGCCGTCATCTTCCTGCTCTTCGGCAACACCGCCCCCGACGCGCAGATCCTGGTCACCTGGGCCTACTACCTCGGCTTCGGACAGCAGCCGCGTGACTTCGCCCAGTCCGCCGCCTACGGCATGCTGCTGCTGGCCGTTCTGATCGTCTTCACCTCCTTCTACCGCCGCTGGCTCAACCGCAACGACCAGCAGCTCGCGATCTGAGGCAGGAGTTTCCATGAGTACGACCACTGTCGAGACCTCCGCCCAGGTCGCCGAGGAGGCCCCCGTGACCAGCAGTCCCCGTGTCCGCCGCCGGGGCGAGCGCGGCCCCCTCGGTACCGCCGTCACCCACGGCCTCCTGGGTGTCGCGAGCCTGATCGCGTTCTTCCCGGTCGGCTGGCTGATCTTCCTGTCCCTCGGCCCGGACAAGGACGACTACCTCCATCCGGGCGGCATCTGGCACAAGATGACGCTGGACAACTACTCCTTCGTCCTCCAGCACACCGGATTCTGGGACTGGTTCAAGACGACGATGATCGTCGTCGGCGGTACGACGGTCATCGGACTGATCCTCGCCTCCACCACCGGCTACGCGGTCTCCCGCATGCGCTTCCCCGGCTACCGGAAGTTCATGTGGCTGCTGCTGGTCACCCAGATGTTCCCGATCGCCGTCCTGATCGTGCCGATGTACCAGATCCTGTCGCGGCTCGGCCTCATCGACAGCTACCTCGGCCTGATCCTGGTCTACTGCACCACCGTCGTCCCCTACACGGCCTGGCTGCTCAAGGGCTACTTCGACACGATCCCGTTCGAGATCGACGAGGCCGGCCGGGTCGACGGGCTCTCGCCGTTCGGCACCTTCTTCCGGCTGATCCTGCCGCTCGCCAAGCCGGGGCTCGCGGTCGCCGCGTTCTACAACTTCCTGACCGCCTTCGGTGAGGTGGCGTTCGCGTCCACGTTCATGCTCAGCGACGACAAGTACACGTTCGCGGTGGGGCTGCAGAGCTTCATCAGCGAGCACGACGCGCAGCGCAACCTGATGACCGCGACGGCCGTGCTGATCGCGATACCGGTGGCCGTGTTCTTCTACCTCGTGCAGAAGAACCTGGTGACCGGGCTCACCACCGGCGGCACGAAGGGCTGACGCCGGTCGCCGGAAAAAGCCGCTTCGGTCGTCGTTCGGGTGCGGCGATGTCGTGGCTGGTCGCGCAGTTCCCCGCGCCCCTTTCGGGGCGCGGGGTCGGCGGCCGCGGTGTTCATCCGACCCCGCTTTCACCGCGGCCGCCTCGTCACCCCACCCGCCGTATCCACCTCTGACCCGATGACCCAGTTACGACGCATCAAGGACGCCATGAGCCAGCAGCAATCCGCCGCACCGGCCACCGCCACGACCACCGTCGCCCGTCGCCCCGACTGGTGGCGGGACGCGGTGATCTACCAGGTCTATCCGCGCAGCTTCGCCGACAGCAACGGCGACGGGATGGGGGACCTTGAGGGCGTACGGTCCAGACTCCCGTATCTGCGCGACCTCGGCGTCGACGCCGTGTGGCTCAGCCCGTTCTACGCCTCCCCGCAGGCCGACGCCGGCTACGACGTCGCCGACTACCGGGCCGTGGACCCGATGTTCGGCAACCTGCTCGACGCGGACGCGCTGATCCGGGACGCCCATGGGCTGGGCCTCAGGATCATCGTCGACCTGGTCCCGAACCACTCCTCCGACCAGCACGAGTGGTTCAAGCGGGCGCTGGCGGAGGGCCCCGGCTCGCCGCTGCGGGAGCGGTATCACTTCCGTCCGGGCAAGGGTGCGAACGGCGAACTGCCGCCCAACGACTGGGAGTCCATCTTCGGCGGCCCGGCCTGGACGAGGGTCGCGGACGGGGAGTGGTACCTGCATCTCTTCGCCCCGGAGCAGCCCGACTTCAACTGGGAGCACCCGGCCGTCGGCGACGAGTTCCGTTCCATCCTGCGCTTCTGGCTGGACATGGGCGTGGACGGCTTCCGTATCGACGTGGCGCACGGCCTGGTGAAGGCGGCGGGCCTCCCGGACCTCGGCGGCGCCGACCAGCTGAAGCTGCTGGGCAACGATGTCATGCCGTTCTTCGACCAGGACGGTGTGCACGAGATCTACCGGCAGTGGCGGCACGTCCTCGACGAGTACGCCGGCGAGCGCATCTTCGTGGCCGAGGCCTGGACCCCGACCGTGGAGCGCACCGCCCACTACGTCCGCCCGGACGAGCTGCACCAGGCCTTCAACTTCCAGTACCTGAGCACCGACTGGGACGCGACGGAACTGCGCACCGTCATCGACCGCACCCTGGAGGCGATGCGCCCGGTCGGCGCCCCCGCCACCTGGGTCCTCTCCAACCACGACGTCACCCGGCACGCCACCCGGTTCGCCAACCCGCCCGGTCTCGGCACCCAGATCCGCACGGCCGGAGACCGGGAGCTGGGCCTGCGCAGGGCCCGCGCGGCGACGCTGCTGATGCTGGCGCTGCCCGGATCGGCGTACATCTACCAGGGCGAGGAGCTGGGTCTCCCCGATGTCGTCGACCTGCCCGACGAGGTCCGGCAGGACCCCGCGTACTTCCGCGGCGCGGGACAGGACGGTTTCCGGGACGGCTGCCGGGTACCGATCCCCTGGACGCGGGAGGGCTCGTCGTTCGGCTTCGGCGGCGGGGGCAGCTGGCTTCCGCAGCCCGCGAACTGGGGCGAGCTGAGCATCGAGGCGCAGACCGGGATGGCCGGTTCCACCCTGGAGCTGTACCGCGCCGCGCTGCACGTCCGTCGTACACAACCCGACCTGGGCGCGGGCGAGGCGGTGGAGTGGCTGCGCGCCCCCGAGGGCGTACTCGCCTTCCGGCGCGGGGAGTTCGTGTGCGTGGCGAACACCGGCGGGGAGTCGGTGACCACTCCGGCGTACGGCCGCGTGCTCCTCACCAGCGGTGAGGTGACCGAGGCGGACGGCGAGGCGAAGCTGCCGGCCGACACCACCGTGTGGTGGACGACCGCCTGACGGACCGTCATTCGGTAATTTCTTGCGGCAACTTCTAAGGGCCCGCTACCCATCCGGGGAGCGGGCCCTTAACATCTGCGCAACCGCAAGGTTTCAGCAACCTTTCAGCAAGAGCCTTCCATGGCGCCTTCAATGTCGAAGGAACCCCCACATGGCACCCAAGATCCTCTCCGCCGCGCTGGCGCTCGCCGCCTGTAGCGTTGTCATGACCCCGTCCGTCGCGGCCGCCTCCCCGCCCGGCACCAAGGACGTCACCGCCGTCCTCTTCGAGTGGAAGTACGCCTCGGTCGCCAAGGAGTGCACCGCCACCCTGGGCCCCGCCGGCTACGGGTACGTCCAGGTCTCCCCGCCCGCCGAGCACATACAGGGCTCGCAGTGGTGGACGTCGTACCAGCCGGTGTCGTACAAGATCGCGGGCCGGCTCGGCGACCGCACGGCCTTCCAGAGCATGGTGAACACCTGCCACACGGCTGGTGTGAAGGTGGTCGTCGACACCGTCATCAACCACATGTCGGCGGGCAGCGGCACCGGCACCGGCGGCTCGTCGTACACGAAGTACGACTACCCCGGCCTCTACTCCTCCTACGACTTCGACGACTGCACCGCGCAGGTCTCGAACTACGCCGACCGCTGGAACGTCCAGCACTGCGAACTCGTCGGCCTCGCCGACCTGGACACCGGCGAGGAGTACGTCCGCAAGACCATCGCCGGCTATATGAACGACCTGCTCAGCCTCGGCGTCGACGGCTTCCGGATCGACGCGGCCAAGCACATCCCGGCCGAGGACCTGGCCAACATCAAGACCCGGCTCACCAACCCGTCGGTCTACTGGAAGCAGGAGGTCATCTACGGCGCCGGCGAGGCCGTCCAGCCGACCGAGTACACCGGCAACGGGGACGTCCAGGAGTTCCGCTACGCCTACGACCTCAAGCGCGTCTTCAACAACGAGAACCTCGCCTACCTGAAGAACTACGGTGAGGGCTGGGGGTACATGAGCAGCTCGGTCGCCGGAGTCTTCGTCGACAACCACGACACCGAGCGCAACGGCAGCACCCTCAACTACAAAGACGGCGCCAACTACACCCTCGCCAACGTCTTCATGCTCGCCTACCCCTACGGCGCACCGGACATCAACTCCGGCTACGAGTGGACCGACGCCGACGCGGGGCCGCCCAACGGCGGTACCGTCAACGCCTGCTGGCAGGACGGCTGGAAGTGCCAGCACGCCTGGCCGGAGATCCTCCGCATGGTCGCCTTCCGCAACGCGGTACGCGGCGAGTCGGTGACCAACTGGTGGGACGACGGCGCCGACGCGATCGCCTTCGGGCGGGGCGCCAAGGGCTACGTCGCCATCAACCACGAGACGGGATCGCTGACCCGCACGTACCAGACCTCGCTGCCGGCCGGGACGTACTGCAACGTGCAGGCGAACACCTCGGTGACGGTCGATTCGAGCGGCCAGTTCACGGTCACCCTGGCCTCGAACACCGCCCTCGCGATCTACGCCGGGAAGTCCACCTGCTGAGGGGCCATCCGCTCGGTCCCGATCACCGACAGCAGCCGCAGCGCCTCCTCGGACGGTGAGCCCGGGGTCGCGGTGTAGATCACGACCTGCTGGTCCCGGTCGGTGATGTCGAGGGCGTCGCAGTTGACGGTGACCGGGCCCACCACCGGGTGTCGGAAGGTCTTGACCAGGGTGGGTTCGGCGGACACGTCGTGCGACTCCCACAGCCGCCCGAACTCCTCGCTCCCGGCGAGGAGTTCGGCCACCAGGCCGGTCACCTCGGGCGAGTCGGGGTACCGGCCCGCCGTGGCCCGCAGGCGCTGCGCCGAGTGCTGGGCGAAGGCGTCCACGTCCGACACCCCGTACAGTCTGCTGCCTGCCGGGCGCGAGGTGAGGAAGGCGCGGCGCATGAGGTTGCGGTCGCGCGGGGGCAGCGCGGAGAAGTCCTCCATGAGGGCGGCCGCCAGATCGTTCCAGGCCAGTACCTCGAAGGTCGCGGAGGTCACGAAGGCGGCGGCCTGCGGAAGCCGGTGCAACAGGTCGAGCAGGCTCTGCCGTACCTCGCGGGAGGGTCCGGGCGGCGGCCCCGGCGGCGCCCCGGCGAGATGGTGGAGATGCCCGCGCTCGGCGTCGGACAGCCGCAGCGCCCGCGCCAGCCCGCCCAGCACCTCCCGCGACGGCCGCGGCCCCCGGGCCTGCTCGAGGCGCGTGTAGTACTCCGTCGAGATGAACGCCAGCTGCGCCACCTCCTCGCGCCGCAGCCCCGGCGTCCGGCGGCGTGGACCGCGCGGCAGCCCCACCTCGGCGGGGGAGATCCGCTCACGTCGGCTGCGCAGGAAAGCCGCGAGTTCTTGCCTGTCCACGCGTCCAGTGTGCGCCGGGCGCCCGACCCCATCCAGGTACCGCCGGTGCCTGGATGGGCCCCGCGCGCGGTCGCAGGCTCGAAGCCATGGACAACACAGTGAACACAGGCCTGCTGGCCGGCAAGGTCGCCTTCATCAGCGGAGCCGGGCGCGGGATCGGCGCGGCGGCTGCCCGGCTCTTCGCCCGCGAGGGCGCCCGGGTGCTGCTGGCGGCCCGCACGGAGGACCAGCTCAAGGCGGTGACCGAGGAGATCCGCGCGGCCGGTGGCACCGCGGACCACACGGTGTGCGACCTGGCCGACACGGCGAGCGTCCGCGCCGCCGTCGACCGCACGGTGGAGGTCTACGGCCGCCTGGACCTGGCCTTCAACAACGGCGCCACCATCCAGCACCCCGGCCCCATGGACGAACTCCCCGAGGCCGACTTCGACCACATCACCGACGTCAACCTCAAGAGCGTCTGGCTCGCCATGACCGCGGAGATCGCCGCCATCCGGGCCACCGCCGGCACCGGCGCCATCGTCAACAACTCGTCCGTCGGCAGCCTGGCCGCCAACCCCGTCCTGCCGGTCTACGGCGCCCTGAAACGGGCCGTCAACAGCCTCACCGAGTCGGCCGCCGTCACCTACGGCCCCGAAGGCATCCGCGTCAACGCGATCGCCCCCGGCGGCACGCTCACCGAGATGGTCCGGGCCTGGGAGGAGGCCACTCCCGGGGTCATCGACCGCATGCGGTCCACGACCCCGCTGGGCCGCACGGCCGACCCCGACGAGATCGCCCAGGCCGCCGCCTGGCTGCTCAGCGACCGCGCCTCCTATGTGACGGGCACGGTCCTGAGGGTGGACGGCGGGGCGCGGGCCTAGATCACGGCGTGACGTTGATGTGCCTGGCCAGCGCGGTGACGGAGAGGTCGGCGTGGTCGACCCACTGGGGGAAGGCAAGCGTCTTGTGCTTGGTCGAGGCGGGCGGCGTGATCTCCAGGTAGGAGGCGTGCACCGCGCCCGAGGTGCCGGTGTTGGCGTGCGTCCAGGCGACGACGGCCTCGGCGCTCTGACCGTCCTTGAGGACCAAGGTCTTCTTGCCGGGGTCCTTGGCGTACCAGGTGCTGCCCCAGTGCGTGTGGGTCGTGAGCGTATGGTGCGCGGAGTTCTCCAGCCCCAGCCCGGGGTAGCCGCGCAGGGCGCAGGTCTTGCCGCTGAGGTTGCGCAGCCTGATGACGACGCCCTGGTGGTTCATGCCGCCGGCGAGCTGCTGGCCGAAGGTGGCCTTGAGCGCGGCGGCGGAGCAGGTCGGCGTCGACTTCGCGGCGCTCGGGCTCGCTGCCTCGGCGGTGCCCGCCCAGGCGAGCCCCAGGCCGGCGACGGCGGCCACGGCGAGCACCGTGCGGCCGGTCCTGCGGTGGGTGCGGTGCCCGGCAGTGCCGGTCCGGTCGATGGTGTTCCGGTGATCGTTCACGGTGACGGTGCTCCACTCGTGCTCCGCGGCGCGGTCGGCGGCGGTGTCCGTACCCGCTCTCCGCGCCGTCCTCTGGTGACCTACACCAGGTTCGATGCGGGATGCGGTCGCTTTGTTCACCGGAACGCGGAAAAAATCTCCCGTCGGTCGGTCCGGAGCCCCGCCCGTCGGCGACGAGCGGGGTTCCGGGGCGCGGTCCTTCTACTTCCAGGTGTCACTGGTCGTGTAGCCGGAGGAGCTGCCCGTGGTGTACGAGCGGTTCGTGCCCGACTCCCACGTCACGTTCCCGAAGCTGTCCTTCTTGATGTACTTGTACGTGAAGGCCGTGCTCTTCGGGACGATCACCAGCCTGCTCCAGGTCGGGTACGACTCCGACGACAGCGGGATCGCGTCGCCGGTGTTCCAGGAGCCGAGGGACGCGATGGAGCCGACGACGTAGACGTCGGTGCCCCAGTCCGTCGTCGCGTACTCGTCGAAGGTGACGTCGGTGGCCGAGTCGCCCGCCACGTTCCAGGAGTTGTTCAGCGAGATCGCCGAACTCGTCGTGGCCGCCGCTCTGTCGGCGTTCGACTCCCAGGTGACGTTCCCGGAGCTGTCCTTCTTCACGTACTTGTAGGTGAAGGACGTGCTGATCGGCACGTTCACCGCACCCGACCAGACCGGGTACCCGGAGGACGACAGCTGGACCGCCTTCGAGGTGTCCCAGCCGCCCAGGGCGTCGAGGGAGCCGACGACGTAGACGCCGGTGCCCGAGGGGGTGGCGGCGTACTCGTCGAAGGTGGCCGTCACCGTGGAGGTGGAGCCGCCGCCGCCGGAGTCGTCGCAGCCGACCGTGCAGGTGTAGTCGGCGTCGTAGAAGGCGACCGCGTCCTTCGCGGGGATGGTGATCGACGCGTCGCCACCGGAGACGGTGACCTTGGTGGCGCCACCGTCGACGACGTTGGAGTAGGTGCCGTCGGCCATTCCCGTGGCGAAAGTGTAGGTGGCGGGCGCGGAACCGTTGTTGACGGCGAAGAAGCCGGCGCCGCTGCGGCCGAAGCCGATGACGGAGGACGACTTCGTCGACCAGTTGGAGACGGCCGCACTGCCGGCCGCGTTGTGCCAGGCCACCATGCCGACGACGGCCGTGTCCCGGTCGAGGCAGTTCCAGCCGTTGGAGCAGTCGGTGTCCGTCACGAACCCGGCCGAGTTCGGCGGCGCCTGGTCGCTCTGGGTCCACTGCCAGCTGGAGTAGATGGTCGGCGTCGACCATTTGTAGGCGAGTTCGAAGAGGTTGGCGAGCTTGTAGCTGTCGCCGTCCTTGTAGCTCATGTGCAGGCCGTTGCGCTCGGTGTCGTGGTTGGTCACGAAGGACACCGAGTCGGCGGCGGGCAGGATGCCGCTGCTCTCCAGCGAGGACAGGTCGCTGACGTTGCCCTCGAACGCCGACTTCATCTTGCTCGCGTAGGTGAAGTCGAGGACGTCACCCGAGCCGTAGTAGTCGCTGGGCTGCGGCGTCGAGCCCGGGTAGACCTCGTCGAAGACGTACGGCGCCGCACCGGACGTCGTGGTGTTCAGCTTGGCGACGATGGCCGCCAGGTCGGTGGCCGGGATGTGCTTGGCCGAGTCCACCCGGAAGCCGTCGACGCCCAGCGCGATCTGCTTGTTGAGGAAGGCGGCGAGACCCGAACGGACGTCGTCCGCGCTGGTCTTGAGGTCCGGCAGGCCGAGCAGTTCGCAGTTCTGGACCTGGGTGAGGTTGGAGTAGTCCTGGATGGTCAGGTCGGAGGTGGGGCAGTCGGCGGAGGTGTGGTAGTCGCTCGGGTCCCAGTCGGGAGTGTCGTACTTGCTGGTGAGCGTGGTGCCGTCGTAGCCGGTGCCGGTCTGCGCGGCGGTGTGGTTGATCACCGCGTCCGTGTAGACCTTCACGCCCGCCGCGTGACAGGCGCCGACCATCGACGCGAACTGGGTCGCCGTACCGAAACGGCTGTTCAGGGTGTACGAGTACGGCTGGTAGACGTCCCACCAGTAGTAGCTGGACTGCTTGAGGGACTCGGAGGGCGGGGCGACCTGGACCGCGCCGTAGCCGGCCGGGCCGAGGACGTCGGTGCATTCGGACGCGATCGAGTTCCAGTTCCACTCCCACAGGTTGGCGATCACGTCGCCCTTGGCGGTGGTGTCCGCCTGTGCGGGCGCGGCCGGGAGGGCGATCGCGCCGGCCAGTGCGAGGGCGCCCGCGGCCAGCGCGCCCGCCGTGCGGCGGAGGACACCCGGGGGTCGGTGTCTGGTGGTCATGTGCGGCTCCGAAAAGGGTTCGGGGGGTTCAGAGGGTTCAGAGGGCTCCGGAAGGAACGAGACGGGGTTCAACAACCCGTGAGCGTGCGGCAGTTGAGAAGGGCACGTCAATACGGTTGTTGAAAGTTCTTTCTGTGAATTGCAAGCCTCTTGCTGTAAGCCTTTCGGCGGCGGTACGGTCGCGCGGGGTCGGACCCAACAGAGCCGCCATCGCTAGGAGTTCACACCGGTGATACATGTCAGACGGGTCGCGGCCGTCGCCGTCGCCGCCCTCGCCGCCGCGCTCGTGCAGCCCCTCGCCGCACACGCCGCCGCGCCTCCCGCACCGCCCTCCGACGCGAAGCTCGCCGCCGAGCCCGCCCGGCACGACGACACCCGCGAGCAGTTCTACTTCGTCATGCCGGACCGTTTCGCCAACGGCGACACCGGCAACGACAAGGGCGGCCTCACCGGCTCCCGCCTCTCCACCGGCTACGACCCCACCGACAAGGGCTTCTACCAGGGCGGTGACCTCAAGGGCCTGACCAAGCGGCTCGACTACATCAAGGGGCTCGGCACCACCGCCCTCTGGATGGCCCCGATCTTCAAGAACAAGCCCGTGCAGGGCACGGGCAGCAACGCCTCGGCCGGCTACCACGGTTACTGGATCACCGACTTCACCCAGGTCGACCCGCACTTCGGGACCAACAAGGACCTGGAGACCCTGATCTCCAAGGCGCACGCCAAGGGGATGAAGGTCTTCTTCGACGTCATCACCAACCACACCGCCGACGTCGTCGACTACGAGGAGAAGTCGTACGACTACCTCTCCAAGGGTGCCTTCCCCTACCTGACCAAGGACGGGCAGCCCTTCGACGACGCGGACTACGCGGACGGGAAGAAGAAGTTCCCGGCCGTCTCCGCCGCCTCCTTCCCGCGCACGCCCACCGTGACCAGCCGGTCGAAGGTGCCGTCCTGGCTCAACGACCCGACGATGTACCACAACCGGGGCGACTCCACGTTCGCCGGCGAGTCCGCCACCTCCGGCGACTTCTCCGGCCTCGACGACCTGTGGACCGAGCGTCCCGAGGTCGTCAGCGGGATGGAGAAGATCTACGAACGGTGGGTGCGGGACTACGACATCGACGGCTTCCGGATCGACACCGTGAAGAACGTCAACATGGAGTTCTGGACCCAGTGGGCGACCGCGCTCGACAAGTACGCGGCCCGGCACGGCCGCAAGAACTTCTTCATGTTCGGCGAGACCTACTCCGCCGACACCTCGGTCACCTCCCCGTACGTCACCCAGGGGCGGTTGGACGCGACCCTCGACTTCCCCTTCCAGGACGCGGCCCGCGCCTACGCCTCCCAGGGCGGCAGCGCGCAGAAGCTCGCCTCGCTCTTCGGCGACGACTACAAGTACACGACCGACAAGGCCAACGCCTACGAGCAGGTCACCTTCCTCGGCAACCACGACATGGGCCGGATCGGGTACTTCCTGGAGCAGGACAACCCGAAGGCCACCGACGCCCAACTGCTGGCCAAGGACCGGCTCGCCAACGAGCTGATGTTCCTCAGCCGGGGCAACCCGGTCGTCTACTACGGCGACGAGCAGGGCTTCACCGGCTCGGGCGGGGACAAGGACGCCCGGCAGACGATGTTCGCGTCGAAGGTCGCCGACTACCTCGACGACGACGAGATCGGCACCGACCGGACCGCCGCGAGCGACGCCTATGACACCAGTGCGCCGCTCTACCGGCAGATCAGTGCTCTCTCCAAGCTGCGCGCGGCCAACCCGGCCCTCGCCGACGGCGTGCAGACCGAGCGCTACGCGGCCGACGGCGCCGGCGTCTACGCGTTCACCCGGACGGACGCGAAGACCGGCCAGGAGTACGTCGTCGCCTTCAACAACGCCGAGGCGCCGAAGACCGCTGCCTTCACCACCGGCTCCGCCGACCAGCGCTACCGCGCGATCTACGGCACGGACAGCACCCTGACCTCCGACGGCGCGGACCGGCTGACCGTCACCGTCCCGGCCGGATCCGCCGTCGTCTACAAGGCCACCGGCCCCCTCGCCAAGCCCGCCACCGGCCCGGAGATCACCCTCGCCGCCCCGGCCGCCGGCGCCACCGGCACCGTCGACCTCACCGCGAACGTCACCGGCGGTCAGCTCGACCGGGTCGTCTTCGCCGCCCAGGTCGGCAACGGCAGGTGGACCACCCTCGGCTCCGCCGACCACGCCCCCTACAAGGTCACCCAGACCCTCGCCGAGGACGTCCCGGCCGGCACCGCCCTGCGCTACAAGGCGGTCGTCGTCGACTCGGCGGGCCACCGCGCCGCCGCCACGGCCGAGAGCACCTCCGGCACCCCGCCCGCCCCCGAGACCCCCACCGCCTCCTCCCGCGACTACGCGATCGTCCACTACCAGCGCACCGACGGCGACTACGCCGACTGGGGCCTGTACGCCTGGGGCGACATCGCCGACGGCGAGGCGACCACCTGGCCCGCCGGTCACCCGTTCGTCGGCCGCGACGCGTACGGCGCCTTCGCCTACGTCAAACTGAAATCCGGTGCCTCGAACGTCGGCTTCCTCGTCGTCGACAAGGACGGCAACAAGGACGTCTCCGCCGACCGCTCCATCGACGTCACCAGGACGGGCGAGGTCTGGATCGAGCAGGGGAAGGCGGACGTCCTGACGAAGCGACCCGAGTACCCCGCCCAGGACACCACCAAGGCGGTCATCCACTACCACCGCGCCGACGGGAACTACGACGGCTGGGGTCTGCACGTCTGGACGGGCGCCGCGAACCCCACCGACTGGTCGAGCCCCCTGAAGCCGGTGCGGACCGACGCCTATGGCGCGGTCTTCGAGGTACCGCTCACCGAGGGTGCCACCAGCCTCAGCTACATCATCCACAACGGTGACGAGAAGGATCTCCCCACCGACCAGTCCCTGGACCTCAAGGCCGGCGGCTACGAGGTGTGGCTGTTGAACGGCCAGGAGAAGTACCTGCTCCCGCAGCCCGCCGGGAGCGCGGCCGCCCTCGACCTGACCACCTCCAAGGCGATCTGGATCGACCGGGACACCGTCGCCTGGGACGGCGTCGACGGTGCCGCCTCCACCCAGCTCCTCTACTCCCACGACGGTTCGATCGCCGTCGCGGACGGGACGCTGACGAGCGACGACGAGCGGTGGCTGCGGCTGACGAAGACCACGCTCACCGACGCCCAGAAGGCCAGGTTCCCGTACCTGAAGGACTACACGGCCTGGTCGGTCGATCCACGCGACCGGGGCCGGGTTCGCGACGCACTGGACGGGCAGCTCGTCGCCTCCCAGCGGGCCGCGAACGGCGCGGTGCTGGCCGCGACCGGCGTCCAGATCGCCGGGGTCCTCGACGACGTGTACGCCAAGGCGACCACGGCGGGTCTCGGTCCGGTCTTCCACGACGGGAAGCCGACCCTCTCCGTCTGGGCGCCGACCGCACAGAGCGTGGGCCTCGAACTCGGCGGCTCCACCGTGGCCATGAAGCGGAACCCCGCCACCGGCGTCTGGTCCGTCACCGGACCCGGGTCCTGGAAGAACAAGCCCTACCGGTACGTCGTGAAGGTCTGGGCGCCCAGCGTCCGGAAGCTGGTCACCAACAAGGTCACCGACCCCTACTCGGTCGCCCTGACCGCGAACTCCGAGCGCAGTCTCGTCGTCGACCTGGACGACAGGTCGCTGGCCCCGGGCGGCTGGTCGACCTACACCAAGCCCAAGGCCGTGCCGCTGAAGGACGCCCAGATCCAGGAACTGCACGTCCGGGACTACTCGGTGGCGGACTCCACGGTCCCGGCCGCCGACCGGGGCACGTACCTGGCCTTCACCGACAAGGGCAGCGACGGCTCGAAGCACCTGCGCGAACTCGCCAAGTCCGGGACGTCGTACGTCCATCTCCTGCCGGCCTTCGACTTCGCCACCGTGCCCGAGAAGAAGGCCGACCAGGCCGGCCCCGGCTGCGACCTCGCCTCCTACCCGGCCGACTCCGACCAGCAGCAGGAGTGCGTGGCCGCGACCGCCGCCAAGGACGCCTACAACTGGGGTTACGACCCCTACCACTTCACGGTCCCCGAGGGGTCGTACGCCACCGATCCCGACGGCACCGCCCGCACGGTCCAGTTCCGGCGGATGGTCAAGTCGCTGAACCAGGACGGCCTGCGGGTCGTCATGGACGTCGTCTACAACCACACCGCGGCG
The DNA here is from genome assembly GCF_040634235.1 of Streptomyces sp. NPDC007157. Taxonomy (NCBI): domain Bacteria; kingdom Bacillati; phylum Actinomycetota; class Actinomycetes; order Kitasatosporales; family Streptomycetaceae; genus Streptomyces; species Streptomyces sp. NPDC007157. The sequence continues at coordinate 87,962 of NZ_JBEYFE010000030.1, forward strand.
AGCGGACAGGCGGACACGTCCGTCCTCGACAAGATCGTGCCCGGCTACTACCAGCGGCTGCTCGCCGACGGCTCGGTCGCGAACAGCACCTGCTGCGCCAACACCGCGCCCGAGAACGCCATGATGGGCAAGCTGGTGGTCGACTCGATCGTCACCTGGGCCAAGGAGTACAAGGTCGACGGCTTCCGCTTCGACCTGATGGGCCACCACCCGAAGGCCAACATCCTGGCGGTCAGGAAGGCCCTGGACGCGCTGACCCCGAAGAAGGACGGCGTCGACGGCAAGAAGATCATCCTCTACGGCGAGGGCTGGAACTTCGGCGAGGTCGCCGACGACGCCCGGTTCGTGCAGGCCACCCAGGCCAACATGGCCGGCACCGGCATCGCCACCTTCTCCGACCGCGCCCGGGACGCCGTACGCGGCGGCAGCCCCTTCGACGAGGACCCCGGCGTCCAGGGCTTCGCGTCCGGGCTGTACACCGACCCCAACGCGTCCACGGCCAACGGCACTCCGGCCGAGCAGAAGGCCCGGCTGCTGCACTACCAGGACCTGATCAAGGTCGGCCTGAGCGGCAACCTCGCCAGGTACCGGTTCACCGACACCGACGGCAAGGAGGTCACCGGCGCCGAGGTCGACTACAACGGCTCGCCCGCCGGATACGCGGACGCGCCCGGCGACGCCCTCGCCTATGTCGACGCGCACGACAACGAGTCGCTGTTCGACGCGCTGACGTACAAGCTGCCGGCCACCACCAGCGCCGCCGACCGGGCCCGGATGCAGGTCCTGGCGATGGCCACGGCCGCCCTGTCACAGGGCCCGTCGCTCTCCCAGGCGGGCACGGACCTGCTCCGCTCCAAGTCCCTGGACCGCAACTCCTTCGACAGCGGCGACTGGTTCAACGCCATCCACTGGAACTGCTCCGACGGCAACGGCTTCGGGCGCGGGCTGCCCCCGGCCGCCGACAACGCGTCCAAGTGGCCCTACGCCAAGCCGTTGCTGAGTTCGGTGCGGGTCGGCTGCGCGGAGATCGACGGGACCTCGGCCGCCTACCGCGATCTGCTGAGAATCCGTACGACCGACAGCGTGTTCTCGCTGGACACAGCTGGACAGGTGCAGTCGAAGCTCTCGTTCCCACTGTCCGGGAAGGACGAGACGCCTGGCGTGATCACGATGGAACTCGGTGACCTCGTCGTCGTGTTCAACGCGACGCCGCTGCGGCAGGAGCAGCGGGTGGACGCGCTGGCCGGCACCGGTTACCGGCTGCACCCGGTACAGGCGGCGGGCGCCGATTCCGTCGTCAAGTCCGCATCGTACGACCGGGAAGCGGGTACGTTCATCGTTCCGGGACGCACCGTGGCGGTGTTCTCCCGAACCGCATGACATTCGCACTACTTTGGTGGGGCAGGCCCGGAACCGGGTGCTGCCCCACCGGCGTTGTCCAGGGGCTGGTAAATGGACGTCAACGGCAACCTCACCGACACCACCGTGCTGATCGTGGACGACGAGGCCGCGAGCCGGTACGCGATGGGCACCGTGCTGCGCCGGGCCGGTCACGAGGTCGTCGCGGTCGGCCGCGGCCAGGAGGCGCTCAGCGAACTCGACGTACGGCTGCGCAAGGGCCGGCTGCCCGACGTGGCCCTCGTCGACGTGCACCTGCCGGACATGAGCGGCTTCGAGCTGTGCCGCCGGCTCAAGGAGCGGCCGCACATGGCCGGCCTGCCCGTGGTGCACTTCTCGGCGCTCTCCGCCGTCCCGGCGGACCGCTGCCCGGGACTGGAGACGGGCGCCGAGGCCTATCTGACGGTGCCCGCCGAACCGGAGGACATCGAGGCCGCGGTCCGGGCCGCGGTCCGCGCCGCCCGGCTGCGCGCCGACGACCAGGCGCTGGTGCGACGGCTCAGGCAGCTGTCGGAGACGATCGTCACCATCCAGTCGGCGCGCTCGCTGCAGGAACTGACCGATGCCACGGCGGACGGCGCCGCCCGGCTGCTCGGCTGCCCGGCCGCCGTCTTCGTCCTCGACCGGGACGGCGAGCTGTACCGCGGCCTGAGCCGGGAGCGCACCTCCCTGGCCCTGCCCGACGAGGGCGCCCACCGGGACGTCGCCGGGCTGCTGCGGCGGCTCACCCGGGGGCAGTGCGGGGTCCAGATCACCACCGTGCCGGCGCCGCTGTGGCCCACCGGGTTCTTCCGGCCCGGGGTGCAGCACGACGCCCGGCTGACGCTGGTCCTCACCCAGGACGGCAACGTGCCGGTCTGCCTGGCCACCCCAACCCGCGGCCGGCGCCGGGTCAGCCCCGAGAACGAGGCGCTGCTGGCCCAGCTGGCCCAGGCCACCGCGCTCGCCGCCGAGCCGCTGCTCATGTACCAGGTGGAGCGGCATGTCGCGCTCACCCTCCAGCACAGCTTCCTGCCCCGCCCGCACCAACTGCCCGAGCTGCCGGGCGTCGACATAGCGGTCCGTTACGAGCCCGCCTCCCAGGAGACCGAGATCGGCGGCGACTTCTACGCGGCCCTGCGGGTCGGCGACGGAGTGCTCACCGCGGTGGGGGACGTCGTCGGGCACTCGCTGGACGCGGCCACCGTCATGGTCGAACTGCGGCACGCGCTGCGCGCCTACTGCCTCGCGGAGAGCGACCCGGCCGTGCTCGCCGAACGGCTCGACCGGCTGCTCCAGCACTACCACGCCGAGGTCACGGCCACCGTCTGCCTGGCCCTGATCGATCCGCGGACCGGGCGCACCCGCATCGCCAACGCCGGTCACATCCCGCCGCTGATACTGGGTGACGACGGCAGCGCCGAGTACGTCAAGGCCTCCGGTCCGCTGCTCGGCGTGGGCCTGCCGCACCCGCCGCCCACCGAGCTGGTCCTCGAACCCACCGACCGGCTCCTCATGGTCACCGACGGCCTGATCGAGACCCGGGGCACCGACCTCACGGTCTCGATGGAACAACTCCGTGCCGCCGCCGTCGGCGCCCTGCCCGGCCTGGAGGCCCTCTGCGACACCCTCCTGGCCTGTTTCGGCCGGGATCGCGAGGACGACGTCGCCCTGCTGGCACTGAGCCTGGCGAACTAGGCTGGACCCCAGTTCCAGCCGACCAGGAGGGCCCATGCCGCAGATCACCGTCGACTACTCCGCCGCCGCGGACACCGTCTTCGACCGGGAGGGCTTCGCCAGGGCTCTGCACACCGCCGTCGTCGAGATCGCGGCCGCCAAGCCCGAGGCCTGCAAGACGCTGTTCCGCGCCGCCGACGACACCGCCTTCGGCCATGACGCCGAGGGTGCGCACGTCATCGTGCACGTGACCTTCGGCCTGCTGGCCGGCCGCACCGACGAGACGAAGGCGAAGCTGACCGAGACGACACTGGAACTGCTGCGGGAGCATCTGAAGCCGGAGGGGTTCGTGCTGCACGCGTCGGCTGAGGTCCGTGACCTGGACCCGTCGTACCGGAAGTACGAGGGCTGAACGCTTCGCTGTAAGCGCCGTGGTGTGCGGTCGTTCGGCTGCGGCGCCGTCGTGGCTGGTCGCGCAGTTCCCCGCGCCCCTCTGGGGCGCCACCGAACCGCACCCGACTTCGCTCAGCCCGCCAGCGCGAGCAGCCGGACGGCCAGGTCCGCGAACGGGCCGTCGCCCGGCTCGTCCTTGACCATCCGCTTCAGCAGCGCGCTCATCTCCTCGTCGTGGGCGGCACCGACGGCGGCCAGCGCCGCGAAGTCGTGGACGAGCTGGACCTCCAGCTCGGCGCGGGGGATGCGCCGGCCGTCCAGCCAGATCAGCGCGGTCGACTCGGCGAGGGAGATCCAGGAGCGGACGACCAGTTCCAGGCGGGCCGGCGCCTCGGTGACGTCGAGGTGCGCGAGGATCTGCTCGTAGGCGGCCTGCCGCACGGAGTCGATGAGCGCGTTGGTCGCGGACGAGCCAACCGCCGGGCCGCCGCGCATCAGCGCGGAGAAACCGGGCCCGTGTTCGTCGACGAAGTCGAAGAAGCGCCGCATCACCCGCAGCAGCCGCGCCCCGAGCGGGCCTTCCCGCGGCTCGGCGAAGCGCCCCGCGAGATCCTCCGAGGCACGCTTCAACGCGGCCTCGTACAGGCTGAGCTTGCCGGGGAAGTAGTGGTAGACGAGCGGCCGCGAGATGCCCGCGGCCGACGCTATCTCGTCTATCGAGACCTCGTCGGGCGATCGACGGCTGAACAGTTCGAGGGCGACGCCGATCAACTGCTGCCGCCGCTCCTCGACTCCCAATCTGCGGCGTACCCCGGTACTCATACGAACACCTTACCGATCGGATCCGGCCTCCAACGGACCTGACCCGGCGTGGGCGTTCACAGATCCAGCACAAGTCTCCCCCCGCGCGCCCGGGATACGCAGATCAGCATCGAGTCGGCACGCTCCGCGTCCGTCAGCAGCTCGTCCCGGTGCTCCACCTCCCCGGCCAGCACCCGCTGCCGGCAGGTCCCGCAGAACCCCTGGGCGCAGGAGTACGCGGTGTCGGGGAGTTCCGCCCGCACCGCGGCCAGCACGGTCGAGTCGGCCGGCACCGTCACCGTCCGCCCGCTGCGCCGCAGTTCCAGCTCGAACTCCTGGTTGCCCGCGCCACCGGTGTGCGGCGCGAAGCGTTCCAGCCGGACGGCGGGGAACCGCTCCTCCACGGCCGCCATCAGCCCCTGCGGACCGCAGCAGTACACCAGCGCGCCCTCGGGGACCGTCAGCGCGTCGAGGTCCGGCCGGCCGGCCTCGTCCTCCGCGACGACCGTGACCCGGTCGTCCCCGGCCAGTTCCGCCACGAACGGCATCGACGCCCGGCTCCGCCCGCAGTACAGCAGCCGCCACTCCACCCCCGCCGGCACGGCCCGCACCATCGACAGGATCGGGGTGATGCCGATGCCCCCGGCGACGAAGACATAGGCGTCGGCCCCGACGAGCGGGAAGCGGTTGCGCGGCCCGCGCACCTCCAGCTCCACGCCCGCGGCCAGCTGCTCGTGGACCTCCCGGGAACCGCCCCGCCCGTCCGTGACCAGCCGCGTGGCGATCGTGTACGACGAGGTGTCCGCCGGGTCCCCGCAGAGCGAGTACTGCCGGACCAGTCCCGACGGCAGCACCACGTCGAGATGCGCCCCCGGCTCCCAGCCCGGCAACCGCTCGCCTTCCAGGCGCAGTTGGACGACCCTGTCCGCGACCGTCTCGCGCGAGGCGACCCGCAGCCGCAGCGCCCGGGAGCGCGGCTGTCCGGAGGTCGGCGGGTCCAGGGCCGGCATCGGCCACAGCGGGGAGACCTCGATACGGCGTCTCATGGCCCGCTTGACGAGCAGCGCGGCGCCCGCGAGGGCGACGACGGTCCGCAGCCTCGGCATCACGCGGCCCCCTTCTCGGCGTGCTCCGCGGCCAGCGCGGCGGGGGAGGAGGCGAGGTAGGCGACCGCCTGGGCGGTGGAGCCCTCCTGGGAGGGGTGGTAGCCGCGGCTCAGGTACCTCGGTATGGACCGGAGCATGTCGCCGGTGGCGGGCAGGGTGCCGCGCCGGCCGGCGAGATAGAAGTCCTTCAGCCGGGCCCGGCCTTCGAGGAGCGTCGGGTCGTTCGCCATGAAGAAGCGGGCGCCGCGCTGCCACAGGAACACGATCGCCGTGAACGCCGTCGCCCAGGTCCGCACCCGCCGCCGGTAGCCGCCGTCGACGTGCTGGAACAGATCGAAGGCGACCGACCGGTGCTCGACCTCCTCGGCGCCGTGCCAGCGCAGCAGGTCCAGCATGGTCGGGTCGGCGCCGCGCCGGTCCAGTTCGTCGGCGTTGAGCACCCAGTCGCCGAGGAAGGCGGTGTAGTGCTCGATGGCCGCGATCAGCGCGACCCGTTCGAGCAGCCACCAGCGCCGCGCCCGGCCCGGCGGCAGCGTGCGGTCGCCGAGCAGCTTCTCGAAGAACCAGTCCACCTGCGCGGTGTACGGCGTCGGGTCGAGTCCCAGCTCCTTGAGGTGGGGCAGCACCTCGTCATGGGCCTGGGAGTGCATCGCCTCCTGCCCGATGAACCCGACGACGTCGGCACGCAGCCGCTCGTCGCGGATCAGGGGCAGCACCTGCTTGTAGACGTGCACGAACCAGCGCTCGCCGGCGGGCAGCAGCAGATGCAGCACGTTGATGGTGTGCGTGGCGAGCGGGTCGCCGGGCACCCAGTGCAGCGGGGTGTCCTGCCAGGCGAAGGACACGTTGCGGGCCGTGAGCGCGATGTGCTCGGACGCCACCGGTTGCGGCTGCTTGTTGGACATGGCGTCAATGTACTGACGGGTAGCCAGTGTGAGAAGACCTGCGGCGGAGCTTGTTTACGGAAGTGTCAGCAAGGCTCGGTGAGGGGGCCTCACCGCAGCCCGCTGATCCCGCTCCCGTCCTCCAGCGTCCCCGTCAGGTAGGCCTGCGCGCCCTGCTTCGCCCTGGCCGCCAGCAGCGTCCCCCGAGCCGACGCGGTGACCCCGCCGGTCGCCCGGATCGACGCCGTGTCACGGCTGCCCGCGGCCAGCAGGTACCACTGCCCGGCCCCGGACTTCCACAACACCCCGGCCAGCACGTGCGGATCACGCGGACCGCACGCCGTCACGTCGGACCCCTTCGCCGCCACCGCCCCGTACTGACTGCCCGGCGTCCGGAACTGGGCCAGCGACATCGTGCCGTCGCCCCGCCAGGTCTCCGCGCGCGTGCACACCCACGCCCCGGCGCCACCGGCGTCCGGCAGCGGCTGCTCGGCGAACGCCCAGGCGTTGACGCTGCGCACTCCGGCGGACCGTTCGGCGGACAGCGAGCAGGCGAACGGCGCCCAGTCGCGCAGCGCCTTCGCACCCGAGGCCTCGTCGGTGTACCCGGGCCGGCCCGAGGTGAGGCGGGCCGGCACCAGCTCGCCCAGGTCGGTCGAGAGGTGCACGCCCTGCGCGTCGGTCAGCTGGAGCGCGTTCCAGGACGTGCAGGCCCCCTGCTGGAGGGCGGGGCTGGCCAGCGGACCGGTCACCCCGTCGGTCAGGCCGAGGTCCATCGCCCCCGCGGTCGGCTTCACCAGGTCCCGCTCCGCCGCCCTGGTCACCCAGGGAGCCGTCAGATAGCGGACGTTGCCGTCGGAGCGGCCCAGCACCATCGCCTCCGCCTCGACGCCGGTCGCGCCGTCGACGCGGGCGAGGTCCAGGGCCGCGCCCTGGGTGCCGTCCTTCGGCTCGGCGTAACGGACGATGCGCAGACCGTCGTAGAAGATCACCACCCGGGCGCTGTCGACGACGCCCGCGTACAGCAGCTGGGGCGGGCCGGCCGGGCCGCCGGTCTGGGTGCCGGGGGTCGCCGAGACGCGGACGGTCTCGCCGGGCCGGGCCCAGACGGCGAGGGCGCGGCGCAGCAGCGCGGTGTCGCCGGTGAGGGCGCCACGTGCGGGCCAGGCGGAGAAGTCGGTGCGGGCGGCGGTCTTCCAGGCGGTGGACGGCGCCTTCGTCAGCTGGGCCGGGTCCAGGGCGGCCTGGGCGGCCGGGTTCTGCGCGTACACCGGCGCCGCCGCGCCGTCGGCGCCCCAGCCGCCGCCCGGCAGCGCGACCAGCGCCCCGCACACCGCGAGCGCCGCCGCGGCGGCCAGCGCGGCCTTGGTGTGCTGGCGGCGCCGCATCAGATCGGTGGGCCGGGCCTGCAGGGAACAGGGGTCGAACTCGGGGGAGTCGAGCAGCGGGTACTCGGCCGGCACGCCGTTCGCCTCGGCGAGCGCGTCGTCCGGGTGCTCCACCCCGGCGGTCCGGAGGACCTTGCGGACCTCGCCGTCGGGGAGCTGTTCGAGACCGCGCAGGGCATAGGCGGCGCGGGCCGGGCCGGACAGGGTGGCGAGGCGCTGGTCCAGGGCGAGTTCGTCGGCGCCGCCGGAGCGCGGGAAGAGCCTGAGGCCCCACACCTGGGGGAGCAGCGGCGGCAGCTGGGCCCGCTTGGGCCACGCGGTCAGCCTGAGCGGCAGGCCGGCCTCCAGCGCCGTACGCACCACTTCGAGGCGGACCAGGGCGTACCCGGGGTCGGTGTCCCGGCCGGTGGACTGGGCCGGGATCACCGGCGCCTGCTTACGGCCGCGCGGCAGCGCCCGCTGGACCAGGGAGTGCGCGGTCAGGACGCGGCGGCCCCGGGCCAGGCCCGGCGGCAGCACCAGGTAGGCGAGCCGGACCAGTCGTGGGTAGTGCTCGACGAGCGCGGCCTCGGCCTGCTCGACATCGACGGCCGGACCCAGGGCTCCGGCGGAGGCGGCTGCGTGACGCTGGGCTACATCCTGTGACTGCACGTCCTGGAGAACGAGCGAACCGTTGGTAGGTCACCGCCACCCGGGTGACCACGGCATCCTGGACCCCTGCTCGATTTGAGCGCCCCGCGCCCCACAGCCGTATCGAAGGGGAGGGCCCCGAAGGCATTCCCGGGGCCGGCAACGCGACCGGAGGAACAGATGAGGTTGACCCGACCGATGCTCGCCGTGGCCGGCGCGGCGGCCGTACTGGCGCTGGCGGGCTGTGGATCCGGTGACAGCAGCGCGGAGGCGAAGATCCCGGTGACCGCCACCGGCAGCCTGGAGAGCCTGGCCGCCAAGGTGAAGTGCACCCCGGACATGCAGATCGACTCCGACGAGGTCCGCCAGGCCATCTGCAAGACCGCGGCCGGCAAGTTCGTCTTCGCCACCTTCGCCACCGACCGCGGCCAGCGCGAGTGGATCAACGACGCCAAGGACTACGGCGGTTTCTACCTCGTCGGCCGCAAGTGGGTCGCCGTCGGCGACGACGTGGTGGTCAAGACGCTGCAGACCACGCTGGGCGGCGAGGAGGAGATCGGGACCGACCACAGCAAGCACACCGGCTGACGTCGTACGGACCCGCACACACACGAAGGCGGGCGGTGGGAGATTCCCACCGCCCGCCTTCGTGCTACCGGCTAGCCAGGGGTGTTGCTCACTGGCACCTGCGGCCGGAGTTGATGCAGTTGGCGATCTTCGCCGCCAGGTTGTTCTTGGTGACGCTGATGAAGTCGTCGTGGTCGGTCGACGGCTTGTGCAGCTGCTCCGGGAAACCGTCCACGGCGTAGGCGTTCTTGACCTGGCCGTTCTGGACGGTCGGCGGGGTGATCTTGTAGACCAGGCGCATCGTCAGCTGCGGAATGGCCTTGAAGCCGTTCCCGCAGACACCGCTCGCCGGGTCCGCGAAGGCCACGTGCGTACGGTGGTTGGCGCTGTCGATGTTGACGCCGTCCCAGCAGCTCTGGAAGGCGAACGTCCGGACCACGTTGCTGCCCTGCGGGCAGATCGGGTACTGCTCGGTCAGCTGGACCTTGTTCTCGAAGCCGGTGCAGCTCCAGTGCGCGTTGGCGTTGGCCAGACCGTTGGTCGTGGTCTTGGCGTCACCGGTGATGATGCGCAGGAACTGCGGCATCGCGACGACCTTGGCGGCCGGGCTGCCGACGTACTTGATCTCCGCCGACTGCGGGGTCAGGATCTTGCCGACGTTGCCTTCCTTGCCACCGCCGTCCGCGTTCTGGTCGAAGTCCTGCGAACCGTCCTGGACACGCACGACCGGCCAGTAGTACGACGACAGGTCGCTCTGGTTCTGGCAGGAGCTCGGCGCGGCCAGCATCGAGTCGTTGGTGGCGAACGCGTTGACCTTCTGGTTGCCGACGTAGTCGTGCAGGTGGTGCGCGCCGTTGGTCACGCCGGGCGCCACGATGACGTTGTCGGTGTTGTGGTTCTTGTTCGCGTTCACACCGCAGCGGGTGGTGAAGGTACCGGTCGAGGCGGTGCGCTGCTTCTGCGGCTTGGCCAGGACGTTCGGCGCGACCTTCGTGATGTCCACGAAGTCGGCCGCGACCGGGCCGTTGCCCGCCTGCCCGCCGATGTTGGCCGGGGCGCTGGCGCTGGCACTCGGGGCGGCCGTGGCCTGGCCGTTCCCGTTGTTCTGGCCGCCGTTGTTGTTGTTCTGACCACCGTTGTTGTTGCCCCCGCCGGCGGTGGTCTGGTTGGCGGTCTGCGTGGTGCAGGCGGCGAGCTGGGCCAGCGAGCTGTCGAACTGCCCGCCGACCCGGGTGATGTCGATCCGGATCCGGTCGATCGTGGCCGCCCGCTTCTCCTTCAGGGGGCCGACGATCGCGTTCTGTACGAAGTTCGCGTCGTTCGCCTGGGCCTGGCGCGTGGAGGCGAGACGGGCGTAGGCCTCGGTGATCTGCTTGTCGAGCTTCGCCAGTTCCGCCGCCACCCCCCACTTGGCCTTGGCGGGCACGTTCGTCAGCTTCTGGCCGACGTCCGGGCAGGAGATCGTCGCGACCGAGGCAGCGGCAGCCTTCGTGTAGTTCTGGGCTGAGTTGTTCGACTCGTGCGCCGAAGCGTTCATCTGTGCCCAGAGCAGCCCGCCCCCGCCGAGCGCTATGGCCGCCGATGCGGCTATGGCCTTGACGGCCAATGGCGAACGGCGCTTGCGTGTGTTGCGTCCCATGGAACTCCTCTGACTTCCTTGCGGGGCAGCATCGAGGCGCCCGACAGGAGTGAAGCGGCGTCCTTTCATACGCACCCCGCCTCAGACGTGTTCAGCTGCCTCACAAATTCATCAGAGATTTGTTACGCACTTGGGCCACAACTGCCGTTTGAGCAGGGCGATTTCTGGAAAATCAGCGGTCGCGGTCCAGATACGCGAGCACCGCCAGGACGCGCCGATTGTCATCGTCCGACACCTCGAGTCCCAGTTTGGTGAAGATGTTGGAGGTGTGTTTGGCGATGGCCCGTTCCGTGACGACGAGCTGAGCCGCGATCGCCGCGTTCGAACGGCCCTGCGCCATCAGCTCCAGCACCTCCAGCTCCCGCCGTGTCAAGCCCTCCAGGGGCCGGTCGCCGGCCCGCCGGGACAGCAACTGCTGGATCACCTGCGGATCCATGGCCGTACCGCCCGCCGCGACCCGCCGTACGGCGTCCACGAACTGCTCGGCGTCGAACACCCGGTCCTTCAGCAGATACCCCACCCCGCCGGTGCCGTCGGCCAGCAGCTCCCGCGCGTAGAGCTGCTCCACGTGCTGGGAGAGGACCAGCACCGGCAGCCCGGGCCGGTCCCGCCGCGCCCTGAGCGCGCACTGCAGCCCCTCGTCGGTGTGCGTGGGCGGCAGCCGTACGTCCACCACCGCCACGTCCGGCTCCGACTCGGCCAGCGCCCGGGTGAGTTCGGGACCGGTCTCGACGGCGGCCGCGATCTCGAAGCCGTAGGCCTCCAGCAGCCGGACCAGCCCGTCGCGGAGCAGGAACAGGTCTTCGGCTAGGACAACACGCACGGAATCTCCATGGTGACCATGGTGGGACCGCCCGCGGGGCTGCTGACGGCCAGGACGCCGTCGAATGTACCCAGCCGCCGCTCGACCCCGGCGAGTCCCGACCCGGCGCCGATCACCGCGCCGCCCCGGCCGTGGTCGGTGACCGAGATCCGCAGCATGCCGACGCCCTCCGGCACGTGATGCAGGTCCACCCAGATCCGGTCGGCGCCGGAGTGCTTGACCGCGTTGGTCAGCACCTCGCTCACCGCAAAGTACGCGGCCGACTCCACCGGCGCGTCCGCCCGGCCCGGCAGGTCCACGGTCACCTCCGTGGGCACCGGCAGCCGCAGCGCCAACGCCCTTACGGCATCGCCGAGTCCGCGCTCGGCCAGCACCGGCGGATGGATGCCCCGCACCAGGTCGCGCAGCTCGCCCAGGGCCTCCACGGACGCCTGCCGGGCCTGCGCGAGCAGTCGCTTCGCCTGCTCCGGATCCTTGTCGAGGAGCATCTCGATGGTGCCGAGGTCCATGCCCATGGCCACCAGCCGGGCCTGCGCCCCGTCGTGCAGATCCCGCTCGATCCGCCGCAGCTCGGCCGCCGAGGTGTCCACCGCGTCCTTCCGGGTCTCGGTCAACACCCGCACCCGCTCGAGGAGTTCACCCTGCCCCGGTTCGAGGACGGCACGGGTGAGCTTGAAGTGGACGGTCAGCGCGGCGGGGGCGTAGCGGGAGGCGGCGACGAGGATGACGGCGCCGAGTCCGGCGGCGGCGAACGCGGTGGCCTGGCCGGTGACCGGCACGAAGCCGTACCAGTACGGGCCGTACTTCCCGTACGGGCCGCCCGTCATGGTCCGCCACAGTCCCGCCGCCAGCGCGAACCCCTCGAAGGGATAGAACACGAGCACCGCCGGCAGCAGCGCGGTCACGAACCCGGCCGTCATGTCCACCAGCAGCCACAGCACGTCCCGCCGCACCTGCGGGTCCCGCAGCATGCCGATGGTGCGCGTCCAGGGGTTGGCGTCCGGCGGCAGAGGCCGGTACGCCGACGGGATCCGCACCCCGCACCACTCGTACGCGAGCCGCCGCCGCACGTCCGCCACCTCCCGGACAGCGCCCAGGATCCGGGGCGTGGTGACGATACCGACGCCGATCGGGATCAGCGCTACGGAGACCGCCGTCAGGACAAAGCAGAGGATCGAGATCGCCGGCATCACCAGCGCCAGCACCAGCCCCCGCACGGCGGCCAGCAGCACCTCACGCGCCCTGCCGCGGAAGCCACCGCTGTACGTGTTCGTCGTCATGCGGCCAGTCTCTCCGACCACCTCTGCACGGGTCACTGGCCCGAACCCCCGTGTGAGGAGGTGGTGCTGAGTACACCCCGGGACCGCGGCGCCCCGACAGGGGCGCGGGGAACCGCGCGATCAACCGCCGCCGGCCCGCAGACCGATCACGCCCCTCCGGTCGAAAGGCCAAGCACCCTCGCCTCGACAGCCGGGTCCAGCCCCACCGCCGTACGGTCCGGCCTCATCGGCGCCTCCCCATCGATCCCCCGGAGCCACCCCCACGTATCCGCCACCGTCTCCGAGGCCGAACGGCACACCAGCCCCGTACCCACCGCCCTCGCCGCATCCATCCGATGCACCGCGTCGTGCAACTCGCTCCCCGGCGGTACCCACACCGGCAGCTGCACCCACGGCTCGATCCCGGCGGCGAGGATCACCTCGGGGTCGGTCCAGCGGAGCTCCGCGGCCGAGCCCGTGACCCGGCGGCAAGCCTCCAGCAGCTCGCCCATCGTGGTGTGCCCGGGCGGCCCGACCAGGTTGTACGGCCCGGACAGCCCCCGCTCGACCGCGCCCAGGGTCCACTCGGCGAGATCACGGGCGTCCACGAACTGGACGGCCAGGTCGTGCGGGCCCGGTGCCAGCACCGGGCCGCCCCGGGCGATCCGGCGCAGCCACCACGGCAGCCGGCCGACGTTCTCGTACGGCCCGAGGATCAGCCCGGCCCGCACCAGCACCGAGCCGTCCGCGCCGAAGGACTCCACGGCGGCCAGCTCACCGCCCCGCTTGTCCTGCGGGTACGCGGTCCGGTCGGCGTCGGCCGCGGCCCCCGTCACCAGCGCCGTGTCCTCGGTGAAACCGGCCGGGCGCGGCCAGTCGTACACCGAGCAGCTCGACACGTACGCGTACCGTCCGGCGCGGTCCCGCAGCAGCCGTGCCGTCTCCCGGACGGCGCGGGGCGCGGCCGACCAGGTGTCGACGACCGCGTCCCATTCGGTGCCGTCGGCGAGCGCGGCGAGGCCGTCGGGCGCGGTGCGGTCGCCGTGCAGCGACCGTACGCCCGCCGGGGGCCGGTGCCGTCCCCGGTGGAAGACGGTCACCTCCCAGCCGCGTCCCAGCGCCGCCGCCACGACGGCCCGCCCCACGAACTCCGTACCACCCAGCACGAGAAGTCTCATGCAGGTGATCGTGCCCGGAAGGGGCGCCGGACGGAACGGGACTCTGCCGAGGGCAGAGCGGCTCGTCAGCGGCCGGTCGGCGGGGTGTACTTGTAGCCGACCCGGCGGACCGTCTGGATCGCCTTGCGGTGCTCCGCGCCGAGCTTGCGGCGCAGCCGGGCGACATGGACGTCGACCGTGCGGCCGTCGCCGACGTGGCCGTAGCCCCAGACCGTGGTGACCAGCTGGTCGCGGGTGTGCACCCGGTTGGGGTGCGCGACCAGATGGGCGAGGAGCTCGAACTCCAGGTAGGTGAGGTCGAGTTCACGTCCGTCGACCTGGGCGGTGCGCTGCACGGAGTCGACGGTGACGAGCGGCCGGGTACCGGACGCGGCGCTCGCGGCGGTCGCCGTGGTCGCCCCCGGTTCGTCGGCCGGCTGCTGCGGGTCCGGCACCGCGACCGGCAGGAACGGCGGCCGCTGGTCCGCCGGGACCAGCACCAGGTAGCCGATCATCGGCGGCTGGCCCGGCAGGGTGGGCACGGTGTGCTGCGGGGCGGGCAGCCAAGTGGCCCCCGGCGGCAGGAAGTCCGCCATGTCCACCACCTCGTCCCGGTCGACGGCACGCAGCCGGTGCCGGGAGGCCGAGGAGGCGGCGAGGGCGGAGGCGGGGGAGAGAGAACGAGTGGTCGCCATGAGACGTCAGCTCTTTCGCGCGAGGAGTTCGTCGGTCGGGACGACGGCCGCGATTCGTGGTCGGGCGCGCCGGGGACGTACTGCGTTCCGCGCTGGCCGAAGGCCGGGGTGTACGGCTTTAGAGGGCCCGCGCGTTCATCGCGCGGCAACACACCCGGTCGAAGTCGTGGTGCTGACGGGAAGGCCAGAAGGGCTCGAGGTCATGGCGACCCGTCGCGCTGCACTTCTGGTAGCTGGCCATGCGCCCATTGAAGCAGACACAGCCCGGAAACAGGACCCTTCTCTCACTGCTTGGACGCCTCCCTGGCGGGATCCTGACGCTGCCCGCCTTGTCCCACCAGGCATTTGTGCCAGGTCAACGAGGTGAGCTCGATCGCCCTGTCCGGATTGCCGTCCCACACTGCGGACAGCCCGTCGGCGGTGAGGACGGCGACCACCTCGTCGATGTCCACGCGCCCGCCCTGACACGCGCCACCGACAACGCCGCAGGGGCGTCCACCGTGACGGTGGACGCCCCTGCGGGGAGTGCGCGGATCAGACCTGGCCGGCCTTGTCCAGGGCGGTGCAGCAGGTGTCGACGATCAGCCGGGTCACCAGGTACGGGTCGACGTTGGCGTTCGGGCGGCGGTCCTCGATGTAGCCCTTGCCGTCCTTCTCGACCTGCCAGGGGATACGGACCGAGGCACCGCGGTTGGAGACGCCGTAGGAGTACTCGTTCCACGGGGCGGTCTCGTGCAGACCCGTCAGACGGTCGTCGATGCCGGCGCCGTAGTTCTTGACGTGGTCGAGCGGCTTGGAGCCCTCGCCGAGCGACTCGCACGCGGTGATGATCGCGTCGTAGCCCTCGCGCATCGCCTTGGTGGAGAAGTTGGTGTGCGCACCGGCGCCGTTCCAGTCGCCCTTGACCGGCTTGGGGTCGAGGGTGGCGGAGACGCCGAAGTCCTCGGCGGTGCGGTAGAGCAGCCAGCGGGCCACCCACAGGTGGTCGGAGACCTCCAGCGGGGAGACCGGGCCGACCTGGAACTCCCACTGGCCGGGCATGACCTCGGCGTTGATGCCGGAGATCGCCAGACCCGCCTTCAGGCAGTTGTCCAGGTGCGCCTCGACGATCTCGCGGCCGAAGATCTCGTCGGCGCCGACACCGCAGTAGTAGCCGCCCTGCGGGGCCGGGAAGCCGCCCTCGGGGAAGCCCAGCGGACGGGCGCCGTCGAAGAAGGTGTACTCCTGCTCGATGCCGAAGATGGGCTCCTGCGCGGCGAACTTCTCCGCGACCTCGGCCAGCGCGGCACGCGTGTTGGAGGAGTGCGGGGTGAAGTCGATGTCCAGGACCTCGCACAGGACGAGTACGTCGTCGCCGCCGCGGATCGGGTCCGGGCAGGTGAAGACCGGCTTCAGCACACGGTCCGAGGAGTGCCCCTCGGCCTGGTTCGTGGAGGACCCGTCGAAGCCCCAGATCGGCAGCGCGTCGAGACCGGCGGGGGCGCCCGCGATGATCTTCGTCTTCGAACGCAGCTTGGCCGTCGGCTCGGTGCCGTCGATCCAGATGTACTCAGCCTTGAAGGTCACGGGCCACATCCTTCGGGGTGGGTCGGGCGCACTTGCGGGTGCAGCGGCGCTACGGCACTGGGGCGCCTCGGTGTTGCCCGGCAGCCTGTCAACAGGCGATTTCCCGATCATTGCTCGAATGTGAACCCGGTGTTACCTGGCGGTTCTGTGGTGCGACTCACGTTGTGAGGCACGGGCGGGCGGGGTACGGAGCCCATTTCGGGCGCCGTACGCGGCCCTGCGCGGCGGCCGCCGGCTTTCCCTCCGTGAAAGCCGGCGGCCGAGCCACGGCCCGTCTCGTCGGTCAGCCGACCTTCTGGATCAGGGCCCGGCGGATCAGGAACTTGCCGGGTTCCCGGACCTGTTCGAAGGCGGCGTTGTTGAGCAGCACGCAACTGCCGGAGACCGAGGTGACCTTCACCGTCGTGGACTTGTTGTTGTCCAGGTTGGTGACCTTCAGCGTGGTTCCCGCCGGGAACTGGTTGCTGGAGGCGGCCGGGGCGCCGGCCTCGCCGGACAGCGTGACGGTCGAGCCGTTGCAGACCTGCTGGCCCGCGGTGGCGCCGCCTCCGGTGTTCCCGGTGGCCGCGCTCTTCGACGGCGCCGGCGTGGCGGCCTGCTGGCCGGTCTGGCCCGTCTGACCGGTCTGGCCCGTCTGCGCACCGCCCGCCGCCTGGGAGCCCTGAGCCGACTCCCCAACGACGCAACCGGACGCCTTCTGCTGGACCTTGATCTGCGCGATGACCGCTTCGCGGTTGGCGATCCGGGCCGACGACTGGGCGTCCGGGTTCGCCTTCTGGTCCGCGATGAACTTCTGGTTGTTGCCGAGGGCGGTGGCCAGCCCCGAGCAGACGGTCGAGTCCGCGGCCGAGGACAGCGTCTTCGCGTTCTGCGGGGTCTGCGCGGCGTTCGAGGTGGACGCCAGGACGAAGGCCCCGCCGCCGGCGACGGCTGCGGCGCCGACCAGCAGTGCGATCGACTTCTTGGCGCCGAGAGTTCTCCTACGCGACATGCGCGCCTCCTGAAGAGGGGTGGGGGAGCGTACGCCGCTATGTACGAGATGCCGAACGGAGTTACTCAGTGGTTACGGGAGCCACCTAAGTAACCTGCGTCACAATGGAGTTGAGGCCGGTTCACCTCTCGTCACCTCGTGCTCCTGGTCAGCGCTTCCTGTACGGCCTCGTCGGTGCGGGCGACGAGCGCGGTCCCGTCGTCCGCGGTGATGATCGGCCGCTGGATGAGCTTCGGGTGCTCGGCGAGCGCCGTGATCCAGCGGTCGCGCGCCGCCTCGTCCCGCGCCCACTCCCTCAGTCCCAGCTCCTTCGCCACGGCTTCCTGGGTGCGGGTGATGTCCCAGGGTTCGAGCCCGAGCCGTTCCAGTACGGCCCTGATCTCGTCCGCGCTCGGCACGTCCTCCAGATAGCGGCGGACGGTGTAGTCGGCCCCCTCGGCGTCGAGCAGGCCGATCGCGGTACGGCACTTCGAGCAGGCCGGGTTGATCCAGATCTCCATGCCGGACACGGTAGCCGCCGACTCTGCGGCGACCGGCGTTGTTCGAATTCATGCGACCCCATCCGCCCCATCCGGAACCCCTGAAACGGAACCCCAATTCCCTTCGCCACCTGCTGTTTTGACGGTCCGTTCCGGGCCCCCGATTGTCAGTGGGGGCCGGTACACTGGAAGCAGTGTTCGAGAGAGTCGCCGGGGTGTCCGGAGGCTCTCTGACCGCGACAGGAGGATGCCTGTGCCCGCTGCCGCACTGAAGCCGAAGCCGTTGCCGACCCAGTCCACCGCGAAGCGTGCCGTGCTGCTCGACTCGCCCTACGCGCCGGCGGAGAAGCGCCCGCTGCCGGCCGGGCGGCCACGCGAGTGGTACGTCACGCACAACCGCCGCCTCAAGGCCATGCGCCTCGCCATCGCCCTGCTCGACTCCGGCGTCT
Organism: Streptomyces sp. NPDC007157; assembly: GCF_040634235.1. Classification (NCBI taxonomy): domain Bacteria; kingdom Bacillati; phylum Actinomycetota; class Actinomycetes; order Kitasatosporales; family Streptomycetaceae; genus Streptomyces; species Streptomyces sp. NPDC007157. Next base: position 105,843 of record NZ_JBEYFE010000030.1, read on the forward strand.
ACGTGCCCAACCAGGCGCGTGACGAGACGATCCGGAGCACGGCGCAGAGCATCGGCGTCCATCCGCCGTCGGCCACCACGTGCCACATGGTGCGGGCCCTGATGCGGTATTCGCGGTGAACCGGTGGCGCCGGGTGCCGTGTGTCCGACACGGCACCCGGCGCCTTCGTCGCCGGGCCTCCCGCCCGCGCCCCGCGCCTTCCACCGGCGCCGGCCGCGCGACATGAAGGGCTCCGCCGAGATCGCCGCCATGGGCCCGAGGGGCCTGCGCGTCCACGCCGCCTGTGCGGCAGGACCCTGGCACGCGCCCACGCCCACGCCCACGCCGACCGGGCCACCACCGACCACGCGGTCCTCGGCACCGCCGACCACGCCGTCCTCGGCACCGCCGTCACCGCGGGCCTTGTGACGGCGGCACCGGGGGGCTGAGCCGGACCTGTCACTCATGCGGTCGCCCCCGAAAACGGGATGCACGCCGAGTGACCGGATCCCTACGCTGGAGACGCGTTCCGGAGCCGTCCACCACCGCTTTCCGAAGGGCCGACCGCGCCCTGGGGACTCGGGGCTACTCTGCTACGCACCGACGGACGGCCGCCGTCCCCCGCGTGCCGTCGGATCCGTCGACCGCTCACACACGCCCACGCCACGGAGGCCCGTCATGGGCACCATCGTCCTATCCGGAACTGTCGTCCTGGTCATCCTCGGATTCGGAAACCACAACTGGTGGCTCGCCGCAGTCGCCGTGCTCTTCCTGTACGTCCACTACGGGCGCGGCTCGTCGTCGGCATCCTCGTCGGGCGGTCCGTCCGGCGGGGGCGGGGGCACGCCGAACGACTACAAGACGTACCGCGACCGCCGTGACCGTCAGGCCAAGTGGGAGCGCCGCTACCGGCGCGAGCGCCCCCTGGAGTTCCGGCGTCAGGAGCGGAACAAGGGCCAGTAGGGGCCCGCGGGTGGGTGTCCACTGGCCGGTCCCGCGGGTGGGTGTCCCCGGCCGGTCCCGCGGGTGGGTGTCCCCGGCCGGTCAGAGGCCGGGGGCACCCCACACCGGGAACCAGCGGCTGAGGTCCTGCTCGATCCGCAGGTCGTTCGCGAGGGTCGCCTTCATCTGCAACTCCAGCGCGCTGTCGCGCCGTTCACCGGAGCCGGGCAGCGGCGCGAAGGGGTAGAACGTCGCCCGCTTGTAGAGATAGACGAGCGCGAGCCTGCGCCCGCGCTCGTCTTCGAAGGAGGCCAGGGAACAGAGCAGTTGCGGGCCGAAGCCGTTGACCTCCATCGAACTGTTCACCGCGTGCAGGTCGTTGACCAGCTGCGGAAGCTGGTCGGGGGTGCGCCGCGAGACCAGCCAGGAGTACCCGTAGTGGTCCTGGCTCAGCTCCACCGGGGAGCCGTTGCGTTCGGTGTCCGCGTCGAGGAGCGCCTGCACCTCGCGGTGGGTCTGCTCGAAGGCCGCGCCCTCCACGGTGGCGAAACACACCGCGCCCAGGCCGGTGGGCCGGAACCCGGCGGCCGCCTCCAGGGTCACCGCCGCCGACGGCAGTGCGAACAACTGGTCGAGGTCGGGGGCGACGGGCTTGGTGCGGCCGAGCAGGATGTCCAGGAACCCCATGCTCACCCGGCCTTCCCGGGCGTCGCCGCCTCACCCAGCTCCGCCGAGATCCGCCCCAGCTGCTCGAGCCGCTGCTCCAGGGGCGGGTGGGTGGAGAAGAAGCGCTCGATGCCGGGCTCCTTGCCGGTCGCCGGGGTGAAGTAGAACGCGTTGAAGGCCTGGGCGGTACGGAGGTCCTTGGTCGGAATCCGGGCGATGTCGCCGGAGACCTTGGTGAGCGCCGACGCCAGCGCGGAGGGGCGCCCGGTGAGCTGGGCCGCGGCCCGGTCGGCCGCCAGCTCCCGGTACCGGCTCAGCGCCCTGATCAGCAGGAAACTGATCGCGTACACGGCGGCGGAGACCCCGATGATGGCGGCGAAGACCGCGGCCGTGTTCTGGTCACGCCTGCCCCCGCCGAAGATCTGCGAGTAGAAGGCGAACCGCACGACCAGGCCCGCGATCACACCCAGGAAGGACGCGACCGTGATCACGGCGACGTCCTTGTGCGCGACGTGCGACAGCTCGTGTGCGAGGACCCCCTCCAGCTCGGCGGGTTCCAGCCGCCGCAGCAGGCCCGTGGTCACACAGACGACGGCGTGATCGGGATTCCGCCCGGTGGCGAACGCGTTCGGCATGTCCATCGCGGACACGGCGACCACGGGTTTCGGCATGTCGGCGATGGCACACAGCCGGTCCACCACCGCGTGCAGCTCGGGATACTCCTCGCGTTCCACGACCCGCCCGTGCATGGCGAACATCGCGATCCGGTCGGAGAACCAGAACTGTGCCACGAACATCGCGCCCACCAGTACGACGACCAGCAGCCACGACTTCAGCAACACGATCAACGCGGCAACGAAGCCGACGTACAACAATCCGAGCAGGAACAGCGTGACCGTCATCCGCACGGTCAGTCGCCGGTCGCTCCGGAAGCGGCTCTGCATCTGCCATCACCCCGCAGTCAGGCACTCGTCCCGCTGTCCAGTGTGCACCTGCCGGGGCCCATGGAAAGGTTCCGAACGTCCCTAGTAGCGGCAAAAGGTCCCTGTGAAGGCGCGGCGCCGTGGCGGCCGGGCGCGCCCACGCGGCGGAGCCGCACATCGATACGGCCCCGCGCCCCTTGCCGGGCGCTAGTACGGCGAACGCGTCTGTATGTAACCCAGCAGCACGATCACCGCTGCCACGCACCCCAGTACCACCGCCGTCGACACCCACGACGACCGTCGCGGTCCCACCGGTCCCGGCTCCGGCCGGAACGGTACCGGGTCCGGCGGGTTCTCCCGCCACCGGGCGGCCAGCATGCGCGCCCGCGCGGACGGCTCCTTGTGCTCCGCCTCGGCGGCCCACCTGAAGTCGAACTCGTGCTGGTCGTCGTCCTGTTGGGACATCCCGATTCCCCCGTCTCGAACATGAGTACACCCGCACGATACGACGGTGCCCCCGCCCTGAGAAACCAGGAGCGGGGGCGCCGAGAGCCGCGAACGGCGTCTGTCACACGTCGAAGGAAAGGACCGCCGGGCGCCGACCAGGGCCGTCAGCCGGCGTGGATGATCATGTCGACCAGGGTCTTGGCCGCGGCCCGCAGCCGGGACGGATCCCGGTACACGCTTTCGATGACGACGTTGCCGCGCGTCATGGTGACCAGGACCCGCGCTGCCTCGACCGGCGGGACCGTCAGCAGACCGGCGGCGTCGTCCTGGGAGAGCCGCTCGGCGAGGACGCATTCCAGGCCGTCCAGTAGGCCTTGCAGCGCGGCCCGGATGGGTTCCGTTCCGGCCCGGGTGTCGGTGGCCGTCTTGGTCGACAGACAGCCCCGGGCGGGGGTGCCCGCAGTGAGGGACTCGATGGTGAAGTCGAAGAAGTCCAGCAGCGCTTGCCGCAGGTCAGGGTGCGCGAGCCGCGCTGCGGCGTCGGCGAGGAAGGCGTCTTTGTAGTCCTTGAAGACGCGTAGGAACAGCGCCTCCTTGTCGTGATACGCGTTGTAGAGCGAACCGCGCTGAACGCCGGTTGCGATCGCCAGGTCTGCCATCGAGGTGGCGCCGTAGCCCTGATGCCAGAAGACGTTCAGGACCTGCTCCAGCACCTGCTTTTCGTCGAACTGACGTCGCCCTGCCATGCCCTCATGCTAGCCATTTTTGACGCAGTCGTCAAAGTTTGCAACACTGTCAAACATGACGGGGCTGTCAAAGATGGCAGCCCATTGATCGGGGGCAAGGCCCCCCGCCCCCACATGGAATTGATGCGCGGATCAGCGCAGCAAAGGAGTGAACCCATGACCCGCAGGCGAGTACTCATCACGGGCGCGTCCAAAGGCATCGGCCGCGCCCTCGTCGAGCAGTTGGCAGGAGAAGGTCATACCCCCGTGGGTATCGCCCGCAGCGCACCGCAGTCCTTTCCCGGCGAGTTCTACGAAGCCGATCTTTCCGACCGTGCGGCCACCGATCAGGTCCTGGACGAAGTGCTGGCCGCGGGACCGGTCGACGCCGTGGTGAACAATGTGGGCGTGGTGCGACCCGCGCCCCTCGGGCGGGTCGATCTTTCCGACCTCGACACGGTGCTCGACATGAACGTGCGCACCGCGGTCCAGATCGTCCAGGCCGTCCTGCCCGGCATGCTCGAACGGTCCTGGGGCCGCGTCGTGAACGTCACCAGCCTGGTCACCCTGGGCTTGCCCGATCGAACGTCCTACGGTGCGGCCAAAGCCGCCAAGGAGTTCTTGACGCGAGGCTGGGCCGGAGAGCTCGCTGCACACGGAATCACCGTCAACGCCGTCGCCCCGGGCCCCACCGAGACCGAGTTGTTCACGAAGACCAACCCGCCTGGGTCGGACTCCGCCGCCCGCTACCTGGCGGGCGTTCCCATGGGAAGGTTCGGGCGCCCGGACGAGCTCGCTGCCGCCATCGCCTTCCTGCTCTCCGAGAAGGCGGGTTTCATCACCGGCCAGACCCTGCGCGTCGACGGCGGTGCGAGCCTCGGCCGCAACAGCGCCTGAGAGCGGCTGAGGCGATGGGGTGTATTGGCGCTGCAGGCCGTGACCGTGTGGCGAGTTGAGCGTCGCCGAGATCCTCACCGGCAAGATGACCGACTGCGCTACCGGCCCCGAGCACCGGCATCTGGTCTGGCAGAAAGGTCCTCACCACGCGGCATGCGCTCCCGGGTCGTAGGGCTGGCGGACCCCGTGAACACGATGACAGGCGCCATGCGGCGTACCTGGCGCGGACACAGGGACCCGGTAAGGCCGCTGAACCGACCTGAGCGACGGTGCGGCCGGAAGCTCTCGACACCGGCCCGCGGTGCTGGGCCCGAAACAGGCCGTGGGCCGTGCCCTTCCGGCGAAGGAAGAGCACGGCCCACGGCCCACAGACGGCCCAGGGGAGCGGATACCCACTCTGACCTGGGGCGATATCACACGTCGAAGTACAGCTCGAACTCGTGCGGGTGCGGACGCAGCTGCAGCGGGGCGATCTCGTTGGTGCGCTTGAAGTCGATCCACGTCTCGATCAGGTCGGACGTGAAGACGTCACCGGCGAGCAGGAACTCGTGGTCGCGCTCCAGGGAGTCGAGGACGGCCGGCAGGGAGGTCGGGACCTGCGGGACGCCCGCGTGCTCCTCGGGGGCCAGCTCGTAGAGGTCCTTGTCGATCGGCTCGGCCGGCTCGATCTTGTTCTTGATGCCGTCCAGGCCCGCGAGCAGCAGCGCCGAGAAGGCGAGGTACGGGTTGCCGGAGGAGTCGGGCGCGCGGAACTCGACGCGCTTGGCCTTCGGGTTCGAACCCGTGATCGGGATACGCATCGCGGCCGAGCGATTGCGCTGCGAGTACACCAGGTTCACCGGGGCCTCGAAGCCGGGCACGAGGCGGTGGTACGAGTTCACCGTGGGGTTGGTGAAGGCGAGCAGCGACGGGGCGTGCCTGAGGATGCCGCCGATGTAGTAGCGGGCGGTGTCCGACAGGCCCGCGTAGCCGGCCTCGTCGTAGAACAGCGGGTCGCCGTTGGCCCACAGCGACTGGTGCACGTGCATGCCCGAGCCGTTGTCGCCGAAGATCGGCTTCGGCATGAAGGTCGCGGTCTTGCCGTTGCGCCAGGCCACGTTCTTCACGATGTACTTGAAGAGCTGGAGGTCGTCGGCGGCCGCGAGCAGCGTGTTGAACTTGTAGTTGATCTCCGCCTGGCCGGCGGTGCCGACCTCGTGGTGCTGGCGCTCGACCTTCAGGCCGTTCTTCTCCAGCTCCAGGGAGATCTCGGCGCGCAGGTCGGCGAAGTGGTCGACCGGCGGGACCGGGAAGTAGCCGCCCTTGTAGCGGACCTTGTAACCACGGTTGTCCTCCAGGGCACCGGTGTTCCAGGCACCCGCCTCGGAGTCGATGTGGTAGAAGGACTCGTTCGCGGTGGTCGCGAAGCGGACGGAGTCGAAGACGTAGAACTCGGCCTCCGGGCCGAAGTACGCGGTGTCGGCGATACCGGTCGACGCCAGGTACGCCTCCGCCTTCTTCGCCACGTTGCGCGGGTCACGGGAGTACTGCTCGCCCGTGATCGGGTCGTGGATGAAGAAGTTGATGTTGAGCGTCTTGTCGCGGCGGAAGGGGTCGATCCGCGCCGTCGACAGGTCCGCGCGCAGCGCCATGTCGGACTCGTGGATCGCCTGGAAACCGCGGATCGAGGAACCGTCGAAGGCGAGCTCCTCGTCCGGGTCGAACGCATCGACGGGCACCGTGAAGTGCTGCATGACGCCCGGCAGGTCGCAGAACCGGACGTCGACGAACTTGACGTCCTCGTCAGCGATGAACTTCTTGGTCTCGTCGGCGTTCTGGAACATCCAGCTCCTCCTACTTCCGGGCGTTCCCGCGCCGGGGTGGTAGTTCGTTCGTGCGGCCAGTGCGGTGGCACACGTTGTCCTCGACCCTAGGGACGGGTGATTTCTCGGGCGTGACCCATTTGTTTCGCTGAAGTTAACCGGCCTTGTTCCACCGTAGCCCCGCGGCACCCCGCCGGACCCCGGGCGTTAGCCCGGGCAGTACCGTGGTCGGGTGGACAACAGGCAAGCAATGGGATCGTGGCTCTCGGGGCCCCGCGCGGCCATGGAAGAGGCCGGTGCGGAGTTCGGGTACCGGGGTGAGCAGCTCGGTCTGCCGGAGGACGGGCCGGGCTCCATCGCCCGGCCGGGGCGACGGCTCGGTGCGCTGGTCGTGGACTGGGCGCTGTGCGTCTTGATCGCATACGGCCTGATCACCGACGGCTACAACCCGGCGACGACCGGCAACTGGGCACTGCTCGTCTTCTTCGTCCTGGGGGTCCTGACCGTCGGTACGATCGGCTTCACGCCGGGTAAGCGGCTGTTCCGGCTGCGCGTGGTCGGTGTGGAGACGGGGCGGGTGCAGCCGCTGCGCGCGCTGGCCCGCACGGTGTTGTTGTGCCTCGCGATCCCGGCGCTGGTGTGGGACCGGGACGGCAGGGGGCTGCACGATCGCCTTGCGAAGACCGTGGAGGTCCGGATCTGAGGTAGTCGTTCGGCTGCCGGCCGGTGGGGGGCTGGTCGCGCAGTTCCCCGCGCCCCTGACGGGCGCCGTGGTCGCGTCAGCTACATGGCTGCGGGCAATCTGCCGCAGGGCGGCGCGGGTGGGCGCGGCGGCACCCTGCAAGCGCCGGTAAGCGTCCCCACCCCCCCCCGGCTCACCGCCTCCGCAGCAGCCGGGCCAGTACGTCCCGCAGCTCTCCCTCCGGATCCGGCACCGCGCCCTCCGAGCGCCAGGCCACGAATCCGTCCGGACGTACCAGCACCGCACCGTCCGCCGTCGTCCCGTGCGCCGCCGCCCAGTCCATGTCCTCCCCGTCGGGCACGAGGTCCGCCCCCGCCGCCCCGACGCGGTAGGTGTCCAGTCGTAGCCGCTCCGTGTCCGCGATCCGGCGGGCGGCCGCGTGCCAGGCCGCACCCGCCGCCGAGGCCGCGTCGCTGAGCAGCACCAGGGACCGCTCGTACAGGTCGAGCGTGGAGAGCCGTTCGTCCGCGCGGCGCAGCCACAGATGAGGGGCCCGGCTGCCCGGCTGCCCGGTCAGGTTCATCCCATCGGGTACGACCGGCTGGCCGGGCTCCGCGCCGAGGACCGCGCCCTTCGGGTACCGGTAGCCGAGGACGACGTTGAGGATGCCGCCGCGCTTGCCGGCGCCGATGCCCGGCGCGGGCGCGAACCCGGGATGGCTGTGCTCCACCGAGCGGGCCGAGGCACGGGCGCTGGTGGCCAGGGCGACCGGGCGGCGCTCGGCGTCGTACGACTCCAGCAGCCCGGGGCCGGCCCAGCCGTCGAGGACGGCCGCCAGCTTCCACGCCAGGTTGTGCGCGTCCTGGATGCCGGTGTTGGAGCCGAACGCGCCGGTCGGGGACATCTCGTGCGCGGAGTCACCGGCCAGGAAGACCCGCCCGGACGAGTACTGTTCGGCGACCCGTTCGGCGGCCCGCCAGGAGGCGCGGCCGGTGATCTCGACGTCCAGGTCGGGGACGCCGACCGCCCGGCGGATGTGCCGGGTGAGGCGCTCCTCGGTGAACTCGTCGAGGGTTTCGCCGCGTTCGGGGTGCCACGGGGCGTGGAAGACCCAGCGCTCCTTGTTGTCGACGGGCAGCAGCGCGCCGTCCGCCTCCGGGTCGGTGAGGTAGCAGCAGATGAACCGCCGCTCCCCGACGGTGCGGGCGAGCAGCTTGGAACGGAAGGTGATGCTCACGTTGGCGAACAGGTCGCCGGGGCCCGTCTGGCCGATGCCGAGCCGGCCCCGGACCGGGCTGCGCGGGCCGTCGGCGGCGACCAGGTAGTCCGCGCGGACGGTGTACATCCGGTCGGAGTCACGGTCGCGTACGTACGCGGTCACTCCTTCGGGGTCCTGTTCGAAGGACTCCATCTCGTGGAAGTAGCGCAGTTCGCCGGTGCGGGATTCGGCCGCCTGGCGGAGCACGGGTTCGAGGTCGTTCTGGCTGCACAGGCACCACCCCGTAGGGCTGAATCTCGCGAGTCCGCCGCCGGGATCGATCTCCTTGAACAGCCATTCGTCGGCGTCGCCGACCAGCGTCGGGGTCTGCAGGATGCCGTGGTTGTCGGCGAGGAGTGAGGCGGCGGACTTGATGTCGGGCTCGATGCCGGCCTTCCGGAACAGCTCCATAGTCCGCACGTTGTTGCCCCGGCCGCGTGGATGGACCGAGGTCCCGGAGTGCCGTTCGACGAGCATGTGGCGTACGCCCAGACGGCCCAGGAAGAGGGACATGGACAGGCCCACGAGGGAGCCGCCCACGACGAGGACGGGGACCTGGTGATCGGTTCTGCGCTGCATCGGGGACTCCAGGGGCGGGTGGTGGTGCGTCAGGTGCGTCGGAACTTCCATGCCCCTTCCGCGCCCCTTCCCGAGGGGTTCCGTGTGCTCAATCACCCACCTGGTTCACGCGAGTCGCGCGCTTCGGAGGACCGGCACAGGATCAAAAAGCGCTGACGCCGCGTCATCGGCGAAGGCGCAGGCCGTTGCCCCCGCGAAGGAGATGTGCGAAGCATGACGACGATCTCGGAAAAGGTTTCGGAAAAGCTGACCCGCCCGGTGTCGAAACGGGTCTCCCAGTCCGTCTTCGACGGCTCGAGGCTCCGGGTCGTCCTGCTGGTGGACGTCTTCGACGGCGCGCAGCAGGAGTTCCTGGAGGCCTACGAGCAGCTGTGCAACCAGGTCGCCCAGGTGCCCGGTCACGTCAGCGACCAGCTCTGCCAGTCGATCGAGAACCCCTCGCAGTGGCTGATCACCAGCGAGTGGGAGAGCGCCCCGCCGTTCCTCGCCTGGGTGAACAGCGAGGAGCACGTGGAGATGGTCAAGCCGCTGCACAACTGCGTGCGCGACACCCGTTCGCTCCGCTTCCAGGTCGTCCGCGAGACCGGCGGGCCGGCGGTGGACGCGGTGCGGGTCCTGCAGGAAGAGCCGCGGATGGGCGACGGCGTGATCCGCCACGCGCTCACCTTCACGGTCCGGCCGGGCAGTGAGGCCCAGGTCGCGAAGATCCTCGCGGACTACGCCTCGCCCGAGGCCAAGGTCGACGACTCCACCCGGCTGTGCCGCACCTCCCTGTTCATGCACGGCAACCGGGTGGTGCGGGCCATCGAGGTGCGCGGCGACCTGATGGTCGCCCTGCGCCACGTCGCCCGGCAGCCCGAGGTGCGGGCCGTGGAGGAGGCCATCAACCCCTACCTGGAGCAGGACCGCGACCTCGACGACCAGGACTCCGCACGGGTGTTCTTCACCCGGGCGGCGCTGCCGGCCGTGCACCACGTCAGCGGCGTCGAGGAGCTGGCCGAGGGCGACCGTCACGCGCTCTACTACCCGGCCCGCCCGGGCTGCGGGATGCGGCTCGCCGAGCTGCTCGCGCAGCAGGACGAGGCCGCGGCCGAGGACCCGGCGAGCGCGGTGCTGCACAGCACGGTCTTCCAGCGCGACGACGTCGTCGTACGGCTGGTCGAGCAGCGGCCCGGCACCCCTGTGGACGCCGTCCCGGCCCATGCGCTGACCGCCCTGCTGGACGGCGACGCGGTGCGGATGAAGCTCCTCACCGACCGTCGCTCGCCCGACGCCTGACCCCCACCACCGCCGGATCACCCTCACGGAGGAACGTAGAGATGAAGCCCATTCCAAAGATCGTGGACCTCAGCGAGATCGAGCCCAACACGCGTCGCGGCGGCGACCTGCGCGCCATGCTCACCCCGGCCACGGTGGGTTCCACCAGCGGTTTCATGGGTGTGGCCATCGTGCAGCCGGGCGACCGCATCGCCGAGCACTACCACCCGTTCTCCGAGGAGTTCGTGTACGTGGTCTGCGGTGAGATGGAGGTCGACCTGAACGGCGAGCCGCACCCGCTGCGGCCCGAGCAGGGTCTGATGATCCCCATCAATATGCGCCACCGCTTCCGCAACGTGGGCGATGTCGAGGCCCGGATCGTCTTCCACCTCGGCCCGCTGGCCCCGCGCCCGAGCCAGGGTCATGTCGACACGGAGGAGACGGACGCCGCCGTCGCCGTGGGGCAGGTCCGGTCGTGACCCGGCGCGTGGCGGTTACGGGCATAGGCATCGTGGCTCCGGGGGGTGTGGGCGTACCGGCGTTCTGGGACTTGCTCGCCTCCGGCCGGACCGCGACGCGCGGCATCACCTTCTTCGACCCCTCCGGCCTCAGATCGCGGATCGCCGCCGAGTGCGACTTCGACCCGGCGGCGCACGGCCTGGACGCCGAGGAGATCGAACGGGCGGACCGGTACATACAGTTCGCCCTGGTCGCCGGTGACGAGGCGGTCCGGGACTCCGGTCTCGACCTGGGCCGGGAGAACCCCTGGCGGGTCGGGGTGTCCCTGGGTACGGCGGTCGGCGGCACCACCCGTCTGGAGCACGACTACGTCCTGGTGAGCGCCGGCGGCCAGCACTGGGACGTGGACCACCGGCAGGCGGGGCCCCAGCTGCACCGGGCGTTCTCGCCGAGCACCCTGGCCTCCGCGGTGGCGGAACGTTTCGGCGCCCAGGGTCCGGTGCAGACCGTCTCCACCGGCTGCACCTCGGGCCTGGACGCCGTCGGCTACGCCTTCCACACCGTGCAGGAGGGCCGCGCCGACATCTGCATCGCCGGTGCCTCGGACTCCCCGATCTCCCCGATCACCATGGCCTGCTTCGACGCGATCAAGGCCACCTCCCCCAACAACGACGACCCCGAGCACGCCTCACGCCCGTTCGACAACCGCCGTGACGGGTTCGTCATGGGCGAGGGCGGCGCGGTGCTCGTCCTGGAGGAGCTGGAGCACGCCAAGGCCCGCGGCGCGCACATCTACTGCCAGCTCGACGGCTACGCCACCTTCGGCAACGCCTACCACATGACCGGTCTCACCAGCGAGGGCCTGGAGATGGCCCGCGCCATCGAGACCGCCCTGGACCACGCCCGCCTCGACCCCACCGCCATCGACTACGTCAACGCCCACGGCTCCGGCACCCGGCAGAACGACCGCCACGAGACCGCGGCCGTGAAGAAGGCGCTCGGGCAGCACGCGTACAGCACGCCCATGAGCTCCATCAAGTCCATGGTGGGCCACTCGCTCGGCGCCATCGGCGCGATCGAGGTCGTCGCCTGTGTGCTCGCCCTGGCCCACCAGGTCGTCCCGCCCACCGCGAACTACGAGACCCCCGACCCCGAGTGCGACCTCGACTACGTGCCGCGCGTCGCCCGCGAACGGCGCCTGGGCGGCGTCCTGTCCGTGGGCAGCGGGTTCGGCGGCTTCCAGTCCGCGGTGATCCTGACCCGGCAGAGAGGACGGACACGATGAGCGAACCGCGTTCTCGGCGGGCGGCCGTCACCGGTATCGGTGTCGTCGCGCCCAACGGAACCAGCACCGAGACCTTCTGGAAATCCGTCCAGGAGGGACGCAACGTCCTCGACAAGGTGACCCGCGACGGCTGCGACCACCTGCCCATGAAGGTGGCCGGAGAAGTCCGCGACTTCGACCCGACGGCCGCCGTCGAGGAACGCCTCATCGTCCAGACCGACCGCTTCACGCACTTCGCGATGGCCGCGGCCGACCTGGCACTCGAGGACGCCCGGCTCGGCCGCGCCGACACCGACGGCTCGCCCTTCGACATCGGCGTGGTCACCGCGGCCGGCTCCGGCGGCGGCGAGTTCGGCCAGCGCGAGCTCCAGCAACTCTGGGGCAAGGGCAGCCGGTACGTCGGCCCCTACCAGTCCATCGCCTGGTTCTACGCGGCCAGCACCGGCCAGATCTCCATCCGGCGCGGCTTCAAGGGACCCTGCTCGGTGGTCGCCGCCGACGAGGCCGGCGGCCTGGACGCCCTGGCGCACGCCGCGCGCGCGGTGCGACGCGGCACCGACGTCATCGTGGCCGGTTCCACCGAGGCGCCCATAGCTCCGTACTCGATGGTCTGCCAGCTCGGCTACGAGGAACTCAGCCGGGAGACCGACCCGACCCGCGCCTACCGCCCGTTCACCGAACAGGCCTGCGGGTTCGTGCCGGCCGAGGGCGGCGCCATGCTCGTCGTGGAGGACGTCGGCTCGGCCCGGCGACGTGGCCTGCCGGTACGGGCCACCCTCGACGGACACGCGTCGACCTTCACCGGGGCCTCCCGCTGGGCCGAGTCGAGGGCCGGGCTCGCCCAGGCGATCCGTGGCGCCCTCGCCGAGGCCGGCTGTGCCCCGGAGGAGATCGACGTGGTCTTCGCCGACGCCCTCGGCGTCCCGGCGGCCGACCGGGCGGAGGCGCTGGCCATCACCGACGCCCTCGGCGCGCACGGCAGGCGGGTGCCCGTCACCGCGCCCAAGACCGGGATCGGCCGGGGGTACTGCGCGGCCCCCGTCCTGGACACCGCCGCGGCGGTGCTCGCCATGGAACACGGCCTGATCCCGCCGACCCCGGGTGTCCACGACATCTGCCACGACCTCGACCTCGTGACGGGCAGCGCCCGCGCCGCCGCACCACGCACGGCGCTGGTCCTCAGCCGGGGACTCATGGGGTCGAACTCGGCACTCGTGCTGCGCCACGGCGCGGCCGGGTGATCCGGCGAAAAAACAGCTGCCCAGCAGCGAAGAAGAAGGAGTCCCAATGAGCATCACCGTGGACGAACTGTCCGAACTCATGAAGAAGGCCGCCGGCGTCACCGTCGCCCCGACCGACCTCCAGGACCGGGCCGACAGCGGCTTCGACGCCCTCGGCGTCGACTCGCTCGGCCTGCTCGGCATCGTCGGCGAACTGGAGAACCGGCACGGCGTGCCCATGCCGGTGGACGCCGAGCGGTGCAAGACCCCCCGCCAGTTCCTCGACCTCGTCAACAGCGCCATGCCCGCGGGAGCCTGACATGACCGGACACACCCAGAACGAGATCACCATCGCCGCGCCCGTCGACCTGGTCTGGGACATGACCAACGACGTGGCCAACTGGCCCCAGCTGTTCAGTGAGTACGCCGACGCCGACATCCTCGAGGAGGTGGGGAACAAGGTCACCTTCCGGCTGACCATGCACCCCGACGAGAACGGCAAGGTGTGGAGCTGGGTCTCCGAGCGCGAGGCGGACCGCGCCCACCTGCGGGTCAAGGCCCGCCGGGTCGAGACCGGCCCGTTCGCGCACATGGACATCCTCTGGGAGTACGAGGAGGTCCCCGCCGGCACCCGGATGGTCTGGACCCAGGACTTCGCGATGAAGCCGGAAGCCCCCGTCGACGACGAGTGGATGACCGACAACATCAACAGGAACTCCAAGGTCCAGATGGCGCTGATCCGGGACAAGATCGAGAAGGCGGCCACCCGCCGGCGCCCCGACCCGGCCCTGGCCGACTGAGCCGGCCGCCAGGAAGACAGGAACGGAGAGACACGTGCACCAGGCCCTGATCGTCGCCCGTATGGCACCGGGCTCCGGCCCCGACATCGCGAAGGTGTTCGCGGAGTCCGACCGGGGAGAGCTGCCGCATCTCGTCGGGGTGGTCCGGCGCAGCCTCTTCCAGTTCGGTGATGTGTACATGCATCTCATCGAGTCCGAGCGCGAGCCGGGACCGGCCATCGCCAAGGTCACCTCGCACCCCGACTTCAGGGACGTCAGCGACCGTCTCACGGCGTACGTCAGCGCGTACGACCCGGAGACCTGGCGCTCCCCGAAGGACGCGATGGCCCAGCGCTTCTACCTCTGGGAGCGCGACGGCGGCGCGTGAACCCTCGCCCCGCCGTACGCCAACGGTGCCGGACCCGCGCAGAACGCGGGCCCGGCACCGGCATGTCCGGGACCTGCCTCAGGCGGGCACCGTGCAGTCGAAGGCGTGCAGATACGGGTTGACCGGGCGGATGTCGTCGACGCTCAGACCCGCGTCGGTCAGCCGGCGCACCATGCTGTCCGTGGTGTGCTTGGCGCCGCCGACGTTCAGGAGCAGCAGCAGGTCCATCGCGGTGCTGAACCGCATCGACGGGGTGTCGTCGACCAGGTTCTCGATCACCACCACCCGGGCCCCGGGACCGCCCGCCGCGACCACGTTGGCCAGCAGCTGCGCGGTGGACTCGTCGTCCCACTCCAGGATGTTCTTGATGATGTAGGCGTCCGCGTCGACCGGCACGGCCTCCCGGATGTCACCCGGCACGATGCGCGCCCGGTCCTCCAGGTCGCCGCCCGAGCGCAGCCGCGGCAGGGCCTTCTCCACCACCTTCGGCAGGTCCAGCAGATAGCCCTTCATCGCCGGGTACTTGTCCAGCAGACAGGCCACCACATGCCCCTGGCCGCCGCCGAGGTCCGCGACCGACCGGCTGCCGGACAGGTCGAGCAGGGCCGCGACCTCACGGGCCGACTGCTCGCTGGAGGTGGTCATCGCCCGGTTGAAGACGTCCGCCGACTCCGGGGCGTCCTCGTTCAGGTAGACGAAGAACTCCTTGCCGTAGAGGTCCTCGATGACGTTGCGGCCGCTGCGCACGGCCTCGTCGAGCTTCGGCCAGGCGTCCCAGGTCCACGGCTCGGTGCACCACAGGGCGATGTACCGCAGGCTGTGCGGGTCGTCCTCGCGCAGCAGCCGGGAGGTCTCGGTGTGGGCGAACGTCCCGTCCGGGCGCTCGGCGAAGACGCCGTAGCAGGACAGGGCGCGCAGCAGTCGGCGCAGCGGCCCGGGGTCGGTCTTCACCGTGGACGCCAGGCTCTCCACGGTCATCGGGGCGTCCCCGAGCGCGTCCGCGACGCGCAGCCGGGCGGCCGCGCGGACGGCGGCGGCACAGGCCGCCCCGAACACGAGCTCGCGCAGCCGCATCGACGGCGGCGGTGCGTCGCCCCGCGCCGGGTCCTTCGGCGCCGAGAGGTCGCGTGCTGGTGCGGTCATGTGCCGCCTTCCTTCCTGGTGGGGGTGTCGTACGGCCGTCAGGTCAGCACAGACCGGCGGGCTTGGACTTCTTGCAGGTGTTGCTCTTGAAGCTGTTGCCGTGCTTGGCGGCTTCCTGGTTGATCAGGTCGGCGGGGGCGTTGCCCGACAGCTTGTTGCGGGTGATCTGGTTCTTGTCGCTGGTGGCGCCAACGAAGCTCTTGACGACCACGACACCGCCCGACATCGGGGACTTGCCCGAGTTGCCGGTGACCGTGTTGCCGGTGATCAGGGTGTCCTCGGCGCCGGTCAGGACGATGCCGGAACCCTGCAGGAACGACAGCCGGGCGGTCTTCTTGCAGTACTTGTTGTTCTTCACGACCTGGTTGTCGGCGACCGTGATGTGACCGGCCTTCGGCTTGTTCTCGTCGCCGACGACGAACACGCCCGCGCAGTTCCCGGTCACCGAGTTGTCCGAGACCGTCAGGTTGCGCAGCCGGCGCACGGTGGCGCCGATCCGGTTCTTCTCCAGCAGGTTGTGGTCGACCACCGTGCCGTCGGTGTCGGTGGCGCCCTTCTCCGCGGTGATGGAGTTGGCGAGGAACAGGCCCGCGTCGCCGTTGCTCCGGGCGACGTTGTACCGGTAGGTGCTGTGCACGGAGCGCTCTTCGGCGATGCCCCACTGCCCGTTCTTCACGGCGGCCACGCCGTGCACGTTCAGGTTGGCCGTGCCGACCGCCATGACGCCGGTCCGGGAGAACCCGGTCACGGTCATCCGGGCGATGGTGACGTCCTCGACGGGCCGGCTCTTGGTGCCGACCACGCAGATGCCGTTGCCCATCGCCGCGCAGGACTTCTCGGCGGCGGCCTTCTTGGTCACGGCCTTCTTGGACTTCTTGGCCGGCTGGAGCACGGTCTCCGGGCCCACGCCGCGCAGCGTGAGGCTGGGCGTGGTCACCTTGACGCTCTCGTGGTAGGTGCCGGCCAGCACGAGGACGGTGTCGCCGGGCTCGGCCGCGTCCACGGCCTTCTGGATCGACTCACCCGGATGCACCTCGAGGATGCGGTGGGCTGCGGTCGCCGGGGCGGCGCCGAGCAGGGAGCCGCACAGGGCGGCGGCACAGGCGAGGTATGTGATATGGCGTTTTGTCACATTTGGCAGGTTAGGAGCCGATGACCCGATTACCCGCTGGATAGGCCGTTCGGCGGCGTGTCATCGGGCCGCGACGGGCCGGACCGGAGAACACGAAGGGGGGGGGGGGGGGCGGGGGGCCCCCCCCCCCCCCCGGGGGGGGGGGGCGCCCCCCCCCCCCCCCCCCCCCCCGGGGCCGGCAGACCGGAGGGCGGCGCCCCCCCCGGGAGGAGCAACA
>NZ_JBEYFE010000031.1:0-120545 GCF_040634235.1 Streptomyces sp. NPDC007157
GGCCGCCGCGGGCGGCGCGGGCGGGGCGCGGCGGGGGCCCCGCGGGCGGGGGCGGGGGCCGCGGGGCGGCGCGGGGGGGGCGCGCACCCCCCGCGCCCCCCCCCCCCCGACCAGGTGCCCAGGAGCGCCCGTTCCGGCTGCTCGGCCGAGGGCCCGTCCGCCGGGTCCTTGGAAAGCGGCAGCCGGACGAACGGCAGTCGGACGAGCGGCAGCCGGACCAGCGGCTCCAGCGAGGGCGGCCTGTTTCTGTACGCGTTCGGGTGGTTCACCGGCGTCCGGCGCCTGCCTCAGCGGGCTGTCAGCTTCCACAGGTGGTCGGCGGTGCCGTTGTCGTCCCACTGGAGGACCTGGGCGCCGGACGAGGTGCTCATGCCGGTCACCCCGAGCAGCAGCCCGCTGTTGTAGTTGGCGATCTTGTAGTAGCCGTCGCCGGACGGGATCAGCTGCCAGAGATGGTCGGCGGTGCCGTTGTCGCCCCAGATCAGTGCGGTGCCGCCGGCGCCGGTGCCCGCGTCGGTGATGCCGAGGAGCAGTCCGCTCGCCTGTTGCTGGATCTTGTAGAGGCCGTTGCCGGCGGCCACCAGGGTCCAGTTCTGGTCGGTGCCCGTGGTGGCGGTGGCCTGGACGACCGCGGTGCCCTGGGCGGTGCCCGCGCCGCTGGTGTCCAGGGCGAGGCCGCTGTTCCGGTTGGTGATCCGGTAGCGCCCGGCCAGCGAGGTGGCGGTGCCGCTCGGGGTGACGGTCAGGTGGTAGCCGTCGGAGGCGTTCATGGTCATCGGCACGGTGATCGAGCCGCCGCTGACCGGGTAGTCGGCGTCCGAGACCGTGATCGGTCCTGATACGGCGGTCGTACGGCCCTTGGACGGGGTGTACTCCAGCTTGACGTGCACGGTGCCGCCGAAGGCCGGCAACGACGACAGTCCGGTGACGGTGACGGCGCACGAACCGGTGCAGCCGCCGGTGACCACGCTGATCTGGTTGCCCGCGCCGTTGCGGGCGGCGAAGCCGTCGATGCCCGTCTGTGCCGGGGGTGTGGTGACGAGCATGTTCCCGGACATCTCGCCGTACCACTTGTACAGCCAGTACGCCCCGTTCGGAGAGCCGCCGGTGTCGGTGAGGGTGTCGCCGAGGGTGCCGTAGTGGTCCCAGAAGGCGAGTTCGGCGTCGTGCACACCGGCCCGCTCGAACTTGGCGACATAGCTCGCGAGCGGTCCGGGGACGCCGACCTCGCTCGTGGTGCCGTACTCCTCGATGGCGATCGGGCGGGGGCTGATGCCGAGGCCGGTCTCCAGGGCGCGGTAGGCGGCGACATGGGCGGCGATGTTCTGCGAGCCCTGAAGCTCGTGCCAGGCGATGATGTCGGGGACGGTGCCGCTCGCCTTGGCGTCGGTGAGGAACGTGCTCATCCAGCTCTGGTTCCACGCCGAGAAACTCGGGCCCTGGATCGGGGTGCCGGAATCCTTCGCGCGGACCTCCTTGTACGTCGTCGCCCACCCGGAGTCGAAGCTGCCGGCCGCCGAGGTGTCCCAGGTCCAGTCCGGTTCGTTCCACAGCTCGTAGGCGGCGATGTCGGTGGCCCCGGAGGACTTCACGGCCGCGACCTGCTTGTCCACGGCCGACAGCCAGTCGCTCCAACTCACCCACTTGTAGGGGAAGTTCGGATACCAGTCCGGCATGCGTACGACGACCTCGGCGCCGGCCTTCGCAGCCTCGGGGGCGACCACCAGGGCGTCACCGCCCGGGCTGGGCTCGCCGTTGGGCAGCTGGCTGCCGCCGGGCGCCATCTGCACGAAGGTGTTGGGCTTGAGCGGCTCGACCAGGCTGTCGGCCGGCACGCTCGCGGTGTCCAGGCCGTACAGGCTGCCCGAGGCCACGTGCGTGACCGGGCGCAGGGTCTGGTTCGCGCGCACCACCAGGGTGGTGGCTGAGGTCGGGGCGGCCTGGGCGGGAGCGGGGGTGCCGAGGGTGGCGGTCAGCACCACGGCACCGAGGGCGGCTCTGAGGGGGATGCGGCTCATGGCATGGATCTCCTCGAAGAGTAAGGGGGTTGGGGGGCTCAGTCCTTCACCGCGCCCGCGGTCACGCCCGCGGCCACATAGCGCTGCGCGAGGACCAGGAGGAGCGCCGCGGGGATCGACGCGACCACGGCGGTGGCCATGATCGCGTTCCACTCCTGGTTGTTGTTGCCGATGTACTTGTAGATGCCGAGCGTGATCGGCTTCCAACTACCTCCGCCGTCAAGGGTGTTGGCGAAGACGAAATCGGACCAGGCCCACAGGAAACCGAACAGCGAGACGGTGACGATCGCGTTGCGGCTCAGGGGCAGGACGACCGAGCGGAAGGTGCGCCAGGTCCCGGCGCCGTCGATCCGGGCGGCCGAGATCAGCTCGCCGGGGATGCCCGACATGAACGCGGTGAAGATCATGACGCCGAACGGGACGGCGATCGTGGAGTCCGCGACGATCAGACCCCACCAGGAGTTGAGCAGGCCGAGGTCCAGGAAGATGCCGTAGAAGCCCATCGCCATGACGATCCCGGGGACCATCTGCGCGATGAGGAGGGCCAGGCCCAGGGCGCCGGCGCCGCGCGGGCGCAGCTTCGCCAGTGCGTAGCCGGCCGGGGCGGCGAGGACGAGGGTGAGGGCGACCGTGCCGAGCCCGATGAGCAGGCTGGTGCCGAGGTAGGGTAACTGGTCGTCCAGGACGGCCCGGTAGCCCTCGAAGGTGGGGTGCAGCGGGAGCAGGTCCGGCGGGCTCTTGCGCATGTCCCGCTGCGGGGTGAGGGAGACGTTGACCATCCAGTACACCGGGAACAGCATCAGCGCGGTGAGGAGCACGCCGAGGACGGTGTAACGGCGGCTGCTCGTACGGGACTTCATGTCTCCTGCCTCCTCTGTACGCGGATGTACAGCAGGCCGAAGGCCAGGGCGATGAGGATCAGGATGTCGCCGACGGCCGCGCCGGGACCGAACCTGGGCAGCAGCGTGCCGAAGCCGAGCTGGTACGACCAGGTGGCCAGGGTGGAGGAGGCGTCGCCCGGACCGCCCTTGGTCATGATCCAGATCAGGTCGAACACCTTGAGCGTGTAGACCAGCCCGAGCAGCAGCGTGATCGCCGACACCGGGCGCAGCAGCGGGAAGGTGATCCGGCGGAACTGCTGCCAGGCGCCCGCCCCGTCCAGCGCCGCCGCCTCGTACAGCTCGCCGGGGATGTTCTGCAGGCCGCTGTGCAGGATCACCAGGTTGAAGGGGATGCCGATCCATATGTTGGCGACGATCACCGAGGTCAGCGCCCAGTCCGGCGAGGTCAGCCAGCCGACGGGGGCCACGCCGAAGAAGCGCAGGAAGTAGTTCACCACTCCCGACTCGCTGTTGAACATCCACGACCACGTCGACGCCGACACGATCAGCGGCAGCAGCCAGGGGACCAGGAACAGCGCCCGCAGCACGGTCGACAGCCTGAAGTGCCGGTTGAAGAAGACCGCGAGGGCGAGCCCGGTCGCGTACTGCAAGACGATCGACACGAGAGTGAAGACCATCGTGTGCCGCATCGCCGGCCCGAACGTCGGATCGTCCAGCACCTTGCGGAAGTTGTCCCAGCCGGAGAAGGGCGCGTCACCCGCCACGAAGGACCGGACGGTGTAGTCGCGCAGGCTCAGATCGAGGTTGCGGTAGAGCGGATAGGCGTAGAAGGCGCAGAGGTAGGCGAGCAGCGGTGTCACGAAGGCGAGCGCGGTCAGTCGCCGCCTGCGGCGCAGGGACCGGGCGCCGGCCTCGCTCGTCTGTGCCGCGGCGGCCGGTGCGGGCCGCGGACGGTCGACCCGGGCGACGGTCATGCCGGGCCTAGCCCTTCTGCGCGCTGGACTGGGCCGTGCCGAGCGCGTCCTGCGGGCTCTTGCTTCCCGAGAGGGCCGCCTGGACGGCCGTCCACAGGGGCTGCGAGATGGTCGGGTACCTGGTGCCCAGACCGCCGCTGGTACGGCCCCGGGCCGCCGCGACCGCCGCCACCCAGGGCTTCAACTCCGGGTTCTTCTTGACCTGTTCGGCCTGTACGGCGGAGGTGGGCGCCACATACATGAGCGTGGTGTCGGTGGCCAGCAGACTGGAGTCGCTGGTGAGACAGGTGACGATCTTCTTGGTGATGTCGTAGCGCGAGGTGTCCTGCTGCACGGGCACGGTCACGAACTCGCCGCCCGTAGGCACCGGCGCCGAACCTCCGCTCCGTCCGGGGATGTTGATGACCCCGTACGGGAAGCCGGCCTTGTCGGCGTTGCCGAGCTGCCAGGTGCCGTTCTCGCTGAACGCGTACTCCCCGGTCGCGAACTCCTGCCAGCTGGTGGTCTGGGTGTTCTGCAGCACGTCCTTGGGTGCGTACCCCGCTTCCACCCACTGCTTCCACAGCGCCAGCGCCGCGGCTCCCTTGGCCGAGTCGAGCCTGGTGAGGTCGCCGCCCGCGCCCCAGAACCAGGGCAGGAACTGGAAGCTGCCCTCCTCCGTGTTGATCGCCGAGAAGGTGATCCCCTTCTTCCCGACCGCCTTCACCTTCTTCAGCGCGGCCGTGAGCGACGCCCAGTCCCTGACCGAGGACGGGTCGACACCGGCGGCGGACAGGACCTTCTTGTTGTAGTAGAGCGCCAGGGTGTTGGCGCCGATCGGCACGCCGTAGGAGGCGTTGTCGATCGTGCCGGCCCCGATGATGTTCTTCTGGATCGACGAGGTGTCCAGACCCAGGTCGCCGGTCTTGTTGAGGATCCCCGCCTCCACCAGCGTGGAGACGACCGGGTTGTCGACCAGCATCACGTCCGGCGCGTTGCCCTGCTGGGCGGCCAGCAGCGCCTTGTTGCCCAGGTCGGTGGTGTCGTACGCGGTCCGCTTGAGCTTCACCCCGGCCGCGGTGCCGCACGCGGTGACCCGCTTGCCCCACTCCGAGGAGGCGTCGAACTGCGGATACGGGTCCCAGAAGGTGTACGTGCCGCCGGCCGGGGACGACGATCCCGAGGAGCCGGAACCGCCACCGCAGGCGGTGAGGGAGGCGAGGGTCGAGAGGGCGACGGCGGTGACCATGACGGTACGGCGAGTGGGTTTCACGGGGAGACCTCGTTGTCGTAGGACGGGGTGTCTCAGGAGGTGGGGAGCCAGACGCGCATGCTGTCGTCCTCGCGGTTGGCCCAGACGTGGTACGGGATCGCGGTCAACTCCACCGGCTCGCCGTCGGGTTCGGGACCGGTCTCGTCCGCGGTGGGGTACGGCCACCAGCCCCGGTCGGGGATGTGCCGTCGGTGTCCCGCGGCCACCACGGTGGTGACACCGCCGAGCAGGTCCGGGCGGTGCTTCACGGCCGGCGGACGGGACGGGTCGAGGACGATGTCGTCCAGGCCGCCGCCCGGATGGTCGGCCTGCTCCAGGCAGTACACGAGCGGCCCCCGCTCGATCGCCACACAGCCGCGTACGGCGTCCACGCGTGGGTCGGCCGCGGTGAGCCGGGGTTCCAGGCCCAGTTCGAGGTGCACCCGGTCGCCCGGCTGCCAGGTGCGCGTCAGCCGCAACCAGCCCTGGTCCACCGGGGCGTCGGACCGGTCGTACGTCTCAGTGCCGCACCGCACCCGGAAGTCCCGGCACCACTGCGGGATACGCAGGGACAGCGTCCAGGGAGCGTCGGCCGGGGACTCCTCGACGGTGAGCTCGATCGTGCCGTGCCAGGGGTAGTCCGTCTCCGCGCGGACCCGGACCCGGTCGGTCTCGTACGTGCCGGTCACGAACTGGTGGATCTGCAGGCCCTGTTCGTCGCTCGACGCCAGATAGTGCGTCAGCCCGGCCAGCAGCCGCATCACGTTGGGCGGGCAGCAGGCGCAGCGGAACCAGCGGGTGCGGCGGGCCGACTGGTCGCCGCCGGTGTCGGTGTGGCCGTCGCGGACCTGGAGCGGGTTGACGTACAGCCACCGCTCGCCGTCCAGCGACACCCCGGCCAGGAAGCCGTTGAACAGGGTGCGCTCGATCAGGTCGGAGTAGCGGGCCTCGCCGGTGAGGAGGGCCAGCCGCCAGCTCCACTGCACCGAGGCGATCGCGGCACAGGTCTCGCAGTAGGCCCGCTCGTTGGGGAGCTCGTAGGGGTCGCCGAAGTCCTCCTTGTCGTGGTGGGCGCCGAGGCCGCCGGTGAGATGCGTCTTGGTGGTCGTCATGGCCAGCCACAACCGTTCACCGGCCGCCCGCAGTTCGGCGTCCCCGGTCTCCGCCGCCAGGTCCGCGGCGGCCGCCAGCAGATACAACTGCCTCACGGCATGGCCCTCGACGTTCGTGGCCTCGCGCAGCGGGACCCGGTCCTGGCAGTAGGCCGCGCCACCGAGCAGACCATGGCCGTGCCGGTCCACGAAGTACCCGGCCAGGTCCAGATAGCGGCGCTCGCCGGTCTCCCGGTACAGCTCCACCAGGGCGGTCTCGACCTCCGGGTGACCGTCGATGCCGTCGATGGGCCGGCCGCTGCCGGGAGGGCCGAAGACCGAGTCGACATGGTCGGCGAACCTGGTCGCCACGTCGAGGAGTTCGGCGCGGCCGGTGGCCCGGTGGTGGGCCACGGCCGCCTGGATCAGATGACCGGCACAGTACAACTCATGGCCCCAGCGCAGGTCCTGATACCGCTCGCCGCCCTTGACCAGCTGGAACCAGGTGTTGAGATAGCCGTCGGGCTGCTGCGCGGCGGCCACCAGGGCGACGATCCGCTCCACGTCGGCGGCCAGCGCGCTGTCCTCCCCCTGGCCGAGTTGCCAGGACGCCGCCTCCAGCCACTTGTAGACGTCCGTGTCGACGAACGGGTAGGCGCCCCGGAACTCGCCCTCGGCCACGGCACCCGACGACGCGGCGGCCTCGGCCGAGGCGCCCGACGACGCGGCGGCCGCCAGCCGCAGGTTGTGCAGGTTGCCGGCGGACTCCAGCAGGTCCGGGCCCTGCGGGAGGGAGACCCGGGCGTTGGTGGTGCGGCGGTCGTGCCAGAAGCCGCCGTCGATGGCGACGGTCGCCGGGCGCAGCGCGGTGCGGGCGACGGGGGTGAGGCGGACGGGGCCGGCGGGTGCGGGACGGGCGGCGCGGGTGCGGGGCATGGCTCTCCGAGGGTGGGGAGGGAGTGAGTGCCTGGGCGATGCCGGATTCGAAATGTCGAACACCGTCCGGGACTTGGGGCGCGATGCGGTGCGGAACCACTGTGCGCAACCGTTTTCTCGCCGAGAAGTACAGGGCAGCCGAGGAGAGGGGTCAAGACGCCCGGCACAGATTTTTCAACTTGCCCGGTGGGTCTGGCTCTTCATGCCGGTGACTGCGACGATGTGGGGCGGCTCTGTCGCCGGGAGGCCGGCGGCAGCGTCGAGAAGCCGTCCAGGAAAAGGTTTGCCCGTGACCTCTGCGCCAGACTCTCCGCCCGTCGGCCGGGCCAGGCTCGCCGATGTCGCCGCGCTCGCCGGCGTCAGCGTCGGCACGGCCTCCAAGGCGCTGAACGGCGCCGGCCGGATGCGCCCGGAGACCCGGCAACGGGTGCTGGACGCGGTGCAGGCGCTGGGGTTCCGGCCCAACCAGCACGCACAGAGCCTGCACAGTGGCAGGAGCTGGACGGTCGGGCTGATGACGACGGACGGCATCGGCCGCTTCAGCACCCCCGTACTGCTCGGCGCCGAGGACGCGCTCGGCGCCGGGAAGATCTCCGTGCTGCTCTGCGACACCCGTGGCGACGCCATTCGCGAACAGCACCATCTGCGCAACCTCACCGACCGGAGGGTCGACGGCATCATCGTCACCGGCCGCCGTACCGACCCCCGCCCGCCCCTGTCCGGCATCGACCCGGCGATCCCGGTCGTCTACGCCCTCTCGCCGTCGACCGACCCCGCCGACACCTCCGTCGTCACCGACGACCGGGGCGGCGCCCGGCTCGCCGTGGAACACCTGCTGGCCGCCGGCCGTACCCGGATCGCCCATGTCACCGGGCCCGAGCATCACCAGGCCGCCCGCGACCGGGCCGCGCACGCCGTCCGGCACCTGGCCGGGGCCTCCCTCCGACTCGCCACCGGCCGGGTGCACTTCGGGGAGTGGAGCGAGGCCTGGGGGCGGCGGGCGGCCGACGCGGTGCTGCGGACGGCACCCGACACGGACGCCGTCTTCTGCGGCAACGACCAGATCGCCCGAGGGGTGGCGGACGCGCTGCGCGAGCGCGGCAGGGACGTGCCGGGGGACATCGCGGTCGTCGGCTACGACAACTGGGACACGATGGCCCTCGCCTGCCGCCCGCCGCTCACCACCGTCGACATGAACCTGGCCGAGATCGGGCGGATCGCCGCGCTGCGTCTGCTCCAGGCCATCGACGCCGAACCGGCGCCCGGAGTGCACACGGTGCCGTGCCGCCTGGTGGTGCGCGAGTCCAGCTGAGCGGCCTTCACCCGCGTCGCACGGAACCCGACTGTGCTTGCTTAAGTAAATCAAGTGACTTACATTCGGGAGGGTCGTGCAGACTCGAGTGGCCCTACGGAGGCTCGACCATGTCCCATGCACAGCCCCGGCCGATGGAGGCGGGGGAGTCCGCCGCGCCGCGGACCAATGTAGTCGTCGCGGTGCTGGCCTTCGGCGGGATCGTGGTCTCGCTGATGCAGACCCTCGTGATCCCCATCGTGCCCGAGCTGCCGAAGCTGCTCGACGCGTCGGCGTCCGACGCGGTCTGGGCCGTCACCGCCACCCTGCTCGCGGCCGCCGTCGCCACGCCCGTCATGGGGCGGCTCGGCGACATGTACGGCAAGCGGCTGATGCTGCTGACCAGCCTGGTCATGCTCGTCGTCGGCTCGGTCACCGCCGCGCTCAGCGACACCCTGGTGCCGATGATCGTCGGCCGCGCGCTGCAGGGTCTGGCCTCGGGCGTGATCCCGCTCGGCATCAGCATCATGCGCGACGAACTCCCCGCCGAACGGCTCGGCTCCGCCACCGCCCTGATGAGCGCCTCCCTCGGCGTCGGCGGGGCACTCGGCCTGCCCGCCGCCGCGCTGATCGCCGACCACTTCGACTGGCATGTGCTGTTCTGGACCTCGGCCGTGCTCGGCGTCGTCGCCGCCGTGCTGGTCATGGTGCTGGTGCCGGAGTCCAAGGTGCGCACCGGCGGCCGGTTCGACCTGCCCGGCGCCCTCGGGATGGCGGCCGGCCTGGTCTGTCTGCTGCTCGGCATCTCCAAGGGCGCCGACTGGGGCTGGGGCAGCGGCACCACGCTCGGCCTGTTCGGGGCCGCCGTGGTGATCCTGCTCGCCTGGGGCTGGTACGAACTGCGCACCCGGCAACCGCTGGTGGACCTGCGTACCACCGCACGCCGTCAGGTCCTGGTGACGAACCTCGCCTCGATCGCCTTCGGGTTCTCCATGTTCGCGATGTCCCTGGTGCTTCCGCAGCTCCTGCAGTTGCCTGAGGCGACCGGCTACGGTCTGGGCAAGTCGCTGCTCGACGCGGGCCTGGTGATGGCCCCGACCGGCCTGGTGATGATGGCGACGGCGCCGGTGTCGGCCCTCGTCTCCAAGAACTTCGGCCCGAAGATCACCCTGATGTGCGGCGCGGTGATCGTGGCCGCAGGGTACGGGCTCAACATCGTGCTGATGGACGCCGTCTGGCAGCTCGTCCTGGTCTCCTGCGTCGTCGGCGCCGGTATCGGCTTCGCCTACGGCGCGATGCCCGCGCTCATCATGGGTGCCGTCGACCCGCACGAGACGGCCGCCGCGAACAGCCTCAACACCCTGATGCGGTCCATCGGTACGTCGACCGCGAGCGCCGTCGCCGGAGTGATCCTGGCCCAGATGACGAACGTCTTCGGCGGTGTCACCGTGCCCTCCGAGAACGGCTTCAAGGTGGTCATGGCGGTCGGCTCCGGCGCGGCGGTCCTCGCGTTGCTGGTGGCCGCGTTCATCCCGCGCCGGAGGCCGGCTCCAGCCGCGGCGGCCGTGACCGAGGCGGCGCCCGAACCGGCGCCCGAGTCACCGGTGGCTGCGAAAGGAGCCCCGGTGACCGTCTCCCTCACCGACGACGGTGTCCAGGTGCACGGGTGGGTGCGGGGCGCCGACGGAACCGGCGTCGGCTGGGCGGCCGTCACCCTGATCTCCCTCGGCGGCCGCCAGCTCGGCCGTGCGGTCGCGGACGCCGAGGGCCGCTATGCCGTGGTCGCGCCCGGCGAGGGGACGTACGTCCTCATAGCCTCCGCCGACGGCTGCCGGCCGCAGGCCACCACCCTGGTCGTGAGCACCGAACCGGTCGCGTACGACGTGCTGCTCAGCGGCGCCAGCGGCCTGGCCGGACTGGTGCGGGCCGCGGACAGCGGGGCGCCGGTCGCCGGGGCCGTGGTGGTCGTCACCGATGTCCGCGGGGACGTGCTCGCGACCCAGCAGACGGACGGAGTCGGGGAGTTCGCGGTCGGCGACCTGGTGCCGGGCCCGGTGACCCTGGCCGTCAGCTCGCCCAAGCACCGGCCGCTGGCCCTGCCCGTCGAGATCGCCGGTACCGGCGTGACCCGTGTGGAGGTCGAGCTGCGGCCCGGTGCCCATGTGCGCGGCACGGTACGGGGCGCCCAAGGCCCGCTGGGCGACGCCCGGGTCACGCTGGTGGACGTCGCCGGCAACGTCGTCGCCACGACCACCACCGGGGACGACGGCGGGTACGCCTTCTCCGACCTGGACACCGGCCCGTACACGGTCATCGCGACCGGCTACCCGCCGCACGCCGCCGGAGTGCTGGTCTCCGGCGCCGACATCCACGACCACGACATCGAACTCGCCCATCCAGGGGCGTAGTTCACGCTCCACCCGAGACCGACGGGCGGCGCCGGCCGAGGCCGTCCGTCGGGGCGCGGGGTGCGCCGGCCGGTACACCGGCGAACCTGACGACCGGCCGTGCGCGCGAGGTCGGCACCGCGCCAGAGTGTGCACGGCGCGCGCCGGACCACGGATCTGCTGCGGAGGGCTGCCCCGGACGCCGCCTCGCACCTGCACCACCGGTACGACAGCGCCCTGATGTACTACCTCTGCATCGCCGGCTTCCTGCTCGATCTCGCCTGTGTGTACGCGGTGTTCGCGGTGCGCCGCGCCGAACGGGCGGCGACCGTCGAGGGCGAGCCGGCGCCGGTGACGGCCCTGCGCAGCTGACGGCACCCTCTGCCGTGGCCCGGTCCGGGTGTCAGACCGGCAGCAACCGTGCGATCAGGGCGCTCAGCTGGCGGGCCGTACGGCACTCGTGCATCTCGACCAGCTCGGCGTAGTCGGGTGCCGCCGAGTCACCGGTGCCCCACAGGGAGCGCGCCTCGGGGTTCAGCCAGTAGACGCGGCGCGCCTGCCCGGCGATCCGGCGGACGGCCGCGAGGTTCGGGTCGAGGTTGTTGGTGCGGGCGTCGCCGAGCACGAAGACCGTGCTGCGCGGACCGACCGCGGCGCCGTACCGCTCCGCGAACTCGCCCAGCGACACCCCGTAGTCGCTGCTGCCGTGCCAGCCGGTGAGCGTCGCCTCGGCGCGGATCCGGGCGCCGAGCCCCTCCGGGTCGGCCCGGCCGTGTTCGAGCAGGCCGGTCACCTCGTCGATCCGGTTGACGAAGGCGAACACCCGGACCTTGCTGAACTGGTCGTGCAACGCCTGCACCAGCAGCATCGTGAAGTCCGAGAACCCCGACACCGAGCCCGACACATCGCACAGCAGCACCAGTTCGGGCCGGACCGGCCGGCGCCGGCGCAGCACCGGCCGCATCGGCACCCCGCCCGTGGACAGCGAACCGCGCAGCGTGCGGCGCAGGTCGATGGTGCCCCGCGCGGCGCGGCGACGGCGGGCGGCCAGCCGGGTCGCCAGCTTGCGGGCCAGCGGCTGAACAGCCCTGCGCAGTTCGGTGAGTTGATCCCGCCCGGCGAACAGGAAGTCCACCCGGTCGGCGCTCGGCGCCACCGCCCGGCGGGCGATCTCGTCCCGTCCGCGCCGCTCGGCCACCCGGCGCCGGGCCTCCGCCGCGACCATGCCCCGGAACGCCTCGATCCGCCGCCGGATCTCGTCGT
Organism: Streptomyces sp. NPDC007157; assembly: GCF_040634235.1. Taxonomy (NCBI): domain Bacteria; kingdom Bacillati; phylum Actinomycetota; class Actinomycetes; order Kitasatosporales; family Streptomycetaceae; genus Streptomyces; species Streptomyces sp. NPDC007157. Next base: position 12,034 of record NZ_JBEYFE010000031.1, read on the forward strand.
CCAGCAGCCGGTCCGTGAACCCCGGGTCCGTGCCCCGCGCCCGGACGTCCGCCCGCACCCGCGCCAGCAGCGTCTGCGGCCGCAGCCGGTCCAGTGTCTGGTACGACGACCAGCCGTCCGAGCCCGGCGAACTCCCGTACCCGCCGAGGCCGTCCACCGCTTGCGCCGCCAACTGCCGCAGCAACGCGGTGTCGTCGTCGGCCAGCGCGGCCGCGAGTCGCTCCCGCAACTCGTCCCGGTCGGCCGGCTCGGCGCCGGGGCCGCCCACGCCGCGCGGGAAGTAGAGGTCGAAGACCTGGTCGAACACGGCCCGTTGGCCCGTACCGTGCAGCAGGGTCGCGGCCAGCCCCTCGCGCAGCAGCTCCCGGTCCGCCAGGCCCAGCGCCGCCACCGCCCGGCCCGCGTCCACGGTCTCCCCGGTGCCGACCCGCACCCCGTGTGTCCGCAGCGCCCCCACCAGACCGGTGAGCCGGTCGGCGAGGTCGGCCGCAGCGTGTGGCGCTGCGCTCACAGCGCGTCCAGGTCCAGCTTGGCGGCCGCCTTCTGGATGTCGTCCTGGTGCTTGAGGATCACGCCCAGGGAATCCCGTACGACCTGCTCGTCCAGGGTGTCGGCGCCCAGTGCCAGCAGGGTGCGCGCCCAGTCGATCGTCTCGGCCACCGACGGCACCTTGCGCAGGTCCATCGCCCGCAGTGCACCGACCACCCGGACCACGGACTCGGTGAGCGCCTCGGTGAGCTCCGGCACCTTCAGCCGTACGATCCGGCGCTCCAGTTCCTCGTCCGGGAACCCGATGTGCAGGAACAGGCAGCGGCGGCGCAGCGCCTCGGACAGCTCACGGCTCGCGTTGGAGGTGAGCACCACGAAGGGGCGGCGGGTCGCGGTGACCGTGCCCAGCTCGGGGACGGTCACCTGGAAGTCGCTGAGCACCTCCAGGAGCAGGCCCTCCACCTCGACGTCGGCCTTGTCGGTCTCGTCGATCAGCAGCACCTTGGGGTCGTCGCCCCGGATCGCGGTGAGCAGCGGGCGGGGGAGCAGGAACTCCTCGCTGAAGATGTCGGTGCGGGCCTCGTCCCAGGTCTCGTCCCGGCCGGCGCTGATGCGCAGCAGTTGCTTGGCGTGGTTCCACTCGTACAGCGCCCGGGACTCGTCGACGCCCTCGTAGCACTGCAGCCGTACCAGCCGGGCGCCGGCGACCTCGGCGACGGCCTTCGCCAGCTCGGTCTTGCCGACCCCGGCGGGCCCCTCGACGAGGAGGGGTTTGCCGAGCCGGTCGGCCAGGAAGACGGTGGTGGCGACGGCGGGGGAGGCGAGATAGCCGGTCTCCGCGAGGCGGGCGGAGACGTCGTCGACGGAAGTGAACAACGGGGCCTCCGGCTGAGCGGCGTGGAGCTGACCTCCCTATCTAAGCGCTTGTTCAGCGAGCTGGCCACCCTGTATACCGATCGGTTTCCGAATGTGCCGCCGAGAGGTAACCTCGGGCACATGGCCACCACCGACAAGGCGTCACCCCGCGACCGGCTGCTCGAAGCCGCCGCCGACCTCTTCTACCGCGAGGGCGTCTCCGTGGGCGTCGAGGCGCTGTGCAGGTCGGCCGGGGTGTCGAAGCGCTCGATGTATCAGCTCTTCGACAGCAAGGAGGAAATGCTGGCCGCCAGCCTGGAGCGCCGCAGGGCCTGGTACGAGACCCAGCTCACGCACGCCGAGGACGCGTCGGCCACGCCCCGCGAGCGGATCCGGTACGTCTTCGAGCGGCTGGAGAAGAGCTCCGGGAACCCCGAGTACCGCGGCTGCCCTTACCTCGCCGTCCTGGTCGAGCTGAAGGACCCCGGGCACCCGGCGAGCGTGGTGGCCCGCGACGCCAAGGACCGGATGGAGAGCTACTTCCGGGAACAGGCCGGACAGGGCGGTGCGGCTGACCCGGCCGGCCTCGCCCGGCAGCTGATGCTGGTCTTCGACGGCGCCAGTGCCCGGGCCGGCGCTCACATCGAACACCTGGACGACGGCCTGGCCACGGGAACCGCGACGGCGCTGATGGACGCGGGGGGAATGGCATAGCGCCACCTGCTGGGGACGCAACAGCGGACCCGGCCGCCGCCGGGTAGGGCCTGGTGCACTCGGCCGGGGCTCCCGGTAGGGCCTGGTGCACTCGGCCCGGGCTCCCGGTAGGGCCTGGTGCACTCGGCCCGGGCGCCTGGCAAGGCCTGGTGCATTCGGCCCGGGCCCCGGTGGGGCCTGGTGCACTCGGCCCGGGCGCCTGGCAAGGCCTGGTGCATTCGGCCCGGGCGGTCCCGGTCCGCTCCGTCGCCGACGACCCGGACGGGTGAGCACAACGCGCCGGGCGGCTCGCCCGCCCGATGCAATGGACGCGTGACCGCGCCCCCGAACGACTGCCTCGCGCGCAACGAGTGGATCTGCGGGGCCTATCTGAGCAGCCGCCGCCAGATCCTCCTCGACGCGGTCGGGCAGCATCTCCGGCTCACCGCGGTCTCCGTGCTCATCGGTCTCGCCGTCGCCGTCCCCCTGGCCGTGCTGGCCCGCCGCTGGCGCTGGTCGGCCGCGCCCGTCCTCGGCGTCACGACGATCCTCTACACCATCCCCTCCCTGGCGATGTTCTCCCTGCTCCTGCCGGTCTACGGCCTCTCGGCCACCCTCGTCGTCGCCGGGCTGGTGCTCTACTCGCTCACGCTGCTCGTCCGGAACATCCTCGCGGGCCTGCGCGCCGTGCCCGAGGAGACCCGGCAGGCCGCCCGCGGCATGGGCTACGGCCCGATCCGCCTGCTGCTCACCGTCGAGCTGCCGCTCGCCCTGCCCGCCGCGATGGCCGGACTACGCATCGCCACCGTCTCGGCGGTCTCCCTGGTCACCGTCGGCGCGATCGTCGGTTTCGGCGGACTCGGCAACCTGATCTACGCCGGCATGAACACCTACTTCAAGGCCCAGGTGCTCACCGCCTCCGTCCTGTGCGTGCTGATCGCCGTCGCCGCCGACCTGCTGCTGCTCGGGGTGCAGCGACTGCTCACCCCGTGGACCCGGGCGGCCCGCGCGTGACGACGCTCGCCGACGCCTGGGGCTGGCTCACCGACTCCGCGCACTGGGCGGGCGACGACGGAATCGGGCACCGGCTGCTCCAGCACCTCGTCCTCACCGTCGTCTGCCTCGTCATCAGCTGCGCCATCGCCCTGCCCGTCGCCCTGGTCCTCGGCCACCTCGGCAAGGGCGGCGCACTCGCCGTGAACATCTCCAACGTCGGCCGTGCCGTCCCCACCTTCGCCGTCCTGGTCCTGCTGCTCCTCACCCCGATCGGCCGGTGGGGCGAGGGCCCCACAGTGGTGGCCCTCGTACTGTTCGCGGTACCGCCGCTGCTCACCAACGCCTACGTCGGCATGCGCGAGGTCGACCGGAGCATCGTGCAGGCGGCCCGGGGGATGGGGATGACCGGGCGACAGATGCTGTTTCACGTGGAAATGCCCCTTTCACTCCCGTTGGTCCTCAACGGCGTGCGGATCGCCGCCGTCCAGCTGGTGGCCACGGCGACCATCGCCGCGCTGGCGGGCGGGGGAGGGCTGGGACGGATCATCACCGCCGGGTTCAACCTGGCCAGCACGCCCCAGGTGGTCGCCGGGGCGATCCTGGTCGCCGCCTTCGCGCTGCTCGTGGAGGGCGTCTTCGAACTCGCCGAGCGGCTCGCCCCGGTCTGGGTGCGGGGCTCCAGGTGAGGTCCCGTACGGCGGTGCCTGCCGTGCTGCTGTTCGCCCTCACCGCTTGCACCACCGGCCCCTCCCTGGAGAACCGCGGGGAGGTCACCGCACCCCCGGGCGACAGCCGGCAGCTGACCATCGGCTCCGCCGGATTCACCGAGAGCGACCTGCTCGCCCAGATGTACGCACAGCTGCTGAACCAGGCCGGCTACCGGACCTCCCTCATCACCGTCGCCAACCGGGAGATCTACGAACCCGCTCTGGAGTCCGGGCAGATCGACGTCGTCCCCGAGTACGCGGCCACCTTCGCCGACTGGCTCAACGCCAAGGCCAACGGCCCTGACGCACCGCCCGTGGGCTCACCCGACCTGGACGCCACGATGAAGGCGCTGCGCCGCCTCGCCACACCGCGCGGTCTCACGGTCCTGGACCCCGGACGGGCGGTGGACCAGAACGCCTTCGCGGTCACCGCCGCCTACGCCCGGGAGCACCACCTGAAGACGCTCAGCGACCTGGGCGCCTCGGGGCTCAAGGTGCGGCTCGCGGCGGGTGACGAGTGTGTGCAACGGCCGTACTGCGAGCCGGGATTGAAGAAGGTCTACGGCATCGACATCACCGGCGTCGACCCCAAGGGCGTCGGGACCACCCAGGCCAAGCGGGCCGTGCAGAGCGGGCAGGACCAGATGGTGCTGACCACGACCACGGACGCGACCCTCGGCCAGTTCGGCCTGGTCCTGCTCGCCGACGACAAGCACCTGCAGAACGCCGACTACGTCGTCCCGGTCGTCAACCGCGCGCGGGCGGGCAGCGAGGGCGTGACGAAGGCGCTCGGCAAGCTCAACGACGTCCTGACGACGGCCGACCTGGCCGCCATGAACCAGCAGGTCGACAGTTGGCGACGGCTGGCCCAGGACGTGGCCCGTACGTACCTGCGGGACAAGGGCCTGGTGAAGTGAGGGCCGGTGCCCGTTGTCAGTGGCGGGCGGTACGTTCCGGGACATGGGGATCTACTTGGTGGGTGTCGGCGCGCAGGAGTGGTTCGAGGAGGAGGACGAGGGTGGCAAGGGGCCCCTCGCCGCGGCCCTGAACGAGGAGTTGCGGCGGCGCGGGCTCGCGCCGTACGAGTCGGTGCCCGAGCAGGCCGGGTTCGAGCGCGGCGCGGGGATGTCGTTCGAGGAGAAGCTGGTGCCGTCCATGGACGGGTTCGGCGCGTTGTGCCGGGAGCAGCTGTCGCCGCAGGAGGAGGAGTTGCTGCTGGGCTGGTCGGTGCTGGTGCCGCTCTCCCTCGATGAGGAGATCCGGCTGCCCCTGGAAACCGCCTACACCGACGAGACGGTGATCGCCGGCGCCCCCGAGGTGCTCGCCCTCGCGGAGCGGCTGGCGGCCGCGATCCGGCTTCCCGTCGACGCGATACCGGAGGCCTGCGACAACCTCGACCTGACGATGTGGTTCCTGGAGGGCCCGGCCGAGAAAGCCACCGCTGCCCGCCCCGGACCGTGGGGCGAGGATCTGGACGCCGCCTTCTATGTCGCGCTGTACCTGCGGGCCGCCCAGCACTCGCTGCGGCGCGGCTGCCCGATGACGTTCAGCTGACGAACGACGGCCGACGCCCCGGCGCCCTCGCGGTCAGGCGTCGGAGACCGAGTCGAACGGCACCTGGCCGCGCGGGACACCACGCGCGTCCGCGTCCACCGAGCGGCGCAGCGCCTCGTGCAGCTTGGCCGGGGTCAGGACACCGAGGAAGCGCGAGCCGTCGAGGACCGCGACCCACCCCGCGTCGTGCTGGAGCATCACACCGAACGCCTGCTTCAGCGGGGCGCCGACCGGCACCCACGCGGTCATCCGGTGCGCGAGGTCGCCGACGGTGCCGCCGGCCGCCAACTCGTCCCGGCCCACCCAGCCGTGCAGGTCGCCGCGCGGGTCCAGGACCACCGCCCAGCGGGCGCCCTCCGCCCGCAGCCGTGCCGCGGCGCTCTCGGCGGACTCGGCCGGGCGGGCGACCGGCGGCTGCTCCAGGTCGTCCGGCTCGATCTCGGTCACCGACAGCCGCTTCAGCCCGCGGTCCGCGCCCACGAACTCGGCGACGTACGACGTGGCGGGCGTCCCCAGCACCGCGCCCGGCGTGTCGTACTGCTCGATGCGCCCCTGCCCGTACACCGCGATCCGGTCGCCGAGCCGCACCGCCTCCTCGATGTCATGGGTGACCAGCAGCACCGTCTTGCGCACCGCGGCCTGCATCCTGAGGAACTCGTCCTGCAACTGCTCCCGCACCACCGGGTCGACCGCGCCGAACGGCTCGTCCATCAGCAGTACGGGGGGATCCGCGGCGAGCGCGCGGGCCACGCCGACCCGCTGCCGCTGGCCGCCGGAGAGCTGGTCCGGGTAGCGCGGACCGAACGTCCCCGGGTCCAGGCCGACCAGGTCGAGCAGTTCGGCAGCGCGCTTGCGGGCCCTGGCCCGCTTCCAGCCGAGCAGGGCCGGGACGGTCGCGGTGTTGTCGAGGACCGTGCGGTGCGGGAACAGGCCCACCTGCTGGATGACATAGCCGATCCGGCGGCGCAGTCGCACGGGGTCGACCCGGGCGATGTCCTCGTCGTCGACGAGGATCCGGCCGGAGGTCGGTTCGATGAGCCGGTTGACCATCATCATCGTGGTGGTCTTGCCGCAGCCGGACGGGCCCACGAGCGTGACGAGTTCACCCTCCGCCACCTCGAAGGAGAGGCCGTCCACGGCGGTCGTGCCGTCCGGATACCGCTTGGTGACCTGCTCGAACCGGATCATTCCCTCACGCTAGCCGCGCCCCTTGCGGCCCGCTCGCCGAAGGGGCGGCGGCACACCTACGAGGTGACCTCGGCGCTCGGCTGATCGGCGCTGACGAGTACCACTTCCAGGGTGCGTGGGCCGTGTACCCCTTCGACTCGGTCCAGCTCGATGTCGCTGGTCGCGGATGGTCCGGAGATCCAGGTCAACGGGCGTGTCGGGTCGAGACGTTCGAGGGCCTGGGGGACGGAGGAGACGACCTGGTCCGGGATCCGGACGACGCAGATGTGGTGGTCCGGAATGAGGGTGATGCGGCGGCGGCCCTGGTCGGGGCCGCCGTCCAGCACGATCGTGCCGGTCTCGGCGATCGCCACCGCACACCCGGTGACCACACTGCCCACCGTGTCGAGCTGGTGCGGTGTGTCCTCGGCGCGGTCCGCGACCACCTCGGCATCGGCCGCCGCGAGCCACGCCGGGTCCAGCCCGGCCGGTACGACCACGGTCCCGGCCCCGCGGTCGGCGACCAACCGGCCGATCAGGGCGGCCAGTTCGCTCTCCGTGCAGCGGTGCACGAGCGCCCGGTAGTCCGCGAGGTTCTCGGCCAGCAGCTCGACCGTCTCCGCGACGCTGCGCTGCCCGTGCTCGCGCAGATACGTCCGTTCGAGCGGTGCGTCCTCGCCCGGCGCCTCGGCCAGTGCGCGTCGTACCCGGCCCAGGATCCGTTCCCTGCTGCTCACTTGGCACCGTCCTTTCCGCCGTTCGTGCGCTGCCACCAGTCCCGGAACGGCTCCGCGGGGAGGGCCGGCAGGTCCCGGGTCCCGCTCCACGCCCTGCCCGGGCCCGGCAGCGTGCGGGGATGGAAGCGGCGGCTGCGGGAGGCGAGGCGCTGGCCGGTGCGCAGGGCGGCGGGGTGGGAGAACGTCCAGCGGGCCGCCCGCATCGCCGCCCGCTCGGCCGCATGTCCCTTGGCGGGCTTGAGGAGCACCTTGTTGCCGCCCCGGACCGTCTCGCCGCCTTCCACGACTCGTTCCCGCAGGTGCACCAGTACTTCGGGGATGTCGATGGCGACCGGGCACACTTCGTAGCAGGCCCCGCACAGCGTCGACGCGTACGGCAGGGAGGCGTCGATCGCGCTGGCCGTCCCCCGTAGCTGGGGGCTGAGGATGGCGCCGATCGGGCCGGGGTAGACCGAGCCGTAGGCGTGCCCGCCCGCCCGCTCATACACCGGGCAGACGTTGAGACAGGCCGAGCAGCGGATGCAGCGCAGCGCCTGGCGGCCGACCTCGTCGGCGAGGGTGTCGGTGCGGCCGTTGTCCAGCAGCACCAGATGGAAGGTCCGCGGGCCGTCGCTGTCCGTGGTTCCGGTCCACATGCTGGTGTAGGGGTTCATGCGTTCGGCGGTCGACGAACGGGGCAGGGTCTGCAGGAAGACCTCCAGGTCCCGCCAGGCCGGCACGATCTTCTCGATGCCGACGACCGAGATCAGCGTCTCGGGCAGGGTCAGGCACATCCGCCCGTTGCCCTCGGACTCGACCACCACCAGCGTGCCGGTCTCGGCGACCATGAAGTTGGCACCGGAGATGCCGACCCTGGCCCGCAGGAACTTCTCGCGGAGGTGGAGCCGGGCGGCCTCGGCGAGTTCGGCCGGGGTGTCGGTGAGGCCCTCGGGCGCGGGGCGCCCCCACGCACCCATCTCGCGCCGGAAGATGTCCCGGATCTCTCCCCGGTTGCGGTGGATGGCGGGGACCAGGATGTGTGAGGGCCGGTCCTTGCCCAGCTGCACGATCAGCTCGGCGAGATCGGTCTCGTAAGCCCGGATGCCCTCGGCCTCCAGCGCCTCGTTGAGGCCGATCTCCTGGGTGGCCATCGACTTGACCTTGACGACCTCCGACTCACCGGTCTCCTTGACCAGTTCGGTGACGATCCGGTTGGCCTCGTCGGCGTCCGCCGCCCAGTGGACCGTACCGCCCGCCGCCGTCACCGCCTCCTCCAACTGGACCAGATAGCGGTCGAGATGGCGGAGAGTATGGTCCTTGATCTGTTTGCCGGCCTCGCGCAGCGCGTCCCAGTCGGACACCTCGGCCACCGCCTTGGCCCGCTTGGCGCGGATGGTGTGCGTGGCATGCCGCAGATTCCCGCGCAGGGTCGGGTTGTTGACAGCCTCGTGCGCGGCCACCGGAAAGGCCGGCATCCCCAGATACGTTCCGCTCATAGCGCGGGCTCCTCCTTCGTGCTCGCCAGGATCTCCGCGAGGTGCACCGGCCGCATCCCGGTGCCGAGCCGGGTCATGGTGCCGCCGATGTGCATGAGACAGGAGTTGTCGGCCGCGCACAGCACCTCCGCACCCGTCGAGGCGGCGTTGCGCACCTTGTCGGATCCCATCGCCGCCGAGACGTCGGGGTTCTTCACCGCGAACGTCCCCCCGAACCCGCAGCACTCCTGCGCCCCCGGCAGCTCCACCAACTCCAGCCCCTCCACAGCCTGGAGCAGCCGGCGCGGCCGCTCACCCAGCCCCAGAGCACGCAGCCCGTGACAGGTCGGGTGGTAGGTCACGGTGTGCGGGTAGTAGGCGCCCACGTCCGTCACCCCGAGCACGTCCACCAGGAACTCGGTCAGCTCGTACGTTTTCGGCACCACCGGTGCCAGCGTGTCCGCGAGGCCGCTGCCGCGGCCCTCCGCGCGGGCCCGTTCGCCCATCCTGGGATACAGCTCCCGCACCATCGCCCCGCACGACCCGGACGGCGTCACGATCGCCTCGTACTCCCCGAAGACATCGGAGAAATGCCGGGCCAGTGGCTCCGCCTGATGACGGTATCCGGTGTTGTAGTGGGCCTGCCCGCAGCAGGTCTGCGCCATCGGGAAATCGACCTCGACACCCAGCCTGGTCAGGAGTTTCACCACAGCACGACCCGTGTCCGGATACAGCGTGTCGTTGACACAGGTCAGGAACAGGGCGACACGCATCGCGGCTCCTCGCGGTCGATCATCGGATGAGTGCAGGGTAATGGGCCGGTGCGGTCAGCGGGAGTCCCGGTTCACCGTGTGGCGAGTCGTGCCTCGGCCGCCGCCCAGCGGGCGGTGTCGTCGCGCGGTGTGTACCGGGTGAGCGGCTGGGTGCGCGTGAGCAGCCGCCGCAGGTCGGCCAGGTCGCCGACCAGACCCTGCGCACGGGCCTGGACCAGCACGTTCCCGAGGGACGCCGCCTCCGTCGGACCCGCCACCACTGGCAGCCCGCAGGCGTCGGCGGTGAGCTGACAGAGCAGCGCGTTGCGGGTGCCGCCGCCCACCACGTACACCGTGTCCACCGGGTGATCGGCGAGCCGCTGTGCGTCGGTGACCGCCCGCCGGTGGGCGAGCGCCAGGGAGTCGAGAATGCACCGGGTGATCTCACCGGGAGTCCGCGGCACCGGCTGCCCGGACGCCCGGCACGCCTCGGCGATCCGCTCCGGCATCCGGCCGGGGGCCAGGAAGACCGTGTCCCCCGCGTCCACCACCGACCGCAGCGCCGGCACGCCGGCCGCCTCGCGCAACAGCCCGCCCAGATCCGGGTCGCCCCAGGCTCGTACGCACTCCTGGAGCAGCCACAGCCCCATGATGTTGCGCAGGTAGCGGACCGTGCCGTCCAGCCCCAGCTCGTTGGTGAAGTTGGCGGCCCGGCTCTCCTCGGTCAGCACGGGCGCGGCCAGTTCGAGTCCGGCCAGCGACCAGGTGCCGGTGCAGATGTAGGCGAACCGTTCACCGGCCGCCGGTACGGCGGCCACCGCCGACGCGGTGTCGTGCGAGCCGACCGCGGTCACCGGCACCGGCCCGCCGAGCCCCGTCTCCTCAAGCACCTCGGGACGCAGCAGCCCGGCCGCCTCCCCGGGCCGCCGCAGCGGAGCGAACAGCCCGAGGTCGATCCCCACCCGGTCCGCCACCTCGTACGACCAGTCGCGCGTCCGGGGATCGATCAGCTGGGTGGTGGAGGCGTTGGTCAGCTCGGTGCCCTGCTCGCCGGTCAGCCAGTACGACAGCAGGTCGGGGATGAGCAACAGCCGCTCGGCACGGGCGAACTGGGCACTCGAACGCGCCGCCGCCAACTGGTAGAGGGTGTTGAAGGGCGCGTACTGGAGCCCGGTGCTGGCGTACAGCTCCGCCGCCGGCAGGGTCGCCCACACCTTCTCGGCGACGCCCTCCGTGCGGGCGTCCCGGTAGTGCACCGGGTTGCCGAGCAGCGCCCCGTCGGCGTCCAGCAGCCCGTAGTCCACGGCCCAGCTGTCGATCCCGACGGAGTCCACCCGCCCCGCCGCCCGCAGCCCCTCCAGCACCCCGGCGTACAGGGCGAGTACGTCCCAGCGCAGCCCCTCCGGCACCCGTACCGGCCGGTTGGCGAACCGGTGTGCCTCGGCCAGTTCGAGCGAGTCCGGGCCCACCCGGCCGACCATGACCCGACCGCTGGACGCACCGAGGTCGACCGCGGCATAGGACCTGGAGCCGGTCATCGCAGGAACGCGGCCGCCACACCCGCGTCGACGGGCACATGCAACCCGGTGGTGTGGGTCAGCTCCCCGCCCGTCAGCGCGAACACCGCGTTCGCCACATGCTCGGGCAGCACCTCACGCTTGAGGATGGTCCGCTGCGCGTAGAACTCGCCGAGCTTCGCCTCCTCCACCCCGTACACGGCGGCCCGCTGCGCCCCCCACCCTCCGGCGAAGATCCCGGACCCACGCACCACACCATCGGGGTTCACCCCGTTGACCCGGATCCCGTGCTCGCCCAGCTCGGCTGCCAGCAGGCGCACCTGATGGGCCTGGTCGGCCTTGGTGGCCGAGTAGGCGATGTTGTTGGGCCCGGCGAACACGGCGTTCTTCGAGGCGACATAGACGATGTCACCGCCGAGCCGCTGGGCGATCATCACCCGGGCCGCCTCCCGCGACACCAGGAAGGAGCCGCGGGCCATGATGTCGTGCTGGAGGTCCCAGTCCTTCGCCGAAGTCTCCAGCAGGGGCTTGGAGATGGAGATCCCGGCGTTGTTGACGACGAGGTCGACCCCGCCGAAGGCCAGCACGGCGGCCCGGAAGGCGGCGGCGATCTGCTCCTCGTCCGTCACGTCGACGGTGACGGCGACGGCCCTGTCCGGCCCGCCGAGCTCCTCCGCGACGGCGGCGGCACCCTCGGCGTCGAGGTCGGCCACCACGACGCAGGCCCCCTCGGCGACGAGCCGGTGCGCGATCGCCTTCCCGATCCCGCTGCCGGCCCCGGTCACCAGCGCCACCCGGGTCGCCAGGGCCTTCGGCCTCGGCATCCGCCGGAGCTTGGCCTCCTCCAGCGCCCAGTACTCGATCCGGAACTTCTCCGACTCCTCGATCGGCGCGTACGCCGACACGGCCTCGGCGCCGCGCATCACATTGATCGCGTTGACGTAGAACTCGCCCGCGACCCGGGCCGTCTGCTTGTCCTTCCCGAAGCTGAACATGCCGACGCCGGGCACCAGCACGATCGCCGGGTCGGCGCCGCGCATGGCGGGGGAGTCGGGCAGGGCGTGCCGCCGGTAGTAGGCGGCGTACTCCTCGCGGTAGGCGGAGTGCAGCTCCCTGAGCCGGGCGATGGTCTCGTCGAGGGGTGCGGTCGGCGGCAGGTCGAGCACGAGCGGCCGTACCTTCGTCCGCAGGAAGTGGTCCGGGCACGACGTCCCCAGCGCGGCGAGCCGCGGGTGCTCGGCCCGGGCCAGGAAGTCGAGGACGACCTCGGCGTCGGTGAAGTGCCCGACCTGCGCCCGGTCCTGGGAGGCGAGGGCCCGTACATACGGCGCGAGCGAGGCGGCCCGCTCCCGGCGCTCCGCCTCGGGCAGCGCGTCGTACCCCGCGACGACGGGCCCGAAGGGCTCCGGCCTGCCGCGCTCGGCGAGAAAGGCCTCGGCGGTGCGGATGATGTGGAGCGAGTTCCGCTCGCACTCCTCGGAGGTGTCGCCCCAGGCGGTGATCCCGTGCCCGCCGAGGACGCACCCGACCGCCCGCGGGTTGGCGGCCTTCACGGCCGCGATGTCCAGCCCCAGCTGGAACCCGGGCCGCCGCCACGGCACCCACACCACCGAGTCCCCGAAACACTCGGCGGTCAGCTTCTCCCCGTCGGCGGCACAGGCCAGCGCGATCCCGGAGTCCGGATGCAGATGATCGACGTGCGGGGCGTCCACCAGCCCGTGCATGGCGGTGTCGATGGAGGGAGCGGCCCCGCCCTTGCCGTGCAGGCAGTAGTCGAAGGCGCCGACCATCTCGTCCTCGCGCTCGACGCCCGGATAGACACCGGCGAGCGCCCGGAGCCGGTCGAGCCGCAACACGGCGAGCCCGGATTCGGTGAGGGTGCCGAGGTCCCCACCGGACCCCTTCACCCACATCAGCTCGACCTCCCCACCGGTGACGGGATCGGTGTCGGTGCCCTTGGCGGAGGTGTTCCCGCCGGCGTAGTTGGTGTTCCGGGGATCGGCACCGAGCCGATGGGAACGGTCGAGGAGGGCGGCGGCTTCGGGGTGGGTGGTCATGAAGGTCCCTGACTTCGTGAACGTACGGGGATCGGTGCGCCCCTTCAGGGGCGCGGGGAACTGCGCGGCCAACCACATCCGGCCCGCAGCCCGCGACGAGACATGTCAAGCCAGACGCTTACGCGCCCCAGCCCGCCTGCTGCCCCCCAACCCGCTCGGCGACAACCTTCTCGGCCCACCCGGACCGGCGGTACGCCGCGAGCGGCTCCGGATCCAGCCCCATCTCCACCCGCACCTCCCGCAGCAGCGGCCGCACATCAGTGTCATACGCATCCATCAGCACGGCATTCGCCCCGAGCACATCGCCCGCGGCCTGCGCCGCGGCCAACGCCCCCCGGTCCACCAGCAACGCCTTCGCCGTGGCCTCCTGCACGTTCATCACCGAGCGGATGATCGCCGGGATCTTCGCCTCGATGTTGTGACACTGATCGAGCATGAAGGCCACCTCGGAGGTGAACCCGCCCCCGCCCAGGACCTCGCACATGATCCGGAACAGCTGGAACGGATCAGCGGCGCCGACCATGAGGTCGTCGTCCGCGTAGAACCGCGAGTTGAAGTCGAACCCCCCGAGCTTCCCCTCCCGCAGCAGCGTGGCGACGATGAACTCGATGTTGGTGCCCGGCGCGTGGTGCCCGGTGTCGACGACGACCTGCGCCTTCGGCCCCAGCTTCAGACAGTGGGCGTAGGCCGTGCCCCAGTCCGGTACGTCGGTCGTGTAGAAGGACGGCTCGAACAGCTTGTACTCCAGCAGCATCCGCTGCCCCTCGCCCAGCCGCGCGTACACCTCGGCCAGCCCCTCCGCGAGCCGGTCCTGGCGGGCCCTGATGTCGTCCTGCCCGGGGTAGTTGGTGCCGTCCGCGAACCAGAGCTTCAGGTCGCGGGACCCCGTCGCGTCCATGATGTCGACGCACTCGAGCAGGTGGCCGACGGCCTTGCGGCGCACCGCCGCGTCCGGATGGCAGATGCTGCCCAGCTTGTAGTCGTCGTCCTGGAAGGTGTTGGAGTTGATCGCCCCCAGCTTCAGCCCCTGCTTCTCGGCGTGCCCGGCCAGGTCCGCGTAGTCGTCCACCTTGTCCCAGGGGATGTGCAACGCCACCGTCGGCGCGACCCCGGTCACCGCGTGGACCTGTGCCGCGTCGTCCAGCTTCTCCTTCGCCGAGCGCGGCACGCCCTGCTGGGCGAACACCTTGAAACGGGTCCCCGAGTTTCCGTACGCCCACGACGGCGTCTCGACGGCCTGGGTCTTCAGCGCGGCCTTCACCGCGGCGAGGTCGGTCACTTGGAAGCTCCTGGGGGTATGAACGGTGAAACGATTCAGAACGGCAAAGTATGAGCCTCCCGAAGGGGTGTCAAGCACTCCGACCAACCTGGTTTTCCGTGACTCGGCCGTGACCTTAGGCTATCGAAATTTTTTCGATACGGACCCATTGACGTGACATGCCCGTGGTGCCTACGGTCCCGGCAATCCAGTTGAAACCTTTCACGACGCTGTGGGGTCGGTGCCGACCGTCTCGCCGGTGTCGTCGAGGAGCCATCCATGACCCACCCGTCCGACACGGGACCGGCCCCGGTGCTGGCGCTGAAGGACGTCTCCAAGTCCTTCGGTGCCGTCCGCGCCCTGCGGGACGTCTCCCTGGAGCTGTTCCCCGGCGAGGTGCACGCCCTCGCCGGGGAGAACGGCGCGGGCAAGTCGACGTTGATCAAGACCCTCGCCGGGGTGCACCGACCGGACGCCGGCCAGGTGCTGCTCGACGGTGAGCCCGTCGTCTTCCACGGCCCCGGCGACGCCCGCGACGCCGGAATCGCCGTGATCTACCAGGAACCCACGCTCTTCCCCGACCTGTCGATCGCCGAGAACATCTTCATGGGCCGGCAGCCCCGGCGCGCGCTGGGCCGGATCGACCACAAGGCCACCCGCGCGGCCACGGCCGCCCTGATGAAGCGGCTCGGCGTCGCGCTCGACCCCGACCGCCCCGCCCGCGGCCTGTCCATCGCGGACCAGCAGATCGTGGAGATCGCCAAGGCGCTCTCCTTCGACGCCCGGGTCCTGATCATGGACGAGCCGACGGCGGCGCTCACCGGCAGCGAGGTCGCCCGCCTCTTCGGCGTCGTCCGCACCCTGCGCGACCAGGGCGCCGCCGTGCTGTTCATCTCGCACCGGCTGGAGGAGATCTTCCAGCTCTGCCGGCGGGTCACCACCCTCCGGGACGGCGCCTGGATCGCCAGCGAGCCCGTCGACGGCATGACCGAGGACGACCTGGTCCGCCGGATGGTCGGCCGCGACCTGGACGAGCTGTACCCCAAGCAGGACCTGCCGGTGGGCGAAGTCGCCCTTTCGGTACGGCGGCTGACCCGGGAGGGCGTCTTCACCGACATCTCCTTCGAGGTGCGCGCCGGTGAGATCGTCGGCCTCGCCGGACTGGTCGGGGCCGGCCGCACCGAGGTCGCGCGGGCCGTGTTCGGCGTCGACCGCTGGGACGCGGGGGAGGTGGAGGTGCGGGGCCGCAGGCTCACCAACGGCGCGCCCTCCACGGCGATGGCCGCCGGGCTCGCCCTGGTCCCCGAGGACCGGCGGGCGCAGGGCCTGGTGATGGACATGTCCATCGAGCGCAACATCGGCCTGACCGGGCTGCGTACGACCGTCAGGGCCGGCCTGATGGACCGGGGCGCCGAGCGCAGCCGCTCCCTCGACTGGGCGGTGAAGCTCCAGGTGAAGTACGCCCGGATCGCCGACGCGGTCTCGACCCTGTCCGGCGGCAACCAGCAGAAGGTGGTCCTCGCCAAGTGGCTGGCGACCGGACCGAAGGTGCTGATCGTCGACGAACCGACCCGGGGCATCGACGTCGGGACGAAAGCCGAAGTCCACCGGCTCCTCGGCGAGTTGGCCGCCGACGGGGTCGCCGTCCTGATGATCTCCTCCGACCTGCCGGAGATCCTCGGCATGGCCGACCGCGTGCTGGTGATGCACGAGGGCCGGATCACCGCCGAGATCCCGCGCTCCGACGCCACCGAGGAAACCGTGATGGCCGCAGCGACCGGGAGGGCCGCCGCATGACGACCACCGCCGTGGGGAGGGCCGCCGCATGACGGTGACCACCTCCGAACAGACCTCCGTCGCCGAGACGCCCGAGTCCAGCGGGACCCGGCTCGTCGACCGTGTCTTCAAGATGCGCGAACTCGCCATCCTGGTCGTCTTCCTGGTGATGATCGCCGTCACCCAGGCCGGCAACAGCCAGTTCCTCTCCGAGCAGGGCATCAAGGACCTGCTGCTCAACGCGACCATCCTGGTGCTGGTCGCCACCGGCCAGTCCCTGGTGGTGATCACGAGGAACGTCGACCTGTCCGTCGGCTCCACGCTCGGCATCACCGCCTTCGCCGCCGGCGACTATCTGCACGGCGGCGGCAACACGGTCGTCGCGATCGTGCTGGCCGTGCTGCTCGGCATCGGCTGCGGACTGCTCAACGGCCTTCTCGTCAGCCTCGGCCAGGTACCCGCACTCGTCGTCACCCTCGGCACGCTGTACATCATCAGGGGCGTCGACTCCATCTGGGTCGGCTCCCGGCAGATCACGGCCGCCGATCTTCCCGGCGACTTCAACGACTTCGGCTCGGGCGGGCTGTCGGCAGTCCCCTGGCTCGCGCTGATCGCCCTCGCCGTCCTGGTCGCCACCGCCTACTACCTCAGACACTTCGGCAGCGGACGGGAGTTGTACGCCCTCGGCTCCAACCCGGAGGCGGCCCGGCTGGCCGGCATCCCGGTGCGCAAACGGATCCTCACCGCCTACACCTTCTGCGGCGGACTCGCCGGGCTGGCCGGCGCCATGTACCTGGCCCGCTTCGGCAACGTCGACTCCGGCACCGGCACCGGCTACGAACTCACCGTCGTGAGCGCCGTGGTGGTCGGCGGTGTGGTCTTCACGGGCGGCTCCGGGAGCGTGTACGGCGCCGCACTCGGCGCGTTGCTGCTGACCTCCGTCAACAGCGTGCTGCCCGCCCTCGGAGTCAGCTCCGTGTGGGTTCTCGCCATCAACGGCGTCCTGCTGCTGCTCGCCATCGCCGTCGACCGGATCGTCGCGTCGCGGGTGGCCTCCGCACTGAAGAAGAGGAGCGCCCGCCATGCCTGACTCCCTGACCCGCGCAATCCGTTGGGACACGGTCGTCGGTGCCCTGCTGATCGTCCTCCTACTGGTGTCGTTCGGCTCCGTCGACGGCTTCGGGAACTCGCTCAACCTGTCGTTCCTGATCGGCAACACGCTGCCCATCGCGCTGATCGCCCTGCCGATGACACTGCTGGTCGTGGCCGGCGAGATCGACCTCTCGGTCGCCTCCACCGCCGGGCTCTCGGGCGCGGTCATGGGCAGGCTCTGGAACGAGGGCATGGCCATCGAGACGATCATCCCGCTCTGCCTGCTGCTGGGCGTGGTCTGCGGCCTGGTCAACGGGCTGCTGGTGACCCGGCTGGGGCTGCCCTCGCTCGCCGTCACCATCGGCACGCTCGCGGCCTACCGGGGCATCGCGCAGATCGTCCTCGGCTCCGACGCGGTGACCGACTTCCCCACCCAGTACCTGGACTTCGCGGCGGGGCGGCTCGGCGACACGTTCCTGCCGCGAGCCTTCCTGCCGTTCCTGGTGCTGCTCGTCATCGCCGTGGTGGTGCTGCATGCCACGCCGTTCGGGCGGTCGCTGTTCGCGGTCGGGGCGAGCGAGGAGGCGGCGCGGTTCGCCGGGATCCGGGTGAAGCGGCACAAATTGATCCTGTTCGTCGCCACCGGGTTGATGGCGTCCTTGACCGGGATCTTCTGGGCGTTGCACTACGCCAGTGCGCGGTACGACAACGCGACGGGGCTCGAACTGAGCGTCGTGGCCGCGGTGTTGCTCGGCGGTATCGACTTCGACGGGGGCAAGGGGACGCTCGGCGGGGCCGTTGCCGGGGTGTTTCTGCTCGGGGCGCTGCAGAACGTCATGAGCCTGCTGAACGTGTCCGCGCAGTCCCAGATCGTCGTGACCGGTGTGTTGCTCGTCGTCTCGGTGCTCGGCCCGAGGGTTGCACGACAGATCGCCCTTACCAGGCACAGGGGTGCGAAGGCCGTCTGAACACTGCGGGCCGTGTGTGGCTGGTCGCGCCCACGCGGCGGAGCCGCCAATGAAATACAGTCCCGCGCCCCTGAAGGGGCGCTCCCATGAACTCCACTTTCAAAGGAACCCGTCATGCGTAAGTCATCCCTTCGGCGTGCCTGTGTCGCGCTCGCCGCTGTCTCCGCGCTCTCTCTCGCCGCCACCGCCTGTGGCGGTACGACCAAGAACAACTCCGGCGGTGACGAGTCGGCGGCGGCCACCTCCACCGCCAAGGCCGATCCGAACGCCGCCCTCAAGAAGGGGCTGACCGTCGGGTTCCTGCCCAAGCAGGTCAACAACCCCTACTTCACCTCCGCCGACAAGGGCGGCGAGAAGGCGCTCACCGAGCTGGGCTCCAAGTACAAGGAGGTCGGGCCGTCCAGCGCCACCGACACCTCCGGGCAGGTCTCCTACGTCAACACCCTCACCCAGCAGCAGGTCAACGCCATGGCCGTGTCCGCCCAGGACCCCGGCGCCCTGTGCACCGCGCTCAAGCAGGCCATGAGCAACGGGATCAAGGTCGTCACCTACGACTCCGACACCAACGCCGGCTGCCGCAACGCCTTCGTCTCGCAGGCCAGCGCCGAGGACCTCGGCCGTACCGAGGTACAGCTGCTCGCCGAACAGATCGGGTACAAGGGCGAGATCGCGATCCTGTCCGCCGCGCAGACCGCGACCAACCAGAACACCTGGATCGGGTACATGAAGGAGGAGCTGAAGGACCCGAAGTACAAGAACGTCAAGCTGGTCAAGGTCGCCTTCGGCAACGACGACGCCCAGCAGTCCTTCCAGCAGACCCAGGGCCTGCTCCAGCAGTACCCGGACCTCAAGGGGATCATCTCCCCGACCACCGTCGGCATCAAGGCGGCCGCCCAGTACCTGTCCGGCTCCAAGTACAAGGGCAAGGTCAAGCTGACCGGGCTCGGCACGCCCAACGACATGCGGCAGTACGTCAAGAACGGCACCGTCGACGCCTTCGAGCTGTGGGACCCGGCCAAGCTCGGCGACCTCGCCGCCCGCACCGCCGTCGCCCTGGCCTCCGGGCAGATCACCGGCAAGGAGGGCGAGACCTTCAAGGCCGGCGACACCTCGTACACCATCGGCAAGGACGGCGTGATCAACCTCGGCAAGCCGACCGTGTTCGACGCGAAGAACATCGACCAGTTCAACTTCTAGGACATCAGGGGGCGTCGGTGCAGCGGGTCTGTTTCCTCCTCAAGGTCCGGCGGGACCGTATCGCCGAGTACCGCGAACGCCATGCCGCCGTGTGGCCGGAGATGCGCGCGGCGCTCTCCGCCACCGGCTGGCACAACTACTCGCTCTTCCTGCGCGACGACGGCCTGCTGGTCGGCTATCTGGAGACCGAGGACTTCGAGGCCGCCCGTGCGGGCATGGCGGAAACCGAGGTCAACGCCCGCTGGCAGGCCGACATGGGGCCGTTCTTCGAGTCGCTGGACGGCACCCGGCCCGACGAGGCGATGAAACCGCTCACCGAAGTGTTCCACCTCGCCTGACCGCCCCCTCGCCCAGGAGCCGCTCATGAGACGCCGTACCGTGCTCACCACCGCCATACTGGCCGGCGTGGCAACGCCGGGCATCGCACGGGCCGCCGATCCCGGCCCCTCCGTCACCAAGCAGAGCATCAGCCAACTCGACGCCCAGGCCGTCTACTTCGTCTCCTACGACGGCCTGGTCAACAACAACTCCTTCCAGAAGAACGGCCTGTTCACCTACAAGGGCTACCAGTACGCCGGCTGGTACACCTCGACCGGCGCCGCGGTGATCGGGCGCCGGGCGCCGGGCGGCTCGTCCTGGGCAACCGTCACCCTCGCCCACCGGCTGAAGGCCGACGACTCCCACAACGTCATCTCGATGGGCGTCTCCAGGGTCGACGGCCGCCTCCACATCAACATGGACTCCCACAGTGACGGCTTCTTCTACGTGAAGTCGGCCGCCGGGCTGCTGGACAAGCCCGGTTCCACGGCGTGGACGTCGGCCGCCTTCGGGGCCGTGCAGACATCGCTGGACGGAGTGTCGCCGACCTCGCAGTTCACCTATCCGCAGTTCGTCTCCACGCCCGAGGGCAGGCTCCAGCTGAGCTACCGGGTGGGGATCTCCGGAAACGGCCGCAACGCCCTTGCCGAGTACGACGGTTCGCGCTGGACCGTGCTGGGGGAGTGGTCCGGCGCCGACGGGACCTACACGAGCGAGCACGGCTCGTCGACCGCCCGGAACATGTACCTGCACGGCGTCGACTACGACGTGAACGGGCGGCTGCACGCCTTCTTCACCTGGAGGGAGCAGAGCGGCACCGTGATGTGCAACGGCGGTGGCATCACCAACCACGACACCGGCTATGTCCACTCCACCGACCGCGGCCGTACCTGGCGCAACGACACCGGCGTCCTGGTCGCCACCACCGGGACCCCGGACACGGTCGCCGTCACCGACCCGGGTCTCGTCGTCGACTCCCTCGACCCGGACCACTCGCTGATGAACCAGGAGAGCCAGTGGATCGATTCCGCGGGCCTGCCGCACGCGATCATCAGCTATGTGCCCGGCCGCTTCGGCCAGTGCACCACGAACTACGTCAGCGCCCGCACGGCGAACGGACGCGCCTTCCACCTCCGCAAGAACTCCTCCGGCGCCTGGCAGAAGACCGAGATCCCGGTCGCCCTGGACTCCAGCCAGCGCACCAAGCTGGTCCTGGACAGGTACGACAACGCCTACGCGGTGTTCCCGTACGGTCGGATCGCCGGGGCGTCCAGGGCCTCCGGGTACACCGACTGGACACTGCTGTACGACGGCAGTGAGCTGAACGCCTTCGGCGAGGTCGTGATCGACGAGATGCGGGTCGGCGCGGACCACGTGCTGTCGTTCATGTACCAGGAGAAGTCGAGCGGTACGGCCCCCTCGGCGCTCCATGTCGTCGACTTCGCCCTGCCCGGCTGACCCGGGCCGGTGTGCGAGTCATGTCGTAATGTGAAGCCCTTCCGGATGTGCCCTTCCTCGCTGTGAAGGAGCCGTCCACAGTTCCCTGGAGGTCTCGCCCGATGGCCCAGTCGGTGGGTATCAAGGACGTCGCCCGCGCCGCCGGAGTCTCGGTGGGCACGGTCTCCAACGTCATCAACCGCCCGGACACCGTCGCGGGCGAGACCCGGGCGCGGGTGCAGTCGGCGATCGACCGGCTCGGCTACGTCCGCAGCGAGTCCGCGCGTCAGCTGCGCGCCGGCCGCAGCCGGATCATGGGCCTGCTCGTCCTCGACATGGGCAACCCCTTCTTCGTGGACGTGGCCCGGGGCGCCGAGCGGGCGGCTCGGCAGGCCGGGGTCGGAGTGATGGTCTGCAACAGCGCCCAGAACGCCGGGGAGGAGGCCGACTACCTCGCGCTCTTCGCCGAACAGCGGGTGCGCGGCGTCCTGCTCACCCCGGCGGACGCGACCGGCCGCAACATCGAGACCTTCCGGCGGCACGGCATCCCCTTCGTGCTGGTCGACCGGGTCGCGGAGGGCACCACCGAGTGCTCGGTCAGCGTCGACGACGTGGCGGGCGGCGCGCTCGCGGTCCGTCATCTCGTCGACGCGGGGCATCGGTCCATCGCCTACGTCAGCGGGCCGCCCGGCCTCAACCAGGTCCGCGACCGGCGCACCGGCGCCCTGAACGCCCTCGCCGAGGCGGGCCTCGGGCCCGACGCGCTGCGCGAGCTGCCGACGGAGCGTCTCGACGTCGCGGCGGGGCGGGACGCGGGGGCCAGGCTGCTCGGCCTCGCCGACCGGCCCACCGCCGTGTTCTGCGCCAACGACCTGCTCGCCCTCGGTGTCCTGCAGGCCATGTACGCGGCAGGCGTGGTCGTCCCGGACGACCTGGCGATCGTCGGCTACGACGACATCGAGTTCGCCGCCGCGGCCGCCGTACCGCTGACCTCGGTACGCCAGCCGGCCGTGACCATGGGCGCCATGGCCGCCGACCTGCTCCTGGAGGAGACCGAGGAGCGCGAGGGGCAGGCGGCGCACGAGCACCGCCGGGTGGTGCTCCAGCCGGAGCTGGTGGTGCGCCGCTCCAGCCTCGCCGCCCGCTGATCGGTTATTCAGTAACGATTTCATGATCCCGGGGGCGGCCAGGCCCCGGACGTGTGCTGAACTGGGTCGCGACCATCCGTCCGTCACGGGAGAAACGTTGAGCCTCAGCTACCGCCAGCCCGGCGTCGTCCTCACCGA
Source organism: Streptomyces sp. NPDC007157 (assembly GCF_040634235.1). Lineage (NCBI taxonomy): Bacteria > Bacillati > Actinomycetota > Actinomycetes > Kitasatosporales > Streptomycetaceae > Streptomyces > Streptomyces sp. NPDC007157. Next base: position 34,344 of record NZ_JBEYFE010000031.1, read on the forward strand.
CCGCCACTTCACCGTCCCTCTGGACCACGCCGACCCGGACGGCGAGACCATCGAGCTGTACGGCCGGGAGGCGGTCGCGAGCGACAAGGCGGACGAGGAACTGCCCTGGCTGCTCTACCTGCAGGGCGGCCCGGGATTCGGGGCGAATCGTTTCGTCGGACGCCAGGCCTGGCTCGACCGGGCCCTGCGGGAGTACCGCGTACTGCTCCTCGACCAGCGCGGCACCGGCCGTTCCACGCCGGTCAACCGGCAGACGCTGCCACTGCGCGGCGGCCCCGCCGCCCAGGCCGACCACCTCGCCCGCTTCCGCGCCGACTCGATCGTCCGGGACTGTGAGGCGATCCGTCCGCGGCTCACCGGCGGCGCCCCCTGGACCACCCTCGGCCAGAGCTTCGGCGGCTTCTGCACGGTCACCTACCTGTCGTTCTTCCCGGAAGGTCTCAGCACCTCCCTCATCACCGGCGGCCTGCCGTCCCTGGACGCGCACGCCGACGACGTCTACCGGGCCGCCTACCCGCGCATCGAACGCAAGGTCACCGCGCACTACGACCGCTACCCGATGGACGTCGAGCGGGTCCGGCGGATCGCCGAGCACCTCCTCGACCACCAGGTGGTCCTGCCGAACGGCTACCGGCTCACCGTCGAGGCCTTCCAGTCCCTCGGCCTGATGCTGGGCACGAGCGACGGCAGCCACCGCCTGCACTTCCTCCTGGAGGACGCCTTCGTCCGCACGCCGGCCGGCTCCGAACTCTCCGACGCCTTCCAGGAGCAGGCCCAGGCCCTGCTGTCGTACGCGAGCAACCCGCTCTACGCCCTCGTCCACGAACCGCTCTACGGCCAGGACAGCCGTCCCACCGCGTGGGCGGCCGAGCGGGTGCGCGCCGAGTTCCCGCAGTTCGACGCGGCCAAGGCGCTCGCCGACGACGCCCCGGTGCTGTTCACCGGCGAGACGGTCCACCCCTGGGTGTTCGAGACCGACCCGTCCCTGCGCCCGCTGCGCGAGACCGCCGAACTGCTCGCCGCCCGCACCGACTGGCAGCCGCTTTACGACCCGGCCCGGCTCGCCGCCAACGAGGTCCCGGTCGCCGCCGCCGTCTACCACGACGACATGTACGTCGACGCCGGGCACTCGCTGCGGACCGCCCGGGCCGTCCGGGGCCTGCGCACCTGGGTCACCGACGAGTTCGAGCACGACGGGCTGCGCGCCGGCGCCCCGCGGGTCCTGGACCGGCTCCTCGCGCTGGCCCGCGACGAGGTCTGAGGCCCCGCGACGGAGAACGCGGACAGGGGGTGTCCGCACCTCCTGGTATGAAAGTGCGCGGGGAGCACGCCCGGCCACCGCCGCGCGCCCCGGCCGACGAACGGGGAGACGGATGAACGACACGGAACTGCTGGCCCGCCGCTTCCAGGAGCACCGCGACCGGCTGCGTGCGGTGGCCTACCGGATGCTCGGCTCGCTCGCCGAGGCCGAGGACGCGGTCCAGGAGACCTGGCTCAAGCTCGGCCGCACCGACGCGGACGACATCCGCAACCTCGGCGGCTGGCTGACCACGGTGGTCGGCCGGGTCTGCCTCGACATGCTGCGCTCCCGCACGGCCCGGCGCGAGCAGCCGATGGACGAGACGTTCGTCCCGGACCCGGTGGTCAGGCCGTTGTCGGTGGTCGACCCCGAGCAGGAGGCGGTCGAGGCGGACTCCGTCGGTCTCGCCCTGCTGATCGTCCTGGAGACGCTGGAGCCCGCCGAGCGGCTGGCGTTCGTCCTGCACGACATGTTCGCGGTGCCCTTCGACGACATCGCGCCGATCGTGGAACGCGGTGCGGCGGCGACCCGGCAACTGGCCAGCCGGGCCCGCCGCCGGGTGCAGGGAGCCACCCCGTCGGCCGACCCCGACCTCGGCCGCCAGCGCAAGGCGCTGGAAGCCTTCCTCGCCGCCTCCCGGGGCGGTGACTTCGAGGCGCTGGTCGCGGTGCTCCACCCCGATGTGGTGCTGCGGGTGGACTCGGGCGCCCTGGTGCGGGGCGCGGCTGCCTCCAAGGTGCTGCGCGGTGCCCGGTCGGTGGCCGAAGGGGCGTTCACCTTCCGGCAGTTCTCGGTCTGGTCGCGGCTCGTGCTCGTCAACGGCACGGTCGGCGTGGTCACCATGCCCGAGGGACGCCCGCTCTCGGTCATGGCGGTCACCGTCGCCGACGGCCGGATCACCGAGATGTACATCCTCGCCGACCCGGCGCGGCTCGAACACCTGGACCTGCCCGCCCAGGCGATGTGATCCACGTCCCACCCGGCGGCGGGATGTCACATTCGTCGCCGTCGGGCCCCTCCCAGATGCAGGACCGGTCGAACGACTCCACCGGATAGGCCCCCGGGCCACCGGCGGAGTCGTCCGCAGTCGTCCGCAGGAGAGCGCAGGAGAGCGCAGGAGAGGGGAAGACACGTGAAACTCGTCGTATTCGGGGCGAACGGACCGACCGGGCGGCAGGTCACCGCGCAGGCGATCGCCGAAGGGCACACGGTCACCGCCGTCACCCGCCGCCCCGAGGAGTTCCCGCTCGGCGACGCGCGGCTCCGGGTGGCCGGCGCGGACGTGCTCGACCCCGTCGCGGTGGAACGCGCCGTGGCCGGGCAGGACGCGGTGATCTCGACGCTCGGGGTGCCCTACAGCCGAAAGCCCGTCACGGTGTACTCCGAGGGCATCACCCGCATCACGCAGGCCATGACGGAGCACGGCGTCCGGCGCCTGGTCTGTGTGAGTTCGACCGTGCTGTTCGGCGTGGCGGCGCCCGGCGAGACCTTCCTCTTCCGGAAGGTGGTCGAACCGTCCATCGCCCGCACCGTCGGTCGTACCGTGTACGAGGACATGCGGCGCATGGAGGAGATCGTGCGCGACGGTGATCACCGGTGGACCGTCGTCCGACCCGCCGGCCTCTTCGACACGCACGCCGTCAGCTCCTACCAGGTCGCCACCTCCCGCCTGCCCGGCCGGTTCACCTCGCGCGCGGATCTGGGCAACGCGCTGCTGCGTGAGGCGGTCGACGATCGTCATGTGCACGCCTTCGTCGACGTGCGCACCTCGGAAGGCGTTCCGAGCATCCTCGACGTCATCCGGAAAGAGGCCTTCGGAGGCAGGAAGTGAATCCGGATCCGACCGAACCGCCCGGGGAGGCCACGCCCATGTCCGAAGACCGTTTCGTCCTGCTGGAGCCGGGTGCCGCCCGGCCCGGGCGGCACCCGCTGCCGCCCGCGTTCGCCGTCAAGGCGACGACCGAGGACACCGAGGGACGCCTCTCGCTGCTGGAGGTGACCTTGGTCCAGGACATCCCGCTCCATGTCCACCGGCACGCGGACGAATGCGTGTACGTGCTGGACGGCGTCCTGGAGATCGAGTTCGACGACCGCAGGCACCGGGCGCCCAAGGGCACGTTCGCGCTGCTCCCGCGTGGCGTCCCGCACGCCCTCCGCGGCGCGTCCGACCCGCCGCCCCGGGTCCTGCAGGTCTCCGCGCCCGGCGGCTGGGAGAGGTATCTGGAGGACCTGATCGAGGCGGGGCCCGCCGTCTTCACCGAGGGGCGGCTGGACCCCGTCAAGGTCAACCCCATCGCGGCCAGGTACGGCATCGGCTACGAGGAACAGAGCTGAGCGCGTCGCGACAGGAGGTCGGGAAGACAGGAGGGCGACCCATGACAGCCGAATCCGAGGAGAGCCCGGCGACGGGCGGAGCGGGACCGGCCCGGGAGATCCCGCCGGGCACGGCGGACCGGCGGGAGAGCCCTCCGGACGCCGCGACCCGGCTCTTCGTCGACCACCGCGAGCTGTTGTTCTCCGTCGTCTACAACATGCTCGGCAGCGTCGCCGACACCGAGGACGTGCTCCAGGAGTCCTGGCTGTCCTGGTCCGGCAAGAACCGTCGGGCGCCGTTGCCGGAGATCGGCAATCCGCGTGCCTATCTGGTCCGGATCGCGGTGAACCACGCGCTCGCCCGGCGGGCGGCCGTCGCCTCCCGGCGTGAGACGTACGTAGGTCCCTGGCTTCCCGAGCCCCTGGTCACCGACGCCACCGCCGGCCTCGCCCCGGACGCCGCCGACCACATGGTCCGCTCCGACACGGTCTCCATGGCGATGCTGGTGGTGCTGGAGACCCTCACCCCGCTGGAACGGGCGGTGTTCGTCCTGCACGAGGTGTTCGGCTATCCCCACACCGAGATCGCCGGCATGCTCGACCGCAGCCCGGCCTCGGTACGCCAGCTCGCCCACCGGGCCCGCGCCCATGTCCACGCCCGCCGCCCCCGCTACCGCGCCCACCCCCGCGTCCGGCGGGAGGCGACCGAGCGGTTCGTCTCGGCCGCCCTCGGCGGGGACCTTCACGCGCTCATGGAGATCCTCGCCCCGGACGTGACGGTCTGGATCGACGGCGGGGGCGTGCGGCAGGCGGCCGGACTGCGCCCGGTCCACGGCCGGGAGAAGGCCGCCCGCATGCTCGCCGGCTATGCCACCCGGCGCGCCGGGGACCTGGACGTCCACTACCGTCGTGTCAACGGCGACGACGCGGCGGTGCTGTTCACGGGTGACTCCCCGTACGCCGTGATGGTCATGGACCTCACCCCGGACGGCGACCAGGTATCCGGCGTCTACGTGGTCACCAACCCGGCGAAGCTCACCCACGTTCGAGCGGACGAGGACCCGGATCAGTAGCGCGCGGTGCTCTCCAGCAGCGGCGGATAGACCGAACTCGGTACCCCGTCGACCGTGGCGCCCCCGTACTTGAGCATCGCGCCGACCTGGCGGTTGAGGTCGTAGGGGAAGCCGAGGGCGGGGGCCGAGACCTCGTCCAGGCGTGCCGTCTGCTCCGGTGTCAGGTGTACGTCGAGGGCGGCGACGTTCGCCTCCAGGTGGCCGAGCGTGCGCGGGCCGATCAGCGTGGAGGTGACACCGGGACGGTGCTGCACCCAGGACAGCGCCACGGCGGCGGGGCTCGCGCCGGCCTCCTCGGCGACGGCCGCGAGCGCCTCGATCACGGTGAACTGGGCCTCGCTGGGCTGCCCGACGACCGCGGCCCGCCTGGCGTCGGCGGGTGCGGCCCGTCCGCGGCGGTAGCTGCCGGACAGGTAGCCGTTCTTGAGCGGGCTCCAGGGCAGCAGCCCCATCCCCGCGTCCTGGGCGAGCGGGATCAGCTCGCCTTCGATGGTGCGCTCCAGCAGCGAGTACTCCATCTGCAGCGCGGTCACCGGCGTCCAGCCGCGCAGCAGCGCCGTGGTGTGGGCCTTGGCCGTGAACCACGCCGGGGTGTCGGAGAAACCGACGTACCGGATCTTGCCGGCCGTCACCAGGTCGTCGAGGGTGCGCAGGGTCTCCTCGACGGGTGTGGCCCAGTCGTGGTTGTGCAGCCAGTACAGGTCGATGTAGTCGGTGCGCAGCCGGCGCAGGGAGTCCTCCAGCTGGCCGACGACCGCCTTGCGGCCCGCGCCGCCGCCGTTGGGGTCGCCGAGGTGGAGGTTGCCGAAGAACTTGGTGGCGAGGACCAGGCGGTCGCGCCGGCCGGGGCGGGCGGCGAGGAAGTCGCCGAGGATCGCCTCCGAGTGGCCGTTGGTGTAGAAGTTGGCGGTGTCGACGAAGTTGCCGCCGAGGTCGAGATAGGTCTGGAGGATCTTCTCCGACTCCTCGACCGAGCAGCCGAAGCCGCCGTCCTCGCCGAAGTTCATCGCGCCGAGGCAGAAGGGGCTCACCTTGAGCCCGGAACGGCCGAGACCGACGTACGAGTCGAGTGCCATGAATTGCTCCGTGGAAGGTGGTTGGGGAATCCGACCCTTCGAGCCAACCAGCCTGAGCTGCGGGAACGTTAGAGCGATCGCACCGGATGCTTGCACGATCCTGGCGAATTCCCGGGGGTGGGCGTCGCGGCCGCTGCGGGTCGGCGTCCGAATCGACGGTGTCCTTCGACGAACGGCAGGTCAGTAAGGTGGACGGATGCCAGAACACATATCCGAACGCCCGCGGCCGCAGGAGCTGCGCGGAGACTGCGCCCGCTGCTTCGGCCTGTGCTGTGTCGCTCTGCCGTTCACCGCCTCGGCCGACTTCGCGGTCAGCAAGCCCGCCGGCAGGCCCTGCCGGAACCTCGGCGGCGACCACCGCTGCGGTATCCACACCGACCTGCGGCAGCGCGGGTTCACCGGCTGCACGGTCTACGACTGCTTCGGCGCCGGGCAACGGGTCTCGCAGGTCACCTTCGGCGGCCAGGACTGGCGGACCGGGACCGAGGAGCACGCCCGCCGGATGTTCGACGCCTTCCCGGTCGTACGGCAGCTGCACGAACTGCTCTGGTACCTCACCGAGGCGCTCGGCCTGCCCGCCGCCCGCCCGGTCCACGGTGAGCTGAGGCAGTTGCTGGAGGCCACCGAGGCGCTCACCCTGGGGACCCCCGAGGAACTCGCCGCCCTGGATGTGGCCGCCCACCGGCAGCGGGTCAACGTGCTGCTGCTGCACACCAGCGAGCTCGCTCGCGCGGACGTGCGGGGCCGGAAGAAGGACCGCCGGGGAGCCGACCTGATGGGTGCCCGGCTCAGGGGCGCCGACCTGCGCGGCGCGAGTCTGCGCGGCGCCTACCTGATCGCCGCCGACCTCACCGGCGCCGACCTGCGGGACACGGACCTGATCGGTGCCGACCTGCGCGACGCCGATCTCACCGACGCGGATCTCACGGGCGCGTTCTTCCTGACCCAGCCGCAGCTCGACGCGGCCCGGGGCAGTGCCGGCACCCGGCTGCCGGCGTCAGTCACCCGCCCCGTGCACTGGACAGCCGCCGCCCGCTGAGGCGGGCGTGTCGTCCGGCACGGTCACCGGCGCCGAGGTGGGACGGCGCCGCTCCAGCCGCAGCCGCAGCCCGTCCGGCATCAGCGTCAGCCGCTCGGTCACCCGCAGCCGGTAGCCGGGGTCGGCCTTCAGGTCGTAGCGGCGCAGCAGCAGGCCGAGGACCAGGGTCGCCTCGTGCAGGGCGAACTGGCGGCCGATGCAGGCCCGGGCACCCGTCCCGAACGGCTTGAAGGTGTGTGGGGCCCGGCCGCGCGCCGCCTTCGCCTCGAAGCGGTCCGGATCGAAGCTCTCGGCGTCCGGGCCCCACACCTCGGGGTCCCGGTGCAGCATCGGGGTCAGCACCAGGGCCCAGGCACCCCGGCGCATCGGATGGTCCCCGGCGAGCACGGTGTCCTTGCGGGCCTCGCGGGCGAAGGCGGGGGCCGTGGGCCACAGCCGCAGCGACTCGTCGAGGACCCGGCGGACGTAACGGAGCCTGGCGACCTGGTCGTAGGCCGGTGCGGGCGTGTCGCCCCAGACCCGGTCGACCTCGGCGGCGGCCCTGGCGGCGACCTCCGGGTGCCGGGCGAGGTAGTGCAGGGCGAAGGAGAGCGCGCCCGAGGTGGTCTCGTGGCCGGCCACCAGGAAGGTGATCACCTGCCGCCGTACGTTCTCGGCGGACAGCCGCTCCCCGGTCTCCGGGTGGGCCGTCTCCAGCATCCGGTCAAGCAGGTCGCCGTCCCCGCGGCCCGTCTCGCGGCGCTCGGCGACCAGGTCGTCGACCGTGCGGTTGAGGTGGTCGATGTCGGCCGCGTTGCGCCGCGCGGCCTGCCGCAGCAGCAGCGGGGCCAGCGGCGAGGGCACGCTGTTGAGGCGCTGGGCGTAGGTGAGGGTGCCGATCATCGCGGTCACGAAGGGGTGCGGCCGGTCCCGCTCGAACGAGCCGAAGTCGTGCCCGAACCCGGTGCGGGCGATCGTCTCCAGGGTCAGCTTGGTCATGTCCCCGGGCACGTCGACCCAGCGGCCGGCCGCCAGCTCCCGGTCCCAGTGGCCGGTCAGCCGGCCGGCCACCGACAGCATCATCGTGTGATAGCCCTCCATGGCCTCCCGGCTGAAACCCGGGGCCAGGACGTCGTGCGCCAACTGCCAGTTCGGCTCGTGGTTGTACGCCGTGAACAGGCCGTCCCCGGCGATCGGGCGCAGATTGGCGACCCCCAGGCCCACGTGCTTGGCGAACCGCGACTCGTCGGCCATGTCGGCGGCCAGTTCGGCGCCCCACACGAACACGAACTCGTTGCCGAACGCCCGGCGCCGGAAGATCGGGCCCAGCTGCCCGGCGAAGCGCATCGAGTCCTGGAGCGGTTTGCGCCGGTCGACCCCCAGGACGTCGCCGAGGAACGGCAGCCGGCGTGGCGGGTGCGGTATCCGGTGCAGCTCGGGCCAGCCCTGCTCGGCGCCCCGGAACCCCTTCGGCAGCGGGCCGCCCGCCCCCGTCGCCGTCTGCGTGGCCGTCTCCGCCATGGCGCGATCTCCCTCGATGCTGCGGCAGGTTGAGCTAGTTGTACGTGGGTTCAATAGGCGGTTTCAGTCTCATCCCGTTGTTGAACCCACGTCAAGTAAAGTGCGGGCATGGTCGCGAACCAGGGTGAGCGCAGCCGCCGCAGACTCAGCACCGCGGAACGACGTGAGCAGCTCCTCTCGGTCGGGGCCAGGCTCTTCTCCGAGAGCCCGTACGACGACGTGTGGATCGAGCAGGTCGCCGAGATCGCGGGTGTCTCCCGGGGCCTGCTGTACCACTATTTTCCGACCAAACGTGATTTCTTCGCCGCCGTCGTGGAGCGGGAGAGTGAGCGGATGCTGCGGATGACGGCGGCCGAGCCCGGTGTGCCGGCTCGTGAGCAGCTCACCGAGGGTCTCGACGTCTACCTCGACTACGTCCACACCCACGCGCACGGCTTCCGCGCCTTCCATCGCGCAGAGGCCTCCGGTGACCAGGCCGTGCGCCGTGTCTACCGGCAGGCCCAGGCCGCCCAGGAGCGCCAGATCCTGGCCGCCCTCGCCGCCGACCCCGAGTTCGGCCCCGCCCTGGAGCTGCGCCCCGACACCCGGCTGGCGGTGCGCGGCTGGCTCGCCTTCACCACGCATGTCTGCCTGGAGTGGCTGCGCACCGAGGAGTTGACCCGGGAGCAGGTGCGGGACCTGTGCGCGCGGGCGCTGCTGGGCGTCATCTCCTGAGCGTCGGGGCCCCTTTCCCTGGCCTGTCCTCACCTTGTTCCTCGCCCTGCTCTTCGCCCTGCTCTTCACGTACGCCACGCACTCCGTGCTTGGCGTACTCCCCGATCTTCGCTAAGTTAGGTGAGGCTTACCTAAGGAGGTTTCGGGATGGGTGACGAACAGGCGGCCTGGGCGGCAGGCCCCGGCGCGGCCGAACAGACCCGGTCACTGCTGGCCACGGCATGGTCGTGCATGGTGACCGCGGACGGCGGACGCGAGGAGTTCGTCGGCGCGCACGCGGTCGCCGACGACGGCCGGGTGCTGCTGCACGTGCCGGAGGACAGCGCCCTGCTCGCGGCCGCGATCTGTGCCCCGCGCGGCGAGCCGTCCGCGGTGCTGGAGTTCGCCGACGTCGCGCCCGTCGCGGTGCGCGACCGGATCCGGGCCCGGCTGTGGATGGCCGGCTGGTTCGTGTTCTCCGACGAGCACCTGGTCTTCCGGCCAACCCGTGTGGTGCTCCGCCGGCCCTCCGGCGCGGTCGTCGTCGACCTCGACGAGTTCGCCGCGGCGCACCCCGACCCGCTGGCCGGCGCCGAGGCCCACCTGCTCACCCACCTCGCCGACGCCCACCCGGACGCCGTCGAGCGGCTCACCAGGCTCGTCGAGCCCGAGAGCCTGCACGCCGCGACCCGCGTCCAGCCTCTCGCCGTGGACCGGCACGGACTGACCCTGCGCATCGAACGCACCCGCGCCCACGGCGACGTACGGCTGGCCTTCCACGCGCCCGCCGACGACGTCGCCCAGCTCACCGAGCGCATGCACGTCCTGCTGACCCGGGCCAGTGCCGCCGCCTCCTGCCCGCGGACGCTACAGCGGCAGCGCGCAGACGGCGACGGGTGACGCGAACGGCTTGCCCGCGAGCCGGAGTTCACCACTGCGGGCGTCGACGGTGAAGACGCTCACGGTGCCGGACCGCTGGTCGGCCGCGAACAGCAGCCGGCCGTCCGGCGAGAACGCGATCTGCCGGGGGAAGTCCCCTTCCACCGGCACCGTGTCCAGCAGCCGCAGCCGGGCCCCGTCGGCCTCGACCGCGTACCGCGCGAGCGTGTTGTCGCCCCGGTTGGCCAGGTAGGCGTAGGCGCCGTCGGCGGTGACCAGGATCTGGGCCGGGTAGTTGGTGGTGCCGGCCCTGCTGCCGGAGGACAGGGGTGCGCCGATCGAGAGCCGGCCGGCGGCCGGTTCGTAACCGCACACCGCGATCGTGTCGTCCACCTCGTTGGCCAGGTACGCGTACCGCCCGCCCGGATGGAAGGTCAGATGGCGCGGGCCGGCCCCCGGCCTGGTGTGCGCCTGGGCGACCTCGGTGAGCCTGCCCGTGGCGAGGTCCAGGCGGTAGCTGTAGACCGTGTCGGTGCCCAGGTCGACGGCGAGGACATGGCCGCCGTCCGGGCTGGTGATGAACTGGTGGGCGTGCGGGCCCTGTTGACCGGGGCCGGGCGCCGGGCTCGAGTGCGTGACCAGGTCCGTGCGCTCGCCGAGGGCGCCCGTGGCGTCGATCGGGTGGACGGCCACACTGCCCGAGGTGTAGTTGGCGCTGAGCAGCCAGCGGCCGCTCGGGTGCACCGAGAGGTGGCAGGGCCCCGCCCCGCCCGTGCTCCGGCTGCCGAGGATCTTCCGGTCCGCCAGGCGCACGGCGGTCACCCCGCCGTCCGTGCGCTCGTTCACCGCGTACAGCGTGCGGCCGTCCGGGTGGACCGCCAGATACGACGGGTCGGCGACGCCGGTGAGTGTGCCGGCGCCGGTGATCCGGCCGCTGTCGGGGGCATAGGTGGCCAGGCCGATGCCGGTGCCGCCGCCGTCCACGGAGGTGTAGGTGCCGAGGTAGAGCGGGCGCGGGCCGGCGGACGACCTCGTCGGGGGCCCGGCCGCCGGGCGCGGTGCCGGGTCGCTCTCCGCCGGCGGTGCAGCGGGTGCCGGGACCGCCACTACGGCCGCCGCGCCGGCCATCGCACCGACGAACCGGCGCCTGCTCCAGCCGCCGCCCGTCGCTTCCGTACCACTGCCCATGCCCGCACCTCAGGTCGTCGGTCACCTCGGTCGTCACAGCAACCTTGGCGCGGGCCCCTGGTCAAAAGCAAGACGGGCAACGAGCGTTGCACCCCATGCAACGGCTGTCACCAGTCGCCGTCCGTCACCGGCTTACCGGGCGTGTCCTTCAAGGGGACCACCTGCCCCTGGGACGGCTGCTGCCAGGGCTCCAGGTCGTCGCCGAGCCAGTCGCCGACCGGTTTGACCGTCTCCAGGGCGTCCGTGGGGGCGAGATCCTGGGCGTCCTGGTCGTAGTAGTCGTACCAGGGCAGCCCGGCGCGGGTGTACGCCGCCCGGTCCACCGGTGACGGCGGCGGCGCCTCGCCCGTGATCCGACGCCACTCCGGGGGCGTGACCAGGTGCACGAAGACCCGCCCGGCAGGGCGCTCGGCCCAGTCCCGCGGCGGCCGGTCGTCCTGGTGGACCTCCTGGCGCATCGAGCCGCCCACCCCGAGGCCCATCCCGGCCGAGCGGGAGCGCGGGGCGGCGCCGGGTGCGGGGGCGGCGGCCATCATCGGAAGTGCCGCGCCGTAACCGCCGGGCGAACCCGGCGCGGGCGTCCGCTCCCGCCGCAGCCGCTCCTGTCGCCGCCACTCGGCGAGGGGCTCCTCCTTGAGCGCGAAGGACTGGAGCTGCACCCCGCCCCACACCTCCTCGCCGGTGACCTGCCCCTCCACCGTGGCGCCGAGACCGAGCGGCACCGCCACGAACTGGCGGACCGTGCCCTTCCCGGAGTTGATGCCGTCCAGCCAGGGCTGCCGGGGCAGCACCAGGTAGTTCTGCGGATCCCGGGACAGCCTCTCGCTCCACGGCTCGCCGGAGACCGCGCACACCTTGCCGACGCCTACCTGAAGAGCGGCCGGCTCCACCGTGCCCGCGAAGCTCAGCCACATCGCCTCGCGCAGATACACCGGCAGCATCACCCCGCCGCGCGCCCGCCAGTCGGCCGGAACCGTGTCCGGGTAGTCGCTCACCCGCCGGACCGGGAACTCGCCGAGCCCCGGTGGCAGCGGATGCGTCCCCGTCTCCGGCAGTCGCAGCGTGCGCACGAAGCGCACCGCCACCCCGCCCGGCAACCGCAGCGTGTTCCCGTCGATCCGTACCGCCGTGTCCGTCACCGGCGTGCCCCCTTCTGCGCCCTGTTCTCCGTCCCGGACTGAGAACGCCCCGCACCACCCGCCCGGTTCCGCTGCAGCCGCTCCGGTACACCGATCCGTTCCCGCAGCCAGGTCAGCCGGGGCCGCCTGGCGCGCTGCTCGCCGGAGACGCGGTCCAGCTCCTCCAGCAGCCGGCGGGTGCGGTGCTCGGTGGCCATCTCGTCGAGGAGCCGGTTGACCTCGGTCAGCACGGCACCCAGGAGCTGCCAGTTCCGGTCGTCGCCGCGGACCTCGTCCCGGAGCAGCTCGGCGAGCTTGTCGCGGGTGCCGGTCGCGGTGTGCAGTTCGGCGGAGAGCCGGGCCTCGGCCGACTCGGCACTCTCGCTGATACTGGTCGTCACCAGCACCGCGAAGCTCACCACGGCGTCGGCGATCTGGGACAGCAACTGCTCCACGGCCGCCCCGGCGTCCGAGGCGAACAGCGCCTCGGGTTCGCGGGCCTTGGCCAGGTCGGTGAAGGTGCGGGCCAGCACGCGCAGCACCACCGTGCAGATCTCCAGCGTGTCCAGACCGGTGCGCAGCACCACCCGGTGCAGCAGGCCCTCCTTCACCCGCGGATTGAGCCGCAGGCTGTCCTCGGCCTGTCGCAGCGCCGCGTCCACCTCGACGATGGCGTGGTCGAGCCGGCGGGCCTCGTGCAGCCGCTCGGCCGCCCGCTGCCACGGCGTCAGCCCCGACGCCTCCTCGCCCATGCGCAGCATCAACTGACGCAGCCGGCGGGCCAGGCCCTCGATCGACTCGCCGGCCTCGTCCACCCACACCGGGGGAGGGAGCAGCAGGTTGCAGGCCATGCCGACGACCGCGCCGATCAGCGTCTCCACGATCCGCGCCCAGGCCGTGCTGCTGATGGTGGTGACCCCGAGCACCAGCATGGCGCTGATCGCCACCTCGGGGATGTACTCGTCGACCCGGACCAGGTGTCCCACCGCCAGCGACGCCACGATCAGCAGCGCCAGGCTCCACCAGGTCAGCCCCACCAGCTGGCTGAAGGCGATGGCGACCAGCACACCGGCCACCACCGCGTTGACCCGGCGGAAACCGTTGGTGAGGGTGGCGTACAGGGTCACCTGCACGACCAGGAGCGCGGTCAGCGGGGCGGTGAGCGGCGCCGGTTCCGGACTCAGCCGGAGCGCGACGACGTAGGCGATCGTGGCCGCGGCGGCCGACCGCAGCGTCTGGACGACCACCGGGTCCCGATGGCGCCGCAGCAGTCGCGTCAGACCCTTGGCCCACTCCCGTACGTCTTGCATCCCTTGGCCTGTTCCCACTCACGGGTCAGGCCGAACGTATTTTCCGCGGATCACTCGGGCGCCAGTGGCTGGATGACCAGGGTGGACTACGGAGAGTTTCCGACCACCGCGCCCCGGTCCCGCAACCGAACACCAGGCCGACGCGTCTCCCGCTCGCGGGGGTTCGAACGGTCGGGCGGTACGAAAGGGTTGGGGCGTTGAACTTCGGTGCGGTGCTGTGCACGGTGGTGGGCCTCGGGCTCCTCGGGTTCGCGGTGCAGGAGAGCGCGGTCGTGCGGCGGTTGCGCCGACATGGACTACGCACCTGGGGAGTCGTCGTGGACAACGTGCGTACCCGCGACAACTCGGGGCCGCAGTGGATCCCCGTCATCGCCTTCACGGACCGCTCCGGCTACCGGGTGGAGTTCTCCCCACGCATGCACGGCTCCGGCATGGGCCTGGCCACGGGACGCGAGGTGGAGGTGGTCTACCTGCCGGCCAACCCGCAGACCGCCCGCGTCCGCATGAGGCGCCACGTCGTGGGCCCACTGGTGTTCCTGGTGTTCGGCGGGGTGGTCTTCCTCGGGGTCGGTGTGCTCATCGCCCTGACGAGCTGACGCCCGGCCCGACGAAACGACCGCGACCGGGCGGCCCGGATTCGGTAAGGTCTGCCGGCACCGAACGAGCGGGGACAGGTCGCGGGGGAGCCGATGGAACTCACCGACATCGGGACGGCACGAGCCGCGGCGGCGCTGCGCCATGTGGCCGCGCTGTCCTGCGGACCGGCCCTCGACCCCGGTCTGCCCATCACCCTGAACTTCCACCCCGACCGGCTGTCCGCCGGGCTGCCGATCCTGGAGGCGCTGGCCAGGGACGGGTCCTACCACTCACAGTTCGTCACCGGCACCAGCAACGGCGGGCTCACCGCACACCCCGGCGGCGACCGCTGGCGGTGGGAGAGCCGGATCTTCGGCGGGACCTACGACGACGCGGCCCCGGCCGAACGACCGGTGTACGGGGCGCTGAACTTCCGCCGCCAAGTGGTCGGCGCGGCCCCCCGGTTCGGTTCCTCGCACCTGCGGCTGAGCGGACCGGCACTGCAGCGCGCGACCTTCTGCTACCCCGACAGCGCGGCCGAGCCGACGGACTTCGGCGTCGCCGCCGGAACACACCTGCTCGCCCTCGCCGAGGCCGACGAGCAGGACGCCCTCAACGACTACATCGAGACCCAGGTGCACGGCGGTGTACGGCTCGACCGGGACGTGGCGGCCCTCGTCCTGGACGCCTGCTACCGGGGCACCCCCGTCGAAACGGCGGCCCGCCGACTGCCCTTCCCGGTCGAATGGCACCCCGGCTACCGGCTCACCGTGCCCGACCTGCGCCGCCACGCCGACTACCGGGGCCCGCAGTACGCCGAACTCGGTGCCCTGATCGCCGAGAAAGGCGTCGTGGACCCCCGGATCATCGGCGACGCGGCCCGCACCGGACGGTACGCGATCCAGGACCTCAAGATGGTCTGGCACACCCTCGCCCGCTTCGGCGCCCCGGAAGGCGCGGGTACCGCCTACTCCGTCGGCTCGGGTGGCCAGATACCGGGCGTCAGTACGCCCAAGGCGTAGGCCCGGGCGACCAGTTCGGTGCGGTTGGCCGCCGACCAGCGGGCCGACAGGCGGCGCAGGTGGTAGGTGACGCCGTCCTTGGTGAGGCCCAGGTCGCGGGCGGCCTGGGCGGTGCTGGCGCCCCTGGCCAGCAGGGCAAGCACCCGCCCCTCGACCGGGGTGACCTTCGCCGGCTCCGCCGCGGGCGTCCCGCGCTCGCCGTCCACCCGCAACATCACCAGCAGCGACGGCGTCTCGCCCACGGCCTCGCTGACCGGGTCCGCCGTCAGCTCCCCGTACCGCTCGGCCCCGCCTGGCGCCCGCCACCGTACCGACACCTGGTAGCGCGAGCGGTGCCGCAGCCGCAGTGCCTCGGCGATCCGCTCCACCTGCGCCTCCTCCTGCGGGCGGAACAGCTCCAGCACCTCCCGGCCGCGCAGCCGTCCCGGGGTCGCACCGCACTCGGCGGCCATCGCCGGATTGGCCACCAATACCAGCCCGTACACGTCGCACACCGCGACCGGCACCGCCACCCGGTCGAAGAGCGTCAGCGCACGGTTGCGCCACACCACACCGTCGAGCCGGTCCGCCGCCATGCCCACCTCCGCTCCTTCGCCCTCCATCCAAGGCGAGCACGCAGGTCAGAGGCAACTTGACGGCCTGACGCAAGAGCCGGCGCGCACTTTCGACTGCACGATCGTGTAGTGCTTCGGCGCCGTGCCGCGCCCCCGGAGGACCACGCTTGATCGCAGGACTTCCTTACCGCGAAAGGCAGTTGTCGCGCCATGCCCCCCACCGCGCCGCACCCCCTCACCGCAGACGCCCTGCACGGCGTCCCCGTCGTCGACATCACCGCCACCGGACCCGGCCGCACCCCGATCCAGCAGGTCATGAACCTGATGCGGGAGCACGGGCCGGTCCTCGTACGGCGGCTGCACGGGCGGGACACCCTGTTCGTCGCCGACGCCGACCTGGTGGCCGACCTCGCCGACGAGCAGCGGTTCGCCAAGCACGTCGGGCCCGCCCTGGAGAACGTCCGGGCCTTCGCCGCCGACGGACTGTTCACCGCGTACAACGACGAGCCCAACTGGGCCAAGGCGCACGACATCCTCATGCCCGCCTTCGCCCTCGGCTCGATGCACACCTACCACCCGGTGATGCTCAAGGTCGCCCGCCGGCTCATCGAGTCCTGGGACCGCGCCGCCCGGGACGGCCGGCCCGTCGACGTCCCGGACGACATGACCCGGATGACCCTCGACACCATCGGCCTGGCCGGCTTCGGCTACGACTTCGGCTCCTTCGAGCGCACCGACCCCCACCCCTTCGTCGAGTCCATGGTCCGCTGCCTGGAGTGGAGCATGACCCGCCTGGCCCGCAGGCCCGGCACCGACCACTCGGCGGCCGACGCGGCCTTCCGCGACGACGCCGACTACCTGGCCCAGGTCGTCGACGACGTCATCGCCTCCCGTACCGGCACCGACCAGAGCGGAGCCGAGGACCTGCTCGGCCTGATGCTCTCCGCCCGGCACCCGGACGACGGCACCACCCTGGACGCGGCCAACATCCGCAACCAGGTCATCACCTTCCTGATCGCAGGCCACGAGACCACCTCCGGCGCGATGTCCTTCGCCCTGTACTACCTGGCCAAGCACCCGACCGCGCTGCACCTCGTCCAGCGCGAGGTGGACGCCCTGTGGGGCGACACGCCGGACCCGGAGCCGACGTACGACGAGGTCGGCCGCCTGACCTACACCCGGCAGGTACTCAACGAGGCACTGCGGCTGTGGCCCACCGCGGCCGCGTTCGGCCGGCACGCCCTCGACGACACCCTGCTCGGCGGGCGGGTCCCGCTGCGGGCCGGCCAGTCCGTCACCGTGCTCGCCCCGATGCTGCACCGCCAGCCGGTCTGGGGCGACAACCCGGAGCTGTTCGACCCCTCACGGTTCACCCCGCAGGCCGAGGCGGCCCGCCCGGTGCACGCCTTCAAGCCCTTCGGCACCGGTGAACGCGCCTGCATCGGGCGGCAGTTCGCCCTCCATGAGGCGACCATGCTGCTGGCCGTGCTGGTGCACCGCTACCGGCCGCACGACCACGCGAACTACCCGCTCACCGTCAAGGAGACCCTCACCCTCAAGCCCGAGGGCTTCACCCTGACCCTCACCCCGCGCACCCCCGCCGACCGTCTCCACCAGCCGCTGCCGGGGGCCGCGCCGACGGTCGCCCACGACCCGCACGACACGGCCGCTCTCCCGGCCCGGGTCCGCACCGGCACCGGCGCCCTCCTCCTGCACGGCAGCAACTACGGCACCTGCCGAGGCTTCGCCGCCCAACTCGCCGACGAGGCGGCCGGCATCGGCTGCGACACCGAGGTGGCCGCCCTGGACACCTACGCCGGCGGGCTGCCCACCGACCGGCCCGTCGTCATCACCGCCGCCTCCTACAACGGCCGCCCCACCGACGACGCCACCGCCTTCGCCGCCTGGCTCGACGGCGGACCCGACCTCACCGGAGTGACCTACGCCGTACTCGGCGTCGGCGACCGCAACTGGGCCGCCACCTACCAGCACTTCCCGACCCGGATCGACGCCCGCCTCGCCGAACTCGGCGCCACCCGCCTCACCGACCGGGCCGCCGCCGACGCCTCCGGCGACCTGACCGGCACCGTCCGCGCGTTCACCGCCCGGCTGCGCACCGCCCTCCTCGAGCACTACGGCGACCCGGACGCCACCCCGGCCGGCCCGGAACCCACCGCCGCCTACGAGGTCCGCGTCCTGACCGGCGGCCCCTTCGACGCCCTCGCCGAGCGCCATGGACTCGTCCCCATGACGGTCACCGAGGCCCATGACCTCACCGCCCCCGGCCACCCGCGCACCAAGCGCTTCCTGCGCGTCGCCCTGCCCGACGGCGTCACCTACCGCACCGCCGACCACCTGACCGTGCTCCCCGCCAACGCCCCGGAGCTCGTCACCCGCGCGGCGACCGCCCTCGGCGTCGACCTCGACACCGTCCTCGACATCCGCGCCACCCGCCCGCGCCGCGACGGGCTCGCGGTCGACCGGCCGCTGACGGTACGCCAGCTCCTCACCCACCACGTGGAGTTGCAGGGGCGCCCGAACGCCCACCAGCACTCGCTCCTGGCCGACGCCAACCCCTGCCCGCCGGAGAAGGCCGCGCTCGCCTCCCTGAGCGACGACCCGCGCACGCTCGTCGAGATCGTCGAGGACCACCCGGCGCTGCGCGGCGCCCTCGACTGGCCCCGGCTGCTGGACCTCCTGACCCCGCTGAAGCCGCGCCACTACTCGATCTCCTCGTCGCCCGCCACCGACCCCCGCCACGCCGACCTGATGATCTCCCTGCTGGAGGCACCCGCCCGGTCCGGCAAGGGGACCTACCGGGGTACCGGCTCCGGCCACCTCGCGACGCTCCGCCCCGGAGACACGCTGTACGCCCGCGTCCAGCCCTGCCGGGAGGCCTTCCGGGTCGACACCGGCGCCCCGGTCGTCATGGTCGCCGCGGGCACCGGCCTGGCCCCCTTCCGGGGCGCCGTCGCCGACCGCACGGCCGCGCTCGCGGCGGGCGCCGAACTCCCGCCCGCGCTCTGCTACTTCGGCTGTGACGCCGCCGACGCCGACTTCCTGCACGCCGAGGAACTCCGCGGCGCCGAGACCGCCGGAGCCGTGTCGCTGCGCCCGGCCTTCAGCACGGCCGGCACCTTCGTCCAGCACCGCATCGCCGCCGAGGCCGACGAGGTCTGGGCCCTGCTGGCCGCCGGTGCCCGGGTGTACGTCTGCGGGGACGGCAGCAGGATGGCCCCGGGGGTACGGGAGGCGTTCCGTACCATGTACCGGGAACGGACGGCCGGTGGTGACGCCGATGAGTGGCTGAACTCGCTGGTGGCGGAGGGACGTTACGTGGAGGATGTATACGCGGCATCCTGATCGGTGCCCGGGCTCGAAGCGCCCCTTCGGGGGCGCGGGGAACCGCGCGAGCAACCACGACGAGTCCGCCGCCCGCGCGCCACCCCCACTCCTACGGCGCGATCCGCCGTCACCCCCTCCTTAGCTCACAGCGTGAACTAAGGGTTGGGAAAATGTCGCTTCCGCCCTCCCGAAGGAGTATGTTGCAGGTCGGGAAGGGTTCGTGAAGGGAGCCACATGGCGGGGCGGAACGGGCGCACGGTACGCGACCTCAGGAGGGCCAACCGCACGGCCGTACTCCAGCGGCTCTATTTCGACGGCCCCCTCAGCCGCTTCGAGCTGGGCCCGGCCACCGGCCTGAGCTCCGGCTCGGTGAGCAACGTGGTAGCCGACCTGGTCGCCGACGGTCTGGTCGAGGAGGCCGGCAGCGTCGACTCCGACGGCGGCCGGCCCCGCACCCTGCTGCGTGTCGCCCCCGACAGCGGCCACATGATCGGCGTCGACGTCGGCGAGACCCGGGTCCGGGTCGAGCTGTTCGACCTCACGCTCACCGAACTCGCCCGGGTCGAGCGTCCGCTGGAGCAGCAGGGCTACGACGTCGAGGTGATCGTCGGCCACATCCGGGACGGCATCGCGGAGGTCCTCGCGACCGAGGGGGCCTCGCCCGAACTGCTGCTCGGCGTCGGGGTCGGCGTCCCCGGCATCGTCGAGCACACCGCCGACCGGGGTGCCCTGGTGCACGGCCAGACCATCGGCTGGGACGCCGTTCCGCTGGAGGAACTGCTCCGCACCGGCTGCCAACTCCCGGACTCCGTGCGGTACTTCATCGACAACGGTGCCAAGACCCTGGGCCAGGCAGAGATGTGGTTCGGCGCCGGGCGCGGCGCGGACAACGCGGTCGTGGTGCTGTTCGGCTCCGGCGTCGGCGCCTGTCTGGTCAGCGCCGAGGTGGAGCACGGCCGGGCCGTCGAGTGGGGCCATCTCACGGTACGGGTGCGGGGCCGCCGCTGCCGCTGCGGTGCGCTCGGCTGCCTGGAGGCGTACGCCGGTGCCGAGTCGCTGCTGGCCCGCTGGCGCGAGGAGGGCGGCCGTCCGGCCGAGGGCACCGACGAGGAGACCGCGCTGACCGCGATGCTCGCCGCCGCCTACCCACCCGAGGGCACCGAGCCCGACCCGGTCGCGCTCGCCGTCCTGGAGGAGACCGCCGAATACCTGGGCGCCGGCCTCTCCGACCTGATCAACCTCTTCCAGCCCGAGCGGATCCTGATCGGCGGCTGGGCCGGCCTCCAGCTCGGCGCCCGCTTCCTGCCCGCCGTCCGCCGGTACGCGACCACGTACGCGCTGCGCCACCCCGCCGAACAGGTCACCATCGACCTCGGCCGGCTGGGCCCGGACGCGGTCACCGTCGGGGCCGCGATCCTGCCCCTCGCCGACTTCTTCAGCCGCGGCGGGCGCCGCGCGGAACCGGCGACCGAGGACCGCCTGCCCGCCTGGCGCACGGCGCTGGAGGAGCGGACCCCGCGCTGAGCCGCCCCCGGTTTCACGGCTCCCGGGCGAGGTACCCGCGTACTGCCCGGACCGATGTGACGTGCGAGGGGAGCAGCCGTGGGTGACCAGCAGGACAGTGGACCCGTACCCCGGGACATGCCGGACCAGCAGGCCCGGCCAGAAGGCCGTGACCCGTGGGAGGCGGCCGCGGACAGTGCCCCGGACGCCCCCGACGACGCCGACCTCCCCGACACCGACGAGGCCGGGACGGGACCCCGGGGTGCACCGCGCCCGGGGGTGGTGCACCCCGACGACCCGCTGCCGGACGAACCGTCGGCCTGAGCACGGCGCACGGCCTGGCCGAGCCACGTGCGGGGCAACTGGCCTCGGATCCGCGGGAGCCTACGCACGGCACACGGCACACGGCACCCGGGAGCCTGCACGCGGCCCACGGTGGTTCCAGCCCCGTGCGGGGCAGCTGCCCTCGGATGTCGGGGAGTTCGTCGACGCCGGGAGCGTGGCGGTGGTGTCAGGCGAACGCGTTCACGCCCGTCAGCTCCGCCGAGAGGTCCCAGAGCCGGGCGGCCTGGTCCGGGTCGATCGCCCAGTCCTTGACGCCGGTCGGCTCGCCCTCCACGGCGGGCTCGGCGATGTCGCAGTCCTCCAGGTACACCCCGCCCATGCCCGCCAGATCCGGGGAGGTCGCCGCCCAGGTCTGGGTGGCCGCACCCTGCGGGGGCGTCTTGAAGCCCTGTGGGTTCAGCACGTTGCCCTGCTCGTCGATCCAGCCGCGTTCGAGCATCTCCGCGCGGGGGATGTGCCGCTGGAGCGGGGTCATGATCCCGCCCGGGTGCAGGGCGAAGGCCCGCACGCCGGAGTCCTGGCCGAGCCGGTCCAGGTGCACGGCGAACAGCACGTTCGCGGTCTTGGCCTGACCGTAGGCCTGCCACTTGTCGTAGTCGTGCCGCCACTGGACGTCGTCCCAGCGCATCCCGGCGAAGTGATGGGCGCGCGAGGAGACCGAGACGACCCGGGCGCCGCCCGGTTCGAGGGCCGGCCAGAGCCGGTTGACCAGGGCGAAGTGCCCGAGGTGGTTGGTGGCGAACTGGGCCTCCCAGCCGGGCCCGACCCGGGTCTCGGGGCAGGCCATGATGCCCGCGTTGTCGATCACGAAGTCGACGGGCCGGCCGGAGGCCAGGAACCGCTCGGCGAAGCCGCGCACGCTGTCCAGGTCGCCGAGGTCCAGCTCGTCCACCTCGACCCCGTCCAGGCCGGCCAGCGCCTCCCGGGCGGCCTCGGCGCGCCGGGCGGGGACGACGACGTGGGCGCCCGCCTTGGTCAGTGCCCTGGTGGTCTCCAGGCCGAGCCCGGAGTAGCCGCCGGTGACGATCGCGAGCCGGCCGCCGAGGTCGAGGCCCGCCAGGACGTCGTCGGCGGTGCTGTCCGCGCCGAATCCGGAACCGATCTTGTGCTGTGGAGTCGTAGTGCTCATGACTTGAACGCTACGAATTGGAGTGCTCTCGAAGTCAAGCCGACGTCCCGGTGCCCGGGAGCCGCCCCGAACAACGGAAAGCCCCGGCCGCGACGGGGGATTCGCGGCCGGGGCGGCCAAGTGGTGGGCACGGATGGCGGTCGCCTCTCGGCGAAAGGCTCCACAGGGCTTCAGCCGAACGATCGTCCCTGTGGGCAAAAGGTGAGGCCCGGGGACACTGTCCCATCCGCACCCACGGCTGGTTCAACGGACAACCACCCCGGGCTGTTCCAGGCCCTGACGTGATGAGCGTCACCCGGCCCCGGTCCAGGCCACAGCCGCTCCGCCGGCCAGGTGTTCACCACCCGCTCGGCGGGTACGCCGCACTTCTCCGTCCGGACGCTCGGGGCGACTGTTGATCTCCACGGCCGTACCCGACCGACCCGGCGCACGCGGCGAACACCTCGTCCGCGTCGAATTCCGACTCCGGCCGCCCGGGATTCGCCCGTGTCTTCCTCAATTGTGCGCAAATATCCGGGCAAATCTCCGGCGGGCGATTCCCGGACCGCCTGGGCCGTCTGTGGGGCCGGGCCCCGCAGCGATTCGAGGGTGCCGGCCCGGGCCCGCTCGGCGATCTCACCGGCGGGCAGGGCGGCCAGGACCCGTGCGGCGATGCGGAAGGCGCGCCCCCGGTAGGCCGGTGCCAGGGACCGTTCCAGCAGGAAGGTGATCCGCTCCGGCGCCTCGACGGGTCCCATGGCCACCTCCACCGTCAGGGTGAGTCAGGCAGGTCACTTCCGCCCGGGGGGATCTACCCTCGATTGCATGACCGAGATAGCGAGCCCGTTCATCTCCCGGCCGCGGATCCTGGTGCTAGGCGTCATGACCGGCAGGCCGGGCACCATGCCCTTCCGCATCGTGGAGATCGACGGTGAGGTGGTCGGTGAGGCGAGGGACATCACCGAGGTGCTGGCGGTCGCCGCGAACCACGGGATCACGGTCCACGACCTGGACGACCCGGCCGTGGTCTGCTGGGTGGGCGGGGACAAGTTCACCTGGATCCCCCGCCACTAGACAGCGACCGCCGGACAGCAAGTCCTGCTCTCAGCCGACGGTCCACTTCTGGTTGGCGCCGCCGGAGCAGGTCCAGATCTGCAGCCGGGTGCCGTTGGCCGAGTTGTTGCCGGTGACGTCCAGGCACTTGTTCGCCTGCGGGTTCACGATGTCGTGTGCCGCGGAGACGGCCCACTTCTGGGCGGCGCTGCCGTTGCAGTCGTAGAGCTGCACCGTCGTGCCGTCCGCCGTGCCGCCGCTCGTGACGTCCAGGCACTTGCCGAGCGCGCGGATGGTGCCGTCGCTGCCCACCGTCCACTGCTGGGCGGCGGAGCCGTTGCAGTCGTAGAGCTGCACGGGGGTGCCGTTGGCGGAGTTCGCCCCGGCCACGTCCACGCACTTGCCGGCCAGGCCCTTGATCGCGACGCCGGCCGCGGTGTCGCTCGTCGTCACCGACACCGAGTCCACGACCAGCTGGGCCGGGAACGCCGTGGAGCTGTTGGGGTCGCCCGGCCAGTAGCCGCCGACGGCCAGGTTCAGGATCAGGAAGAACGGCTTGTTGAACGCCCAGGTGTTGCCGCCCACGTCGGCGGGGGTGCGGGTCTGGTAGGCGATCCCGTCGACGGACCAGGTGATCGAGTTGGGCGCCCAGTCGACCGCGAAGGTGTGGAAGCCGTCCGCGAAGGCCTGGCCGTTCGGCAGCGTGTAGCCGGCGCCTATCCCGGCCGAGCCGGAGTAGCCGGGGCCGTGGATGGTGCCGTGGATGGTCGAGGGCTCGAACCCGACGTTCTCCATCACGTCGATCTCACCGGAGTTCGGCCAGCCGACCTGTCCGATGTCGTTGCCCAGCATCCAGAACGCGGGCCACATGCCCTGCCCGCGCGGGATCTTCATCCGGGCCTCGACATGTCCGTACTGGGCGCTGAACTTGCCCGAGGTGTTCATCCGGGCCGAGGTGTACTGGCAGGTGCCGTACCAGCACTGGTAGTTGGCGGGGTTCTCCTTCTTGGCCGTGATGACCAGGTGGCCCTGGCCGTCGAGGGCCGCGTTGTTGGTGCCGGAGGTGTAGTACTCCCGTTCGTGGTTGTTGACGTTGTCGCCGGTCTCCAGGGTCCACTTCGAGGAGTTGACCGCCGAACCGGCGGGCCCGTCGAAGGTGTCGGAGAAGGTCACGGCGGCCGCACCGGCGTCGGCGGCCTCGGCCCGGTGTGCGGGACCGACCGCGACCGACCCGATGAGGGCGGCGGACAGGGCGGCGAACAGACATCTGCGGATAAGGCGCGGGGAGGCCACGGCTCGTCCTTCCGTACGGCGGCCGGGCGCGGGGAGGCGTCCGGCCGAGGTGGGGGGTGAAGGCGTCGCCTCTTGATTTAAGAGATGAGATAAGTGGTGCGTCAATACCTTGGTACGGACCAGTGTCGGACGATCGGGCGATGACCCTCCCGGGCCCCCGCGCGGAGCGGTCGCGGGCGGGTCATGCCTTCACCTGTCAGGCCTTCGCCTTCTTCGGCTTGCGCGCGTGGACCGCCCGGCCGAGCCTGCGGCCCAGCAGCACCCAGCCGATCAGCGCCCCCGAGGTGTTGAGGATGACGTCGTCCACGTCGAAGGCGCGCCCTTCGACCAGCAGGCCCTGAGCCGTCTCGACCATCAGCATCACGAACGCGGTGAGCAGCAGCACCCCGAAGAAGCCCCGGGCGCGCGGCACGAGGACCGGCACGATGATCCCGAACGGCACGCCGAGCACGATGTTCCCGCCGATCTGCTTGACCGCGTCCCGCAAGGCGGGCTGGTCCAGATAGATCTTGAGGGAGCGGCCGGGATGCAGATTGGTGTGCGCGATCGACACGGACGCCGGCGAGGGATCCAGCGTCAGCCGGGCCAGCACGACGGCGAACGCCACCATCACCGCGAACGCGCACAGCATGGCCAGCACCCGCAACGGCAGCGGGAGCGGACGGCGTTCGGTACCGGTGGCCCCGGCGGTGCGGCTCGCTCTGCCGGTGCCGCCGGCCTTCCCCGCGCCGCCTGTCCTGCCGGTACGCCCCGCCTTGCCGGCGCGGCCCTTCTTCCCGGTGTCGGCGGTCTTTCCGGTACCGGCCTTCGTCTTTCCGGTACCGGCCTTCGTGGTGCCGGCCTTCGTGGTGCCGGCCTTCGTGGTGGCGGCCGGCTCGGTGCGGCGGACGCCGACAGCGCGGGCGGCCTTGGTCAGTACCCCGGGCCGTTTTCCGGTGTCCTTGTCCGTGTTCGTCCCCTCGTTCTTCTCGGCCCTGGTCGTGCGCAGGCGCGAGGCGGCACTGGCCATTAGGTCCTCCACTTGTCAACAGTCCGGCGTGCTGACCCAGTTACCCAGGAACCGCCCGGAGATGCCCTCACCCATGGCGGCGGCCGGAGCGCACCCGAGGTTTCCGTCCGCGCTCCCCGGGCACTCCGGACCCGTTCCCGCGTGCCGTCGCTCCCCGCGACGGATGCGGTGCTTGGATGCCGGAGACGGCGAAACGGGCATAGCGTCGCAAGGCGGCCCAAGGAGGCGGCGGATGACCGGACGTACGGCGCTCGTCGCCGCGGCCGAACTGCTCACCTGGTGGGCCGGACTGGCCCTGCTCTGGCTGGTGTTCATCGGCGGCGTCGACACCCTGGAGCGGATCGTCGGCGCGAGCGCGGCGGCGGTCGGCGCCCTCGCGGCCCGGGTCGGCCGACGGGCGGTGACCTGGCGGTGAACGGCTGGATCCTGGCCGCGACCGTGCTGCTGGCCGGGGGAGCGGGCACCGCTCTGTGGGCGGTCGCCACCGGCCCGCTCGGCCGCCGGGTGGTCGGCCAGAACCTCGCCACCTCCGCGGTCTGCCCCAGCCTGCTGCTGCTCGCCCAGGGCTACGGCCGTACGTCCTACGTCGATCTCGCGCTGCTCCTCGCGCTGCTGGGTCCCGTCGGCACGCTGGTCTTCGCCCGGCTGCTCGCCGACGACCTGGCGGACGAACGGCCCGCCGCCTGGGGCCTGACCTGGACGGCGGCCGGGGTCGGCGCGGTGGTCGTGCTGGTGGTCTGCGCGGTGACCGGACCGGGTCGGGCGACGGTGAAACTGCTGGTGATCGGGGCGCTCCTGGTCGGCGGGAACGTGGTCGCGTCACGGGCGCTGTCCGGCGGGTTCCGGGGGGTGCGCGGTGGCTGACGCGGTGATCGTCGTCGCGCTGCTGCTGACGGCCGCCTCGGCGACCGCGGCCGTGGCGACCCGCGACCCGGCCCGCCAGGCCCTGGTGCTGTCCCTCCTCGGACTGTTCCTCGGTGCCCTGTTCACCGTGCTCCAGGCCCCCGACGTCGGTCTCTCCCAGCTCGCCGTCGGCTCCGCGCTCACCCCGTTGCTGATCATGCTGTCGGTCCGCAAGGTCAAGCGGCGCCGAAAGGCGGACGACAGGTGACCCGGCGCCTGCGGCTGTGGCTGCTTGCCGTCGGCGGCGCTGGCCTCGCCGCCCTGCTGGTCGCCGCCGGCCTCGACCTGCCGTCCTTCGGCGGCCGCAGCCACCCCTACGGCGACCGCGCCGTCCGTGCCGCCCTGGCCCGGCACACCGCCAACGTCATCTCCTCCGTCAACTTCGACCAGCGCGCCTACGACACCCTCGGCGAGATGAGCATCCTCTTCGCCGCCGTCCTCGGCTGTGTGGTCCTGCTGCGCCAGACCCGCGACGAGCACCGGGCCCGTCCAGGGTCCGCCGAAGTCGCCCTGCCCGTCCGCCGGTACGCCCTGCTGGTGCTCCCCGTCGCCCTGGTCACCGGCCTGTACGTCATCGCGCACGGGCAGCTCAGCCCCGGCGGCGGCTTCCAGGGCGGGGTCGTCGCCGCGACCGCGCTGCACCTGCTGTACCTCGGCGCCGACTACCACGCCCTGGAACGCGTCCGCCCGATCGGCGCCTTCGAGGTCGCCGACTCCCTGGCCGCCTGCGCCTACCTGGTGCTGGGCCTCTCCGGGCTGCTGGCCGGCACCGCCGTCCTCGCCAACACACTGCTGCCGTACGGGACGTTCAACACGCTCTCCTCCGGCGGTCTGGTCCCCCTGCTGAACGCGGCCATCGGCATGGAGGTGGCGAGCGCGGTCGTCGTCCTGCTCGCGAGCTTCCTCGACCAGGCCGTGGAGATCGAGGAGGAGAACGGGAGTTGAGCCGCCGGTGATGCACGTATTCCCCTATCTGGTCGCTGTCTGGATCTTCCTGACGGGCTGTTACGGCCTTGCCACCAGCCGGAACCTGATCCACGCCGTCGGCTGTCTGGCCGTCGTCCAGTCGTCGACGTACGTCCTGCTGCTCGCGGTCGGCTACCGCGACGGCGGCACCGCACCCGTCTTCTCCGATCTCCGGCCCGGCACCCGGCCGCTGGTCGACCCGGTGGTGCAGGCACTCGCCCTGACCGACGTGGTCGTCGGCGCGACCGTCACCGCGCTGCTGCTCGCGCTGGTCCTGCAGGTCGCCAAGCGGCACGGCACGGTCGATCCGGACGAACTGACGGAGCTGCGCGGCTGATGCGCCACCTGCTGCCGCTGCTCGTGGCCGTCCCGCTGCTCGGTGCCACCCTGCTGGTGGCCGGTGGCCGCCGACTGCACCGGGTCCTCGCCGAGAGCTTCGCCTGCGTGGTGTGCGCGGGCACCTGCGCCCTCGCGCTGGTCCTGCTGCTCAACTCCTCGCCCCCGCTGGTCGAGTGGGCCGGCGGCTGGCGGCCGGTCGGCGGGGAGAGTGTCGGGATCGTGCTGACCGGGGACGGCCCGGCGCTCGGCATGGCCGCTCTCGCCTCACTGCTGACCCTGGCCGCGCTGGTCTACTCATGGCACTACTTCGCGGAGCCGCCGCGCCGCCACGCGGGTTCCTTCCCGGCGCTGATGCTGGTCTTCCAGGCCGGGATGTGCGGCTTCGCGCTCGCGGGCGACCTGTTCAACGCGTTCGTGTTCTTCGAGCTGATGAGCGTCGTCGCCTACGCGCTGACCGGCTACCGCATCGACGAGGCGAAGGCGGTGCAGGGGGCCCTGACCTTCGGCGTGGTCAACTCCCTCGGCGCGTACGCCATGCTGACGGGTATCGCCCTGCTGTACGCCCGCACCGGCGAACTGGGCATGGCGAAGATCGGTCGCGGCCTGGACGCGCACGGCCGCCCCGACGCGCTGGTCCTGGCCGCCTTCGTGCTGGTGCTCACCGCACTGCTGGTCAAGGCCGCCGCCGTGCCCTTCCACTTCTGGCTCCCGGACGCCCACGCCGTCGCCCCCACCCCGGTCTGCATGCTCCTCTCCGGAGTCATGGTCGAGCTCGGCGGCTACGGGGTGTGGCGGGTGTACGGCACGGTCTTCGCCGGACCCGGCGGCATCCCGGCCGCCGACCTGGAACGGGCACTGGTCGTCCTCGGCACGCTCACGGCCGTGCTGGGCGCGTTCATGTGCTGGCACCAACGGCACATCAAGCGGTTGCTGGCCAACTCCACGATCGCCCACACCGGGCTGTTCCTCGTCGGCCTCGGCGTCCTGACCCCGGCGGGCGACTCCGGAGTCGCCCTGTACCTGCTCGGGCACGCCGGGGTGAAGGCCGCCCTGTTCGCCTGCGCGGGGATCCTCCTGGACCGCTACGGCAACGTCGACGAACGCGCGCTGCACGGCCGGGCCCGGGAACTGCGCGCGGTGGGCGTCCTGTTCACCCTCGGGGCGCTGGCCCTCGCGGGGCTGCCGCCGTTCGGCACCGCGCTCGGCAAATCGGTCGCCGAGGAGGCGGTGGGCGCTCCACTGACCGTGCTCTACGTCATCGTGTCGGCGGTGACGGCGGGGGCGGTGCTGCGGGTCGCCGCCCGGGTCTTCCTGGGCCTCGGGGACCGG
The DNA here is from genome assembly GCF_040634235.1 of Streptomyces sp. NPDC007157. Classification (NCBI taxonomy): domain Bacteria; kingdom Bacillati; phylum Actinomycetota; class Actinomycetes; order Kitasatosporales; family Streptomycetaceae; genus Streptomyces; species Streptomyces sp. NPDC007157. The sequence continues at coordinate 63,178 of NZ_JBEYFE010000031.1, forward strand.
CCGCCCAAGGGCGACGCGTACGAGACCACCGGGACCGGCGAGGAGCCCGAGACCGAGGGCCGGCTCGGGCGGATCCCGGGCACGATGACCGCCGTCCCCGCCGTGCTGCTGGCCGGCGCCCTGGCCATGGGCCTCGCCCCCGGCTTCCCGGCGGCGCTGGCCCGTGCCGTCGACAGGGGCAGGACCCCGGCCGCCGTCCACTGGACGTCCACCGGGGTCCTGCTGGGCTGCCTCTCCACCCTCCTGGCCGTCGGCCTGGCCGCCCTCGCGGTCACCCGCCCCGGCCGCTTGGGGGCCCGGGGCCGGGCGCTGCCGCTGCGCCGCCTGCAGTCCGGGCACGTCGGGGACTACGTGGCCTGGCTGCTGGTCGGCGCCGCGACGCTCGGGGCGCTGGCCCTGCCGGGTGTGCTGGGCGGCTGATCACACAGTCCTGATCAGACCGTGCCGTAGGACACATGCACCTCCGTGAAGCCGAGGGAGTGCAGCAGGCCCTCCAGCATGTCGGTGGTGTTGGTCTCGGCCCGGGTGGTCAGACCGCTGGTCTTGGCCGCGTCCGAGATGTGCTTCACGGCCAGCTTCTGCACCGCCTGCTCGCTGTTGGGGTTGTCCGAGAACAGGTCGCCGAGCCGGTCCAGCAGACCGCGCTGCTTGGAGACGGCGTAGGAGTGGTCGGCGTCCAGGGTGGCCTTGCCGAGCTGCGCGTGCGGCAGCCGGATGGTGGCCTCGGTGCGGTCGTCGTTGACCGTCACGTCCTTCTCGCCGATCTTCCCGAGGTCGACATAGGAATCGACGTTGCCCGCCCCGACGTACAGGGTGCGGGTGCCGCGGATCGCGCTCGGCAGGTACTTGGCGTCCTTCTCCAGGTCCACGACGACCTGGAAGTTGCCCGACGCCGCGTCGTAACGGCTCATGTCCTGGATGGACTTGAGCAGCGCGGGGCCCGTGTTGTCACGGGTCTCCGTGCCGAACAGGTCCTTGATGCCCGGTAGCACCGCCAGCTTGATCCCGGCGAACAGCACCACGAGCACCAGCACGAACGCGGTGAGCAGCTTCGCCCAACCGGGCATGCGCCGGGGCCGGGCCTTGACCGGAGTCTCCTTCTCGGAGGTCTCCTTGCTCTCCTTGGTGGAACTCGCCATGTGACGGTCCTCCTTTCCAACGAGACGAATGCCCGCCGAACGCCTTGCCAGACCGTGTTGTTGGCCGATTGAGACAGCTGACGCAGGACTGATACACGCTTTGGCGTGGAGTGACCTCCCGTCGGCGTGCCAGGAGCCCCGGATGACCGCAGAAGGCACGTCCCGGCCCCTTTGTCCGATGCACCGTGTGACGTGTCCCGATGTCCGCGCTCGGCAACATCGTCGTCCACCTCCTCACCGACGGGCACGCCAACTGGCCGTGTGCCGGGGCACGAGGGCCCGTTTCCTGGCCGGCTAGACCCGCGCCGCCAGTTCCGCGAGCCGGCGTGCCGACGCCGAGCCCGGATCGGCCGTGACGAGGACGACCTCCTGGTCGTCCTCCGGCACCAGCAGGACGTCGCAGTTCAGCCGGAGCCGCCCCAGCTCCGGATGGTCGAGGACCTTGGTGCGATGCCCCGGCGCATGCACCGGATGGGTCGCCCAGATGCGCCGGAACTCCTCACTCCCCGCGCGCAACTCCTCCAGCAGGGCGGCGAGTTGCGCGTCGTGCGGATACCGCTCGGCGGCCCGCCGCAGCCGGGCCACGACGATGTGGCCGAATTCCCCGGCAGCGGAACTCGCGTACATCCGGCCCTGGCCCAGGAAGCGCCGCCGCGCCAGGTTGGTCGTGCCGCGTCCCAGGTCCCCGCCGAACAGCAGCTGGGCCAGGGGGTTCCAGGCCACCAGGCCGTAGGAGGCGTCGGTGACGATCGCCGCGGTGTCGGGCAGCCGCTCCAGCATTCCGGCCACGTGCGGGCGCACCCGCCGGACCGCCACGGGGGCGGGCGGCGCCGCGGCCGAGCCGGCCAGCCGGAAGAGATGGCTGCGCTCGGCGGGGGCCAGCCGCAGCGCCCCGGCCAGGGCGTCCAGGACGCGCGGGGAGGGGCGGGGGCCGCGGGCCTGCTCCAGACGGGTGTAGTAGTCGACGGACATGTGGGCCAGCTCCGCGACCTCCTCACGCCGCAGGCCGGGCGTCCGGCGCGGGACGGTGCCCGGCGCGAGTCCCACCGTCCGCGGACGCAGTGCCGCCCGGCGCTCCCGCAGGAAGCGGGCCAGTTCCTGCCTCGCCATACCGCCGCCTCCCCGGTCCGCCTGGTACAGGTGGTCCCTGGCAGGACGGACGCGGCCGGGGAACCGTGGCTGTCATGAACGATCGCACAGCACTCGTCACCGGTGCCAACAAGGGCATCGGCTTCCATACCGCCCGGCTCCTCGTGGAGGCCGGCTTCAGCGTCCACGTGGGCTCCCGGGACATCGAGCACGGCGAGCGGGCCGCCGCGGAGATCGGCGGCGACGCCCGGCTCCTGGCCCTCGACGTCACCGATCCCGGCAGCATCGAGCGCGCCGCCGCCCGCCTCGACCGCCTGGACGTCCTGGTCAACAACGCCGGCGTCCAGCCGGTCACCGGCCCGCCCACCGAGACCGGCGTCGAGGACCTCCGGCGGACCTACGAGACGAACGTCTTCGGTGTCGTCGCGGTCACCAACGCCTTCCTGCCCGCGCTGCGCCGCTCCGCCCACCCGCGCGTCGTGAACGTCTCCAGCGGCACCGCGTCCCTCACCTGGAGCACCCACCCCAATCCGCAGTTCGCCCCCGGCAGCCCCCGGTCCGCCGCCTACCGCTCCTCGAAGGCCGCGCTCAACGCGCTGACCTTGTTCTACGCCCAGGAGCTGGCCGACGACGGCATCAAGGTGAACGCCCTCGCCCCGGGGCGCCGGGCCACCGACCTGGTCCCCGGGGCGGCCGCGGGGGGCGGCGATCCGGCCGAGGGGGCACGCGGGGCCGTACGGCTGGCGCTGCTGCCCGACGACGGGCCGACCGGCGGGTTCTTCTCCTGGGACGGCACATCCGTGCCGTGGTGAGAGCGCAACGGTCCGTAGCATGAACGCGTAGCCCGTATTGATCATGCGAGGAGCGGATCGTGCGAGACATCGCCGTCTTCAGCGGCAGCGCCCATCCCGAGCTGGCCGAGGAGGTCTGCGCGCACCTCGGGGTGCCGCTCAGCCCGACACGGGTCAGCCGGTTCGCCAACGACTGTCTGGAGGTACAGCTCCAGGCGAACTGCCGGGAGCGGGACGTCTTCCTGATCCAGCCCCTGGTCCGGCCGGTGCAGGAGCACCTGGTGGAGCTGCTGCTGATGTGCGACGCGGCCCGTGGTGCCTCCGCGGGCCGCATCACCGTCGTCATGCCGCACTACTCCTACGCCCGCTCCGACAAGAAGGACGCCCCGCGCATCTCGCTCGGCGGTCGCCTCGTCGCCGATCTGCTGGTGGCCGCCGGTGCGAGCCGGGTCCTCGCCATGACCCTGCACGCCCCGCAGGTGCACGGCTTCTTCTCGGTGCCGGTCGACCATCTGCACGCCCTGCGGGAGCTGGCCGCGCACTTCCGGCGGTACGACCTGTCGCGCACCACGGTCGTCTCGCCCGACCTCGGCAACGCGAAGGAGGCCGCCGCCTTCGCCCGGCTGATCGGCGCCCAGGTGGCGGCCGGCGCCAAGCAGCGGTTCGCCGACGACCGGGTGATCATCAGCTCCGTCATCGGCGATGTGGCCGACCGGGACGTCATCGTGCTCGACGACGAGATCGCCAAGGGCAGCACGGTAGTCGAACTCCTGGAGCGGCTACGGGAGTTGGGGCCGCCCCGCTCGATCCGGATCGCGTGCACGCACGGCCTGTTCGCGGCCGGGGCGCTCAAGCGGCTGAGCGAGCAGCCCGACGTGCTGGAGATCGTGTGCACCAACACCGTGCCGGTACCCGTCGAGGAGTACACCGACAAGCTGCGGGTCCTGTCCATCGCCCCGGCACTGGCCGAGGCCGTACGCCGTATTCACAACGGTGAGTCCGTGAGCGCCCTGTTCGACGAGCCGCGCAACGTCTAGACAGGAAGGAGGAGTTGCGGCGCTGACCCGCGCTCGGCTCCACCGAGGCGGACGGGAGGCCCCCAGTGGCGAAGGCCAGGTTCGAACGGACGAAACCCCATGTGAACATCGGCACCATCGGGCACATCGACCACGGCAAGACGACACTCACCGCGGCCATCACCAAGGTGCTGCACGACAAGTTCCCCGAGCTCAACCCGTTCACCCCGTTCGACCAGATCGACAAGGCGCCCGAGGAGCGGCAGCGCGGCATCACCATCTCCATCGCGCATGTCGAGTACCAGACCGAGCGCCGGCACTACGCCCACGTCGACTGCCCGGGCCACGCCGACTACATCAAGAACATGATCACCGGGGCCGCCCAGATGGACGGGGCGATCCTGGTGGTCGCGGCCACCGACGGGCCGATGCCGCAGACCAAGGAACACGTCCTGCTGGCCAGGCAGGTGGGCGTGCCGTACATCGTCGTCGCGCTCAACAAGACCGACATGGTCGACGACGAGGAGATCCTGGAACTGGTGGAGCTGGAGGTGCGCGAGCTGCTCAGCGAGTACGAGTTCCCCGGCGACGACGTCCCGGTCGTCCGGGTCTCCGCGCTCAGGGCCCTGGCGGGCGACCCCGAATGGACCGCGTCCCTGCTCGAACTCCTCGACGCCGTCGACGAGTTCGTGCCCGAGCCGGTGCGGGAGGTGGACCGGCCGTTCCTGATGCCGATCGAGGACGTGTTCACCATCACCGGCCGGGGCACGGTCGTCACCGGCCGGATCGAACGCGGCGTACTGCGGGTCAACAGCGAGGTCGAGATCATCGGCATCCACCCGCAGAAGACCAGGACCACCGTCACCGGCGTCGAGATGTTCCGCAAACTGCTCGACGAGGGCCGGGCCGGCGAGAACGTCGGCCTGCTGCTGCGCGGGGTCAAGCGTGACGACGTCGAGCGCGGCCAGGTCGTCATCAGGCCCGGATCGGTCACCCCGCACACGGAGTTCGAGGCCCGGGCGTACATCCTCTCCAAGGACGAGGGCGGCCGGCACACCCCGTTCTTCCAGAACTACCGGCCCCAGTTCTACTTCCGCACCACCGACGTGACCGGAGTCGTCACGCTGCCGCCGGGCACCGAGATGGTGATGCCGGGCGACAACACCACCGTGCACGTCCAGCTGATCCAGCCGGTCGCGATGGAGGAGGGGCTGAAGTTCGCGATCCGTGAGGGTGGCCGGACGGTCGGCGCCGGTCAGGTGATCAGTATCCTCAAGTAGGCTCCGCACAGCCTTGCCTGACACGACGTCATAACGACCCGGACGTGGCCTCCGGGCGGCCGAGGGCCGCGTCCAGCGTCGCCAGCGGCGGCAGCAGCTGCGACAGTCCCGTCACCCTCAGCACCCGCAGGGTCAGCGGGTGTGTGCACACCAGCTGGAGCTGTCCGCCGCGCTCCAGCACCCGGCCGCGTGCCCGGTACAGCAGCCGCAGCCCGGAGCAGTCGAAGAAGTCGACGGGCAGCATGTCGATCACCACCCGGGTGCTCTCCCGCCCGGTCACCCGGTCCAGATAGGGCGCCATCTCGGTCGCCGCCGCGATGTCGATCTCGCCCCGGAACTCCAGCACCGTGTAGCCGCGGTCCTGGTGGATGCGCAGGTGCCGGGTGAGCGGCCCGGGATCCTGTCGGGGTTCCTGGCGCACGACGGCATCACCTCCCACCCCAGCCGGTCCAATTCCGTTCCCCGCCTTGCAAGTTACCCTCGATGGAGGGAATTTGAGCATGTTCGATTGACATATGTCTGCTGCTTCGGTGCGTCATTTTCTGTGGCGTGCGCGACAGTCGACGAACGGGCACGTGGGAGCGCTGCCGCTGCGCTACGAAAGCGCGTGCCAGGCCTTGCCCAGCGTCTGGCGGAACTGCTCCTCCTGGTGTGCGGTGAGCTCGCGGACCATCCGCTCCTCCAGCTCCCGCACCGGCCCGGCGACGCCGGCGAGCAGCTCGCGCGCCTCGTCCGTGAGCAGGATCAGCAGCTCGCGCCGGTTGTGCGGGTTCCGCTCCCGGCGGATCAGCCCACGGCTCTCCAGCGACCGTACGAGGTCGGCCATCGACTGGGCGGTCACGAAGGAGTCCCGTGCCAACTGGGCGGCCGAAAGGCCGTCATGGCGCTCCAGGACGGTCAGGGCCGTGTACTGCAGCGCCGTGATCCCGGCGGGCTTCACCAGCTCGTCGAGGTGTGAGCGCACCACGAGCTCCAGCTGCTTGACCATGTAGAGCAGCGAGGGGCGTGTCTTTGTACCGACCATGCGTGCACCCTAGACCATTGACAGGAATCCTGTCTGTAATCAGACTGCGGACCAGGTGCTGAACCAACAGGAATCCTGTTTGTTGAAATCTTGGCGACCAAGCGGTCGACGCCGGCCGCGCCATCGACGCTGGGGAGTGGGCAATGACGACCACCTTCGAGACCGGACCAGGGCAGCTGTTCATCGGCGGACAGTGGCGGGACGCCGCCGACGGCGCCCGCACGGAGGTGATCGACCCGGCCACCGGCCAGGTGATCACCACCGTCGCGGAGGCGGGCGCCGGTGACGTCGACGCCGCCGTGCGCGCCGCCCGGGAGGCTTTCGACGCGGGGGAGTGGTCGGGGCTCAGCGGCCGGGAGCGCGGCCGGGTACTGCACCGGATCGCCGAGCTGATCCGGGAGAACGCCGAGGAGATCGCCGCCCTGGAGAGCCTGGACGTCGGCAAGCCGATCACACTGGCCGGGGCCGTCGACGTCACCAACGCGGCCAACGACTACGAGCACTTCGCCGCTCTCGCCCACTCCCTGGACGGCGCCGTCCGCGACACCCCGCTGCACGCCCTCGCCTACACCCGGCGCGAGGCGATCGGCGTCGTCGCCGCCATCACCCCGTTCAACTTCCCCCTGGTCCTGGCCGGTTCGAAGATCGGCCCGGCCCTCGCGGCCGGCAACACGGTCGTCCACAAGCCGGCCGACGAGACCCCGCTCAGCGCCCTGTACATGGCCCGGCTGTTCCGGCAGGCGGGCGTCCCCGACGGTGTCGTCAACGTCGTCACCGGCGCCGGACCGGTCGCCGGCGAGGCCCTGCTGCGCCACCCGGGCGTCGACAAGGTCGCGTTCACCGGCTCCACCGCCGTCGGCCGGCATGTGGCGAGCACCGCCGGGGAGGCGCTCAAGCCGGTCACCATGGAACTCGGCGGCAACGCGGCCCACCTCGTCTTCGAGGACGCCGACCTGGAGAAAGCGGTCGGCGCGGTCATCAAGGCGTTCGTCTTCAACACCGGCCAGTTCTGCATGGGCGGCCCCCGGCTCCTTGTCGCCCGCCCCGTCCACGCCACCCTGCTCGGCATACTCGCCGGCGCCGTCCCCGGCGTCCCGGTCGGCGACCCTCGCGATCCGGCCACCGTGGTCGGGCCGATGGCGGCGGAGAAGCATCTGCGCAAGGTCGAGGAGTACGTCGAGACAGCCCGCAAGGAGGGCGGCCGCATCGTCTGCGGCGGCGAACGCCTCGACCTGAACGGCGGCTTCTACTACCAGCCGACCGTCATCGCCGACCTGCCGAACGACTCCCGGGTGATCCAGGACGAGATCTTCGGTCCGGTCCTCACCGTGCAGCCCTTCGACTCCGAGGACGAGGCCGTCGCCCTCGCCGACTCCACGCCCTACGGCCTGGCCTCGGGTATCCAGACCGGCGACCTCACCCGCGCCCACCGGGTCGCCGCCCGCCTCCAGGCCGGGATCGTCTGGATCAACGACTGGGCGATGCTCGACCCCGCCGTCCCCTTCGGCGGCGTCAAGGCCTCCGGCTTCGGCCGCGAGTACGGCCCCGAGTCCCTCGCCGCCTACACCAAGGTCAAGTCCGTCGTCGTCTCGCTCGGCTGAGCCCCGCCCACCAGGAGTCCGCACGATGCCCATCACCACCCGAGCCGCCGTGGTCGAGTCCGGCGGCGCGCCCTTCACCCTCAGCGACGTCGAACTCGACGAGCCGGGGCCGTACGAGGCGGTCGTCCGCATGGTGGCCACCGGCCTGTGTCACACCGACCTCAGCGTGGCGAGCGGTGCCCTTCCCTTCCCGCTGCCCGGGGTCCTGGGCCACGAGGGCGCGGGAGTCGTCGAAGCCGTCGGCTCCGCCGTCACCGCCGTGGCCCCCGGCGACCATGTCGTGCTGTCCTTCACCTCCTGTGGCAACTGCCGCAACTGTCACGGCGGCCACCCCGCCTACTGCGCCACCTGGCTGCCGCTGAACCTGATCGGCGGCCGCCGCGCCGACGGCACCGGCACGGTCGTCCGCGACGGCGAGCCGCTCGGCGGCCACTTCTTCGGCCAGTCCTCCTTCGCCGAACGGGCGTTGGCGGACGAGCGCAGCCTGGTCAAGGTCGACCCCGAGGTTCCGCTGGAGACGATCGCCCCGCTCGGCTGCGGGGTGCAGACCGGGGTCGGCGCCGTGTGGAACGTACTGGAGCCGGCCACCGGCAGCACGATCGTCGTCCTCGGCGCCGGCGCGGTGGGGCTGTCGGCGGTCATGGCGGCCGCGCTCACCCCGGCCACCACGGTCGTCGCCGTCGACCGGGTCGCCGAACGCCTCGAACTGGCACGGGAGGTGGGCGCCACCCACACCGTCGACGCGACCCGGGAGAGCGTGCCGGAAGCCGTCCAGCGCCTCTCCGGGGGCCACGGCGCCGACGGCATCGTGGAGACGACCGGCAGCGTCGCCGTGCTCCGCCAGGGCGTCGACGCACTGGCCGCCCGCGGCACCCTGGTCGTCGTCGGCGCCCCGCCCTTCGGTACCGAAGTCCCCCTGGACGTCAACGGGTTGCTGGCCGGCAAACGGATCGTCGGCCTGACCCTCGGCGACAGCGAGACCCAGGCCTTCATCCCGGCCCTGGTCCGGCTGGTCAGGGACGGGCGCCTCCCGCTGCACCGGCTGATCAGCACCTACCCGTTCGCCGAGATCGACCGGGCGGTGCGGGACATGAGCACGGGCAAGGCGATCAAGCCCGTGCTCACCTTCTGACTCCCGGGGCCTCTGACGCCCCTGGGGGTCAGTCCACCACGAGGACCAGCTTCCCGGTGGTCCGGCCGGTGCCGCCCAGCTCATGCGCCTTGGCGGCATCGGCCAGCGGGAAGGTCCCCGCGACGGTGGCGCGCAGCTTCCCCTCCGCCACCAGCCCGGCCACCGCCCGCATCCCGGCCCGGTCGGCGTCCACCAGCATCCGCACCGCCCGCACCCCCAGCCGCTCGGCCTCCTCGTACAGCTCCGCGGAGCCCACCGGCAGGATCGACACCAGGATCCCGCCCGGCCGCAGCACCCGCAGCGAATCGACGGAGGTGTCACCACCGATCGTGTCGAGTACGACGTCGACGTCCCGCACCGTCTCCGTGACGTCCACGGACCGGTAGTCCACCGGCTCGTCCACGCCGATCTCGCGCAGGAAGTCGTGCTTGGCGGCGCTCGCCGTGCCGATCACGTACGCCCCACGCGCCTTGGCGATCTGCACCGCCACATGCCCGACCCCGCCGGCCGCCGCGTGCACCAGCACCCGCTGCCCCGGCTGTACGTCGGCGTTCTCCACCAATGCCTGCCAGGCCGTGAGCGACACCAGCGGCAGCGCGCCCGCCTGGACGTGGTCGACCACGTCAGGCTTCGGCACCAGGGCGCGGGCGGGGACGATCGCGTACTCGGCGTGCGTGCCGTGGCCGAACGGGTACGACACCATGCCGAAGACCTCGTCACCGGGCTTGAAGGCGGCGACACCGATCCCGGTCTCCTCGACCGTGCCGGAGACGTCCCAGCCGAGGACGAAGGGCGGCTTGCCCAGGAAGCCACCGGTCTCCCGGTGCTTCCAGTCGGTCGGGTTGAGGCCGGCGGCCCGCACCCGGACCAGCACCTCGTTGGGGCGCGGCTGCGGCCGCGCCACCTCGATCACCTTGAGTACCTCGGGGCCGCCGAGGACGTCCTGACTGACCACACGCATCGTGTTCACATTGCTCATGGTCACCCAGCCTGCCGGGATGTGCCCGCCCGGGAAATGGCACGATGGCCAACCTTCGATGGAATCGTGCCAGTGCTCGCTCCCGGCGAGCGTGAACGTTCCGACCCGCTCCGCCGTCCAAGGACGGCAACGGTGACGAGCAGCGGGGGCGGGCATGCGCAGAGGGCTGGCGGCGACGGTACTGGTGGCGGCCGCGGCGGTGGGCTGCGACGGCGCGGGCGGGCCGGCCCTCGTGGTCGAGGGGACGCCGCCTGCGACGCCGTACCGCGGGCCGCTGGACATCCCCACGAACGAGGTCGACGAGAGCACCCCGCAGGCCATGCGCACCGCCTCCGGCGCGGCCGGCCGTGCGCTGGAGTGCGACGGGGAGATCTACTGGGGGACCGGGCCCGACGGCTGGAGCGAGGGCGACGGCGGCGACTCTCCCGAGGCGGGTCTGCGGCTCTTCTTCGACATGTTCGAACCGGAGGTGCCGCGCAGCGGCTACCGCGTGGAGCGCAGGGAAGCGGACCGGGTGCTCTACTCCTACGACGTCGGCGGGCGCACGAAAGTGGCCGTCGTGGTCGCCAGGGACCAGAAGGGCAGGCCCGGCTGGGGGCCGGAGACCAACGCCACCTGCGATCCCTCCGAACTCCCGGCGAGCGTGACGTCGGGACCGGGATGGCCCGAGATCTGGACCGACTCCGGCGGCCGCCGGGCACCGGTCTCGAAGATCACCAGCTCCTCCGGCCCCGAGCACTGCGGCTGGCAGTCGGCACACTTCCTGACGCTCGGCGGCACGACCTACGTCCGCGATCCGCAGGGCGTTTTCACCGAGGGCTCCGAACTCGCCGGACGCTACGACGGTGACACCACGATGCCCGCCGACGCGCACGACACCGGATACCGCTTCCGTGACTGGCGCCTGTGGCTGACGGACGACGGCGACACGGCGTACGTCCGCACCTCGTACGGCGTGGAGGCCTGGCCCAAGGAGCGGCGCGGCTTCGCCTGCGGCTGACCGCTCAGCGGCTCATGTGCAGGGCGACCAGCAACTGCCAGACCTGGTCGGCCACTTCGTCGGGGCCGGCGTCGAGCAGGCCGTGCAGCCAGTCGGCCAGCACCCCCGCGAAGGTGGCGGCCACCGCCGAGGCCACCAGCGGGGCGTCCGCCGCGCCGGCCAGCTCGCGCTCGGCCAGGCTGCGGGCCCGCAGGTCCCGGTGCAGCACCTGGCCCAGCGGGCCCCCGCCGCCCGGCGTGAGCAGCTCCCGGTACAGGGCCGTGTGCGGAACCAGCCCCGCGAAGAACTCCAGCAGCGCCGGCGGCGCATGGACCGGATCGGGCCGGCCCCGCCAGGCGTGCAGCGCGTCCACCGCGTCCCGTACGACGTCCGCGCAGGTGTCGACCGCCAGCGCCTCCAGGCCGTCGTAGTGGACGTAGAACGTGGCCCGGCCCACCCCGGCGCGGCGCACCAGCGCGGCCACCCCCACCTCCGCCAGCGGCCGCTCGGCGCACTCCGCCAGCAGGGCCGCCCGCAGCCGCGCCCGGGTGCGGGCGGTGCGCGGGTCCTCGACCGCGGGGCGGGGCACCGGGCCGGTCACCGGGCGGCGAGGACGGCGGCCAGGGCGAGGGCACCCGGCAGCGCCTGCGCGAACAGGATCCGCCGGTTGGCGGTGACCGCGCCGTACACCCCCGCGACCACCACGCACGACAGGAAGAACACCTGGGCCCGGAAGCCCGTCGGGTCGGGCGCCACCAGCCCCCATACCAGGCCGGCCGCCAGGAAACCGTTGTACAGGCCCTGGTTGCCGGCCAACGGCGCGGTCCGCCGGGCCAGCTCCGCGTCGAAGCCGTGGAAGCGCATGCCCGGCCCCTTCTGCCACAGGAGCATCTCCAGCACCAGGATGTACACGTGCAGCGCGGCTATCAGGCCGACCAGCACGTTCGCCAGGATTTCCATGATCGACGGACCCTCCCACTCACTTGGACAGGTGTCCACTATAGCTGGACAGATGTCCAGGAGGTGATCCGGCCGCCCGGCGCCCGGCCTAGGCGAACATGTCGGCAAGTCACAGGCAGGAATGGGTATTTGTTGATTTGCCACCAACTGGCGGAGCGTGACGGAACCCTCACTTCCTCTGCTCGCCGAGGTTGATCCTTTCGGGTTCAAACCCGATAAGCTCCCTTCCGTCACGGCCGGTTGACGCACCCCGCGGTGGGTCCGTGCCGCCGTGTGTACTCATGAGTGCGGCCTTCGCACACTGCCCCTGTTCACTGTTGTTCGATTGTGTTGCTTCGAAGGATGCAGATGGAACTCGCCACTCCGCCGCCGGCGGCGCGGGCCCCTGTCGCCTGGTACAGCTGGTGGCTGATGCCGCTGGCCTTAGGGGGAGGGACGGTCGCCGCCACGTTCATGAGCTCCGAGCGAATAACCGCGGCCGTCGCAGGCGCCGCGGCCACCGTCGCGAGCTCCGTGTGTGTACGGCTCCTGATCCGCTCGCAGCGTCAACTGCGCAGCGCCGAAGGGTCGTTCCGCAGCTCGCAGGCCGAGCACTCCCAGCAGTGGCAGCAGCATGTCTCGGGCCTGGAGCGCAAGTTCTCCGCCGAGCGCGCCACGCTGGAGGGCCAGCTCAACGAGCAGGCCGCCGCCTTCGAGTCCCGGCTCGGCGAGCGGACCGCCCACTACGACGCCCAACTGGCCGAACAGGCAAGGGCGTACGAGGAGCGGCTGGCCGACCAGCTGAAGTCCTCCGACGCCCAGCTCGCCGACCAGGCCGAGGTCTGGCAGGACCAGCTCTCGCACCAGCGGGCCGCGATCTCCCGGCTCGCCGACGAGCAGCTGCCCGAGGCGCTGAAGCGGCTGCGCGACGGCGACGCCATCGACGACCTGCTGCCCGTCACCGAGCAGTGTGCCAAGGTCGGCAAGGACGTCCAGGCCGACCTGCGCCGCATCCTGCGCACCTCGCTGATCGGCGTGGAGACGGAGTTCAACCGCTCCACCTCCGCGGAACAGGCCGTGATCAGCATCGGCAACCGCATCCACGTCCTGACCAGCAAGCTGCGCGGCCGACTGCACGAGATGCAGGGCGAGCACGGCCGACTGCCCGCCGTGGCCCGCGGTCTCATGGAGCTCGACCAGGAGCTCGGCCCCGCCGACTCGCTCGCCGGCAGCATCGGCGTGCTGGGCGGCTCGGACCGGCCCGGCCGCCAGTGGCAGGAGCCGCAGCGCCTGCTCAGCGTGGTGCGCGGCGGCATCGGCCGGATCAAGGACTTCCACCGCGTCGAGGTCCGCCATCTGCCCGAACTCGGCGTCGACGGCGGTCTGGTGGACCACCTCACGCTGATCTTCTCCCACCTGCTGGACAACGCGGCCCGCTACTCGCCGCCCACCGAGCCGGTCGTCGTCTCCGGCAAGGAGGTACCCAACGGCGTCGGCATCGAGATCCAGGACTCCGGCAAGGGCCTGAGCGAGGAGAAGAAGCGCGAGGCCGAGCACTCCCTGGCGGGCACCGAGGCCGGACCCGGTATCGGGGGCATCTCCGAGGACGCCAACATCGGCCTGCGGGTCGTCGGCATCCTCGCCCGCCGCTACGGCATCCGGGTCACCTTCGCGGACTCGCCCTGGCTCGGTACCTCGGTGGTCGTCGTGGTCCCGCACAAGTTCTTCAGCCCGCTGCCCGCGGCCGGCCCGGCCCCGGTATCCGCGTCGGCCGCTCCGGCCGCCGCGTCCCCGGTGCAGGCGCACGGCCCGGTCGCCGTCGAAACCGTCACTCAGCCGGAGTCCGGCGAGGCCCCGGACACCACCCCGGGCGGACTGCCCCGGCGGCGCAGCCGGCGCCGCGAGGAGGAGCAGCCCGAGGAGCGCACCGTCCGCACGGAGGGCGCCGCGTTCCCCGCGGTCCCGCCCGAGGAGTCCTTCGCGGGCCTGGCCGCCTTCGCCACCGCGGGCCGCGCGCCCGTGGCGGACGAAGCCGCGGACAGCGAGGCCGAGTTGACCGGAGACGTAGACGACGCGGCACCCGCGACCCCGGCCGGCGCCGATGACGCCGCCGCCGGAAGCGAGTCCGCCGAGCACCGCACTGAAGAGAGCGACTAGTCCACATGACGCAACAGGGAACCGACGTGAGCTGGGCGCTCCGTGATCTGGTGGAGAGCATCCCGGAGATCCGCTTCGCCCTCGTGGCCTCCAGCGACGGCAAGGCCATCACCTCCTTCGGCGCCGAAGACCCGGACGACGTGGACCGCTTCGCGGCCGTGGTGGCGGGACTGCAGGCGCTCGCCCAGCCGGTTGCCGAGCAGTTCCCCAAGTACGCGGGGCAGCTGCGGCTGGCGATGATCGAGGTCGACGGCGGTCACCTCTTCGTCGTACGGGCCGGTGTGGAGACGTACCTCGGGGTCCTCGCGCGCGAAGGGCTCGACCAGGGGCTGCTCGGGCATCAGATGAGGGACCTGTCGCGGCGGATGGGCGAGCTGCTCGGCACCTCTCCGCGTCTGGAGGAGCACTCTGGATGAGTGCTCCCCGTCGGCCAACAGACCCGTCCGGTCTAGAGCGTTATTACGTCCTCACCGGGGGACGCAGCGGACCGGGCGGGTCGGCGTCGAGCCTCGACGTGGCGACCCTCGTCGTCTCCCGCACCGCCCCGGTCCCGGGGATGCAGCACGAGCACGAGGAGATAGTCCGGCGTTGCCGCGATCCGTTGTCGGTGGCCGAACTCACCGCCCATCTCGGATTGCCCTTCAACATTCTCGCGGTGCTGTTGGCGGATCTGCTGGACGCAGGCCGTATTGAAGCCCGTGATCCGATTCCGGCCCACCACGCCGGCCGCGGGCCCGACCTCGCGCTCCTCCAGGAGGTACTCAGTGGACTTGAAAGGCTTTGACCATCCCGGCGACCCCGGTGCCGGGGGGACCCGCTCGGTCAAGGTGATGATCGCCGGGGGATTCGGCACCGGTAAGACCACCATGGTCCGCTCCGTCAGTGACATCAAGCCGCTCACCACCGAGGAGACCCTGACCCAGGCGACCGTCGGCGTCGACAACCTCATCGGCGTCGCGGACAAGGCCGAGACCACGGTCAGCCTCGACTTCGGCAAGATCAGCCTCAACGAGGGCCTGATGCTGTACCTGTTCGGCACCCCCGGACAGGAACGGTTCTGGTTCCTGTGGAACGGCCTGTTCAAGGGCGCGCTCGGTGCGATCGTCCTGGTGGACACGCGCCGGCTGGCCTCCAGCTTCCGGGCGATCGAGGAGATGGAGCGGCAGAACGTGCCCTTCGTCATCGCCCTGAACGTCTTCCCGGACTGCAAGGAACACCCCATCGAGGAGATCCGGGACGCCCTCGACAT
This sequence comes from Streptomyces sp. NPDC007157, assembly GCF_040634235.1. Classification (NCBI taxonomy): domain Bacteria; kingdom Bacillati; phylum Actinomycetota; class Actinomycetes; order Kitasatosporales; family Streptomycetaceae; genus Streptomyces; species Streptomyces sp. NPDC007157. Next base: position 78,553 of record NZ_JBEYFE010000031.1, read on the forward strand.
CTCCCCGCACACTCCGATCGTGGCCTGTGACGCCCGTGACCGGGCCTCCAGCCGTGACGTACTGATCGCCCTGATACGTCATTTGAAGGAACGCTCCGCCGTCGCACTGGAGCCCCGATGAACGACCAGAACCCCGACAGCCCCGACGCCCCGCGCGGCTGCCCGGTCGCGCACGGTTCGCCCGAACTGACCCGGCTGTACGGGTCCGAGGCGGCGACCGACCCGTTCGGCATCTACGAGCGGCTGCGCAAGGAGCACGGCTCCGTGGCGCCGGTGCTGCTGGAGGGCGACATCCACGCCTGGCTGGTGCTGGGCTACCGGGACGGTCGCCGGGTGCTCGACAATCCCCGTCAGTTCGCCCGGGACGCGCGGATCTGGCGGGACTGGAAGGAGGGTCGGGTCGCGGAGAACCATCCGTTGGTTCCGATGGTCGCCTGGCGCCCCGACTGCGTGTCCCAGGACGGCGAGGCGCACCGCCGGCTGCGCGGTGCCGTCAACGACGGGCTCCAGGCCGCCGTGGGCCGCGGTATCCGGCGCCACGCCACGCACTTCGCCAACAAGCAGATCGACGCGTTCGCGGACAACGGCCGCGCCGACCTGGTCGCGGACTACGCCGGCTACCTGCCGATGCTGATCCTCGCCCGCATTCTGGGCCTCACCGAGGCGGAGGGGCGCCGGCTCGTCGAGTCCAGCGCCCTGCTGTTCCAGGGTGGCGAGGACGCGATCGTGCACGACGGCATCATCCGGGAGATCCTCGGCGCACTCGTCGAGCGCAAGCGGGCCGAGCCCGGCTCCGACTTCACCACCGGCCTGCTGGAGCATCACGCGGCCCTCGACCACGACGAGGTCGTGAGCCATCTGCGCCTGGTGCTGGTGGCCGGGCACAGCACGACCAGCAATCTGCTGGCCCAGGTGCTGCAGCTCGTCCTCACGGACGCCTCGCGGCTCTCCGGCCTGACCAGCGGTCAGCTGACCATCACCGCGCTGGTGGAGGAGGTCATGTGGAACTCCCCGCCGCTGTCCGTCCTGCCGGGGCGCTTTGCCGTCAGCGACGTCGAACTGGGCGGGCACCGCATCGAGGAGGGCGACCTGCTCGTCCTCGGACTCGCACCAGGCAACCTCGACCCCGAGGTCCGGCCCGACCCGGACGTCTCGGTGCAGGGCAACGAGTCGCACCTGGCGTTCAGCGCCGGCCCGCACGAGTGCCCCGGGCAGAGCATCGGGCTGTCCATCATCGAGATCGCGGTGGACGTCCTGCTGCACCGGCTGCCGGGCCTGCGCCTGGCCGTGCCGCCGGAGGAGCTCACCTCGACCGCGTCCACCTGGATGTCCGTGCTGAACAGCCTGCCGGTCGAGTTCGCGGCATAGACCCGGACACGCCGTTGCCCGGTCGGGTTACCCGACCGGGCAACAGGAGCTGAGGCGTCAGCCGTCGAGCCAGTCGCCCGCGACGCCCGTGGGACGGTATCCCGTGGCGTTCCAGAGGAAGTGCGGGTGGGCGCAGCCGAACATGTAGGCGAGCAGGGTGGTGTCCTCCCGCCCGGTCAGAGGGTCATGCAGGGTGTGGAACCTTTCGGATCCGACCACGCCGGCGTCCTGCTGGACCTCACGGGCGCGGGCCGGGGACGGATCGGTGCTGGACGCCTCCACGGCGGCGATGTAGGTGCGGCGCAGGATCTCCCAGGTGCTGTCGGTGTTGCCGTGCCAAGGGCCGTGCACCGCCTCGAAGGCATGCAGCTCGGCGTCGAAGAGGGGCCATGCCCCGGGGTGCTGGGCCCGGCAGCGTGCGGACAGCTCGGCGGTCCGGGCGCTCAGTGCCGGTACGGTGGGCCGGGGGGCGATGGTGAGGGTGGTGCCGTTGGTCAGGATGCCGGTGCACGGGTTGGGCTGCAGGTCGCACAGCGGGCATCCGTCGGCCGGGGGGAGGCCCTCGGTGATGCCGTCGAACCACAGGGCGTGCCGTCCCGTGAGCCCCATCCAGACGACGGTGGTGGTCAGCAGCCAGGTGTTCCACATCGGGTGATGCGCCTCGGGCGTGCAGCCGTACTTGACGAGGGCTATGGCGCAGGCAGCGTAGAAGGCCTTGGTGTGGGTGGGCATCTCGGCGAGCCAGAAGTTGCTGATCTCGCCGGTGAGGGCGTCGGCTCGGACGTCGGCCATGTCGTCGATGACCCGGCACAGCAGCAGGGAGGCGAGGTTCTCCTCCTGCCAGAGTTCGGTGTCGGGCGCGACGTGCCAGAACAGGCAGTCCAGCATCTGCAGGAGTGAGTAGGTGCCGTGCCCGAGCGGGTTGGTCTGGGGCAGCGTGACGCTGCCCGCGTCGTGCTGCTGGAGCCAGTACTCGTCGACGGACCGCTTGTGGGCCGCGAAGAGTCCGGAGACCAGGGCCCGTGCGCTGTTGGTGCTGAAACTCTCGGCCAGGCGGCCTTTGACGTGCTGGGTGAGGCGCGTGGTGTCGATGGTGTCGATCACGCGTTTGTACTCGTGGAAGACGAGGATGTCGTCCTCGAAGCGGTGCCGGTGGCCGAGGTCCCGTTCCAGGTCGTTCATCTGACGGGTCCAGGACCAGCCACCGGTCAGGACGCTGTCGAGTTCCCGGCGGTACGGCCAGGTCTTGACCGCGAGGGGACGACCGGCGCTCTGCCGCCAACTGTAGTCACCCGGCGTGCGTGCGGGGGGCGTGGGCAGCCGACGGCACAGCGGGCAGGCGCAGGCGGTTGCCGCCTCCTCCTTGCGCGGCGGGGCGAGTGCCCGGCTCCGCCAGGCCCCTTCCAGCATCGTGCAGGTCAGTCGGCAGATCTCGATATCGGTGCTGACCTGGGGGAAGGCTGCTTCGATCATGCGCAGGCTGGTGTCGAGTCGTTTCAACCTGGCGTAGCCCTCCTCGTCGGGCGGGAGGAACGCGCGTGGCGCCAGTTGGAGGGCTCCCTCCACATGCAGCGTGGTGCCGGCGCGGGGGGATCCGAGTGCGTCCAGCCGCTGCTGAGCGGTGTTCTGGGCCCTTCGGTACTCCTCGGTGCTCCCGTTGATGCGTTTCACGAAGAGGCCGGCCAGGGTGTTCCCCGCCTCCGCGGGCCGGAGCTGGGCGCTGGGCTGCGCCGGGAGCAGGCTGTCGGCGGACGCCTTCTGAACAGCACCTACGCCTTGAGATGTCACACCGGTCTCCTTCGAGCTGTGGTCCTGGCAACGGAATCGACCGACCGTCGTCGTTGGCCGGTCGGGTCCGGGAATCTTCTGTTTCTTCCGCGACGGCCTCGCCGAACAGCCGGACTCACACGACCGGCTCCGGCTCCTGCTGCGAACGACCGTGAGGGGCACTACTGCTGCGTTGACGGCCCAGGAAGTGGAGCGGGTCGCCCTACCCGCCCTCCGAGGACGAACCGCCCGTGCCCGCCCGTGCCCGCCCGGGTTCGCCAACGCGGCGGCCCGCTCGTCCATGGCGGATTCGCCCTCGACACCGCGGGCCTTCCGTGACCGGCCCGCCTTGTCGAAGCACTCCTGCTACCGGACGAGCGCCTGCGGCGCCGCCTCAGCTGTGTCGATCAGGAAGCGCTCGCGGCCCGTCAGGCGTGGCGCGACCCCCGGATCCGAGGTGCGCGGCCTCTCCGGCAAGGCCCGAGGATCCGACGCCGGCCGCCCCGTATGCCCGATCAGCGCCCGCCCTGCTTCGATCGGGCAGGGCACCCACGGTCTGCGGCAGGTCCCAGGACGTGTACTTCTCGAACCCGACTTTGCCGGTCACCGGGTCCATGTCCCGGATCCGGCAAGGCCGTTGGGTGCGCGCGAACTCCGGATGATCACTGACGGAGGTCTCGAAGGGCAGGTCGAAGGTGACGTCCTGAGGCATGTGTTTCCTTTCGGGAGACAGAGCGCAGAGTCCCCCCGTCCCTGCGAACGGGTGGCCTGTCGGCCACCCGCGCACTCGAACTGGCCTTCGTGGCTCGAAAGTTGAGTCGTGAAGCGGTACGAGGCTGCCCAGAGCGTAAATGATCTACGCGTGACCTCACCGTGATGTGTGTTACTGCTCACGCCTCCTGAGCCGAGTACACTCGCGCGCCCCCCACGTATGTGTGCGCGACACGTGTGTCCGCGATGCGCCAGGGGTCCCCGGCGAACGGATCGCGGTCCAGGACCACCAGGTCCGCGAGCGCCCCGACCGTCACCCGGCCGGTGTCGTCGAGGTGGTTCACGTACGCCGATCCGGCCGTGTACGCCGTGATCGCGTCCCGGAGCCCGAGCCGCTCCCGGGGCAGGAACACCGGCGCGTCGCCGCCCGGTTCGACCCGGTTCACCGCGACATGGATGCCCTGGATCGGGTCGGGGCTGCTCACCGGCCAGTCGCTGCCGGCCGCGAGCCGCGCCCCGGAGCGCAGCAGCGCCCCGAACGGGTACTGCCATCCGGCCCGTTCGGACCCCAGGAAGGGGATCGTCAGCTCGTCCATCTGCGGCTCGTGCGCGGCCCACAGCGCCTGGATGTTGGCGGTGGCGCCGAGCCGGCCGAAACGCGGGATGTCGGCGGGGTGCACGACCTGGAGATGCGCCAGGTGGGGCCGCGTGTCACTGGGGCCGTTGGCGGTCCGCGCCGCCTCGACGGCGTCCAGCGCGTCCCGTACGGCCCGGTCGCCCAGCGCGTGGAAGTGGCACTGGAATCCGAGCGCGTCCAACTCCGTCACGTACTCGGGCAGTCGCGCCGGGTCGATGAAGCTCTTGCCCCGGTTGGCCGTGGCGCAGCCGCACTTGTCGAGGTACGGGTCGAGGAGCGCGGCCGTGCCGTTCTCGGCGACCCCGTCCAGCATCAGCTTCACCGTGCCCGCCCGGAACCTGCCGTGGCTCAACGCGGCCCGCCTCTCGACGAGTTCCGGGATCTGCTCGGCGCCGCGTTCCCGGTCCCACCACAGCGCGCCCACCACCCGCGCGGTCAGCGAACCGTCCCGGGCCGCCGCCAGGTACGCCTGCGCCGGGTCGTCCATGCCGAGGAAGTCCCCGACCAGCGCGTCCTGCCAGGCCGTGATACCCAGCGCGTGCAGATACCGCTGGGCGTGCAGCAGGGCCGCGAGCCGGTCCGCCGGGGTGGCGGGCGGCGCGAGCCGGCCGACCAGCCGCATCGCCCCCTCCTGGAGCGTGCCGCTCGGCGCGCCGGAGGCGTCCCGCTCGATCCGCCCGTCGGCCGGGTCGGGCGTGTCGCGGTCGATCCCGGCCAGCTCCAGGGCCCGGCTGTTGACCCAGGCCCCGTGATGGTCCCGGTTCGGCAGATACACCGGCCGGTCCGGTACGACGGAGTCCAGCAGCTCCCGGGTCGGCGTACCGCCCTCGAACGCCTCCATGGACCAGCCGCCGCCCAGGATCCACTCCCGCTCCGGACGCGCCTCGGAATAGGCGCGCACGGCGGCCACGGACTCCGCGGCGGTCCGCACTCCCGTCAGGTCGCACTGGCTCAACTCGAGCCCGGCCGGCACCGGATGGACGTGCGCGTCCTGGAAACCGGGCAGCAGCAGCCGCCCGGCGAGATCGACCACCTCGGTGCGCGGCCCGGCCAGCTCCCGCAGCTCCTCGGCGGAGCCGACGGCGGTGACGCGCTCACCGGTGATGGCGACGGCGGAGGCTGCCGTCGGTCCCTCGGGGGTGAGGACGGGGCCACCGGTGAAGAGCAGATCTGCGTGCATCGTTCCTGTTCCTTAGTTGGGGGTCGTGAGCAGCTGGGGTGCGTCGGCGTCCGTGCCCTCGCCGGTGCGGAAGTACGGCGAGCGGCGCACGTACTTCGCCCATCCGGCCGCGACGAACCCGGAGGCGATCATCACCAGCGGGGTGGTCAGCAGGAACCAGCCGTTGTCCGCGCTGACCTCGAAGTGGTCGGTCGAGGTGTAGAAGGACCAGCCGAGGTAGCCGCCCAGCCCCAGCAGCGCGCAGGCGCTCAGCGCCGGAAGCACCACCGCCCGGACGCCCTGCCGCCGGTCCTCGCGCAGCAGCGCCCGGAAGCGCACGGCGGCGGCCAGCGCGGTGAGCGCGTAGGACAGGGCGACGACGATGCCGACCGCGTTCACCGTCGCCATGATCATGTCGGCCAGTCTCGGGATCACCAGGGCGAGCGCGGCGACCGCCGTGGCCAGCGCCCCGATCAGCAGCGTCCCGGCCGCCGGAGTGCCGTACCGGGGACTGACCCTGGCCCACACCGGCCCGAGGGTACGGTCCCGGCTCATCGCGAACATGCCCCGCGCCGTCGGGATCACCCCGGCCTGGAGCGAGGCCATCGCCGAGAACATCAGCGCCACCAGCGGCAGCGCGGCCCACGGCTGGGAGGCGAGCCGGTCGCCGAAGAACGCCAGCCCCTCGGCCCCGTGCCCGGCCAACTCCTTCTCCGACAGCACGCGTTGGAAGGCCACCGAGCCCAGCAGGAACAGCCCCAGCATGGTCACCAGCGTGATCAGCCCGGCCCGGGAGGCGTCCCGCGGGTCGCGGACCTCCTCGTTGACGGTGAACGCGGCGTCGAAACCCCAGTAGCAGAACACCGACAGCAGCAGACCCTGCGCCAGCGCCGTCGCCGAGGGGATCGCGAACGGGTCGAACCAGCTCAGGCTGAAGGGGTGCGGGCCGGTGACGATGCCGTAGCCGCAGAACCCGAGCAGCACCACGTACTCGAAGACCAGCAGCCCGGTCTGGAGGCGGGCGGCGGTGCGGATGCCGGTGACCGCGGTCAGGGTGACGGCGACCAGGACGACGACGCCGACGGCCGTGGTCTGCGCCGTCGAACCCGGGTCCAGGGCGAGCCCGCCGACGCGGTGCACCCCGGCCTCGCCCGCCAGTTGCAGCATCGCCGACCCGGTGACCGCCGTGGTGTACGCGAGAAAGGCGATCGTCGCCACGATGTTCACCCAGCCGACCATGAAGCCGAGCCAGGGATTGAGCGAACGACCCACCCACACATAGCCGTTGCCCGCGTTCGGCTCCACCCGGTTCAGCCGGGAGTAGGCGCCCGCGATGCCGAGCACCGGCAGGAACGCCAACAGCATGATGGCCGGCAGATGCAGCCCGACCACCCCGGCCGTCACCCCCAGACCGATACCGATGCTGGTGGTCGCGGCCGTACTGGACGCGGCGACCGCGACGCCGTCGAGGACGCCGAGGGACCTGCGCAACTCAGGGGGGTCGACTGTGTAGGGCTTGTCGGTCATGGCCAGCGCTCCGCTCGCACCTGGGGGCCGGACCTGGTCGGCCCCGGTGACCGCACATGAAACTGCCCGGGCACTTCACAGGTCAACGGTGTTGTCATAAGGTGCGCCACCAGGAAGGGAGGCTTCATGAGCGAACGAGTCGTCCCGGCCGCCGACCGGCGGCGCAGGCGTCCCACCAAACAGGGCGTGGTCCTCTCCGAGGAGCTGATCGTCGAGACCGCGCTGCGGCTGATCGAGGAGCACGGCGCCGAAGCCCTGTCGGTACGCCGCCTCGGCCGCGCCCTGGGCGCCGACCCCAGCTCCCTCTACCGGTACTTCCGGCACACCGACGACCTGATGCTGGCCGTCGCCGACGAGCTGATCGGCCGCACCCTGCGGGTCTGGCGGCCCACCGGCGACTGGCGCGCCGACCTGCGCGACCTGGGCCTGCGCATGCACGCAGGCGCCCTCGCCCATCCCCGGGCGGCGGTGCTCAGCGCCCACCGGGTGACCGGGCGGACGTACGAGATCCAGGCCGTGGAGACCATCCTCGGGGTGCTGCGGAGCGCCGGATTCCCGGACGCGGAGGCGGTCCGCGTCTATCACGCCTTCGTCGACCAGGCCCTCGCCTACAGCGCCCTCGACTCCGCCAACACCGCCCTGCCCAGGCCCGCCCGCGAGGCCGAGGCGGACGTGTGGCAGACGACCTACGCCCGGCTGCCCGCCGCCACCCACCCGAACATCGCGGCCACCGCCCGCCACCTCGTGGCCTCGATGCGCGTCAGCTCCTACCCGGCCGCCCTGGACCTGCTGCTCACGGCTGCCGAGGCCCGCCTCACCCAGATCCGTGCCGCCGAGGACGCGCGGCCATGACGGTGCCGGGAAGCAGCCGGGCCGACTGAATCCGGTGATGGGGGACAGACGGACGGCAAGGACCTTCCCAGGGAGGAAGCATGGCACTGGTGACCGCGGCCGTCGTGATGCTCGACTGCGCCGAACCCGAGAAACTCGCCTATTTCTACCGACAGTTGCTGGAGGGCGAGGAGAGCGAGGCGTCCGCCGACCTCGTCGAGGTGCGCGCCCCCGACGGTGGCCGGATCGCCTTCCGGCGGGACGTCAACGCCACCCCGCCCAGCTGGCCGCGCCCCGAGAACTCGCTCCAGGCCCACCTCGTCTTCCTCGTCGAGGACCTGGACGAGACCGAGCGCCGGGTGGTCGGGCTCGGCGGCCGCCCGATCGAGGCACGGGATGCGGCCGGGCCCTTCGAGGAACGTGGGTACGCGGACCCGGCCGGACACTCCTTCACCCTGCGCCTGGTGCCGCCCGTGGCACCCAAGCTGGGCTGAGACCGCTCAGTCCCGGCCGCCCTTGCGGGTCGCCGGCCACGCCCCGGTGGAGCGCTCTATGGCGGTGGCGCCGGTGCGGTCCACGGCACTGCGTACCACCGCGAAGACGGCCCCCTGGAGGGCCGCGGCCAGCAGCACCTCGCCCCAGCCGCGGTCCCGGTCCAGGGCGTCCGGCGCGTCCTCCTCGCCACGCAGCGCCATCCAGGTCCGGCGGAAGACCAGCGCGCCCAGCGCCCCGCCGGCCCAGCTCAGCAGGAAGCCGAGCGGCGCGTAGACGAGGGGGAGCTTCTGTTTCTTCCTGCGCTTGGCCATGCCTGCCTCCGCGTTGTCAGGGCCGCCCCGCGACCGGGACCGCCTCGGCCGCCGGCACCGGGCCGGGCGGTGTCCCGTCCCCGAAGGGGCGGCCGCCCAGCTGTTCCCGGTGATGGGGCGTCAGCCACCCGGCGAGATCCGGGCCGAGGGGAACGATACGGGTGGGGTTGATCCCGGCGTGCACCTGGTAGTAGTGCCGCTTGATGTGGTCGAAGTCGACGGTGTCACCGAATCCCGGCGTCTGGTAGAGGTCCCTGGCGTACGCCCACAGCACCGGGTTCTCCGTCACCTTCCAGCGGTTGCACTTGAAGTGGCCGTGGTAGACGGCGTCGAACCGCACCAGCGTGGTGAACAGCCGGATGTCGGCCTCCGTGATCGTGTTCCCCACCAGGTAGCGCTGCCCGGCCAGCCGTTCGGCGAGCAGGCCGAGCCGCCGGAACACCGCCGCGCACGCCTCCTCGTACACCTTCTGCTCGTGCGCGAACCCGGCCCGGTAGACACCGTTGTTGACGTCCTGGTAGACCTCGGCCAGCACCGTGTCGATCTCGTCCCGGTGCTCGACGGGATACAGGTCCGGCGCCCCGTCCCGGTGCAGTGCCGTCCACTCGGTGGCCAGGTCGAGGGTCAGCCGCTGGTAGTCGTTGGTGACCAGCCGCCCGCTCGGTACGTCCACGATCGCGGGCACGCTCACCCCGCCCGGGTAACCGGTCTCCCGGCGGTCGTAGGCCTCGCTGAGGAACCGGATGCCGAGCACCGGGTCGCGGTCGTCGGGGTCGAGGGTGAAGCGCCAGCTGCGGTCGTCCTGGATCGGGTCGGTGACGGCCAGTGACAGGGCGTCCTCCAGGCCGAGCAGCCGCCGTGACACCAGCGCCCGGCTCGCCCATGGACAGGCACGGCTGACCACCAGACGGTAACGCCCGGCCGCCACCGGCCAGCCGTCCCGGCCGTCCGCCGTGATCCGGTCCGCGAAGTGACTGGGGGACCGGGCGAACGCCTTGTGCCCGAGCGAGGTGTTGCCGCTGTCACCGCTCATGGTGCCTCCTTGCCGATACGCGCCCGATGGACCGTGTTCCCCGATGTTGCCCGATTCGCTCCTCCCGTACGGTGTGATCAGTCCGTGCCGGGGCAGTCGGCCGTCGTGAGTGGGACTTCGTCGCAACAACAGCCGAAACAACAGCCGGAAGAAGAGCTGCGAGAACAGCAGGAAGGGCCATCGGAAGAGAGGCCGGACGAGCCGCCGGAAGCGAAGCCGGACGAGCGGCCGGAGGCGCAGTCGCAAGGGCATGCGGAGCGGTCGAACGCCGATCGCAGGACGCGGCTGACGGTGTGGGTGGCGCTCGCCGCCAACCTGGTGATCGCCGCGGCCAAGGCCGTCGGCGGAGTCGTCGCCGGCTCGCCCGCGCTGCTGTCCGAGGCCGCGCACTCCGTCGCCGACAGCCTCAATGAGGTGTTCCTGCTGGCCGCCCTGCGCCGCAGCCGCCGCCCGCCGGACGAACGGCACCCCTTCGGCTACGGCAAGGAGCGCTTCTTCTGGTCGCTGCTCGCGGCCGTCGGGATCTTCGTCATGGGCGGCTGCTTCTCCGTCTTCCAGGGCGTCGAGGCGCTGCGCAACGGCGCGGACGAGAAGCTCAGCGGCTATGTCACGGGCCTGATCGTGCTGGGTGTCGCCCTGCTCGCGGAGGGCGCCTCGCTGGTCCGGGCGCTGCACCAGGCCCGCCGGGAGGACCGGGGGCTACGGGATCCGGCACTGCGTACGGTCGTCGCCGAGGACGGCACCGCGGTGCTCGGGGTGCTGCTGGCGATGACGGGCATGGTGCTGCACATGGTCACCGGACAGGTCGTGTGGGAGGCCTCCGCCTCCCTGGCCATCGGCGTCCTGCTGGTGTTCGTGGCCTACCGGCTGGGAGCCGACGCCCGCGCCCAGCTGATCGGGGAGGCCGCGGACCCGGAGCTGAGCCGCACGATCCGGCAGCGGCTGGCGGAGGAACCCGAGATCGACAGCGTGGAAGCGCTGTTCACGATGAAGCTGGGCCTCGACTCGACCCTGGTCGCGGCCCGGATCGACCTGGTGCCCGGCCTGGACAGCGAAGAGGTCGAGGAGGTCCTGGTGCGCATCAAGGGGTCCCTGGACCGGGAGTTCGGCGAGACCGACCAGATCTTCCTGGACGTGACCGACCGCTCGGCGCGGGAGGCAGGAGAAAGCCCCGCCGCGACGGGGGAACGCGGCGGGGCCTGACATTCGGCTGCCCGGCACGATGCCGGTTCATGCCTCCGAGAAACAGATTTTTCTAAATTCCGACGTTCCCCGGCCGGAAAGGATTCCCGGAACCGTCAGTTCCTCTGTTGCGGCTCCAGCACGAACACCGGGATCTCCCGGCTGGTCTTCTTCTGGTAGTCGGCGTACGGCGGATACGCGGCGACCGCCCGCTCCCACCACTCGGCCTTCTCCGCGCCGGTGATCTCACGGGCGGTCATGTCCTGCTTGACCGGACCGTCCTGGAGTTCGACCCGCGGCTGCGACTTGATGTTGAAGTACCAGACCGGGTGCTTGGGCGCGCCGCCCTGCGAGGCGACCACGGCGTACTTCCCGTCGTGCTCCACCCGCATCAGCGGCGTCTTGCGGATCTTCCCGCTCTTCACCCCCAGGGTGGTCAGCAGGATGACGGGCAACCCGGTGTCCAGCAGGGTGGTGCCCTTCGTCCCACCGGAGCTCTCGTACAGCTCGACCTGCTCGCGCACCCAGGCTGTCGGGCTGGGCTCGTACTCGCCCTCAAGAGGCATGTGAGGTCCGTCCCCTCATCGCTTCCAAGACTGACGCCACGATTCAACACCGCGAGCGCCCCGGATCATCCTCACGACACCGGGCCCTCCTTGCCTCACGGGTGATCGTACGTACCGCGGGCCGCGCACCACGTCCCCGAGCGGGCGGACCCTCGGTTCGAACGGGTGGGTGCCGGTCGACGGGGACGACGCGGTGGTGCCCGGCGAGATCCGGCAGACCACGAAGCCCACGGGACGCACGTATCACGCCAGGTTCGCCCTGCACCTCACCGTCCGGGACGGTCCGGTCGTACGGCACCACGTCGACGAGGACAGCCTCGCCGTGACCCGTGCCTTCGCGCCCTGGCCGCGGGCCGGGGGTTCAGCCCGGCGACAGGACCATCCGGGCCGCCAGCCCCAGCATCACGCAGCTCGACAGCAGCGCCGTGACCAGGCGTCCCCGGTGGCCGGTCAGGCCCCTGCCGAGCAGCGCGCCGCCGCCCGCCAGAAGCAGTTGCCAGCTGGCGGAGGCGGCGAAGGCCGCCAGGACGAAGACGCCCTGCTGCAGCGGCCGTACCGGCTCGGCGGAACGCGTGCCGACCACCAGGGCCGCGAAGTAGATCACCGTCGTGGGGTTGAGCAGCGTGATCCCGAGCAGGCCGAGATACGCCCGTCCGGGACCGGGTACCGGCCGCTCGGCCCGGGTCGAAAGACGCCGCTCCCGGTACTGGCGCAGCGCCACCGCCGCACCGCGTACCGCGAGCGCCACCAGGACCAGGGCCGAGACCAGGCGCAGCGGCCCGAGCACCGGCAGCAGCGCGGCCGCCAGCGCGGCGCCGCCGACCGCGGCGAGCAGGGCGTAGAGGCCGTCCGCGCTCGCGACGCCGAGCGCGGCGCAGGCGCCGGTCCGCAGTGACGTACGGGCCGTGAGGGACACTAGGTATGTGCCGACCGCGCCGACCGGGACGGCGATCCCGTACCCGGCGAGCAGGCCGGCGACGAGCGCGGCCGTCACGGGCGTGCGGGCTCGGGCCTCCAGGGGCGCATCGGCTGCTGCTGGACCCGGACCCGATGGACGGTCGCGAAGGTCAGCGGCACCACGGCGTCAGGAGTGTTCATGCGCAGATCCTGTGGTCCGCCTCGTCTCCCCGGCAAGCGAATTTCGGCGCGGAATCGTCCCCCGACCGCGTGCGGTTCGGCCAGATCACCCGATTCACCGATCTGGCTGAACTTGCGGTCGTCCCATAGATGCCCCGGGCATCTAATGAAGATCGGCACGACGTACGACATTCGTCTGCGAGGTCTTCCATGAACGAACTGACGGACCTGACGGAACCCACTGTTCCGGCCCACCCGGCCGACCCCGTGGCCTGGCCGCAGGACCGCACGTGCCCCTACCACCCGCCCACCGGCTACGACCCGCTGCGCGACGGCACCCCGCTGTCCCGCGTCACTCTCTACGACGGCCGCACCGCCTGGGCGGTCACCGGCCACGGCACGGCCCGGGCGCTGCTCTCCGACCCCCGGCTCTCCAGCGACCGCCGACGGGACGACTTCCCGATGCCGAACGCCCGGTTCGCGGCGGCCCGGGAGCGCCGCAAGGTCGCCCTGCTCGGCCTCGACGATCCCGAGCACCAGACCCAGCGCCGGATGCTGATCTCGGACTTCACCCTCAAACGGGCGACCGGGATGCGGCCGGCCATCCAGCGGATCGTCGACGAACTCCTCGACCGGATGATCGCCCAGGGGCCGCCGGCCGACCTGGTGAGCGCCTTCGCCCTGCCCGTGCCGTCCATGGTCATCTGCGACCTGCTCGGTGTGCCGTACGCCGACCACGAGTTCTTCGAGGCGCAGTCCCGGCGGTTGCTGCGCGGTCCGGCGCCCGCGGACTCCCTGGACGCGCGCGACCGGCTGGAGGCCTATCTGGGCGACCTGGCCGACCGCAAGAGCCGGGACCAGACGCCCGGCGAGGGCGTCCTCGACGACCTCGTCCACGAGCGGCTGCGCGAGGGTGCCCTGGACCGCGACGAGGTCGTCTCGCTGGCCCTCATCCTGCTGGTCGCCGGCCACGAGACCACGGCCAACATGATCTCGCTCGGTACCTTCACCCTGCTCCAGCAGCCCGAGCGGCTGGCCGAACTGCGCGCCGACCCCGCGCTGGTGCCCGCCGCCGTCGAGGAACTGATGCGGATGCTGTCCATCGCCGACGGGCTGCTGCGCGTCGCCCTGGAGGACATCGAGGTGGCCGGCACCACCATCCGCAAGGGCGACGGCGTGCTCTTCGCGACCTCGGTCATCAACCGCGACGAGTCCGTGTACGACGACCCCGACACCATCGACTGGCACCGCCCGACCCGCCACCACGTGGCCTTCGGCTTCGGCATCCACCAGTGCCTGGGCCAGAACCTGGCCCGCACCGAGCTGGAGATCGCCCTGCGCACCCTGTGGGAGCGGCTCCCGGGCCTGCGGCTGGCCGCGCAGCCGGAGGAGATTCCCTTCAAACCCGGCGACACGATCCAGGGGATGCTGGAACTCCCCGTGACCTGGTAAGAGGCTCCTGCCATGCACATCGAGATCGATACGGACGTCTGCATCGGAGCCGGCCAGTGCGCCATGACGGCCCCGAACGTGTTCACCCAGGACGACGACGGCTTCAGCACCCTGCTCCCCGGCATGGAGGACGGCGGCGGCGACCCGCTGGTCCGGGAGGCGGCCCGGGCCTGCCCGGTGCACGCCATCACCGTCAAGGAGCCGACGGGATAGCGACGACCGGCGGTGCCCCCACCACCGCCGGTTCCAGCCCGCGCAGCCGCGCCGGGTCGGCGATCACCTCGTAGGTCGCCACCCGGTCGGCTGCATCGTGCGGCCGCCGAGCCGACCCGCGCCGACGTGCTGTCCTGTCCGGCCGGGAGGCGGCGGCGGCCGCCTCGCTCCCACAGGCCCGGGCCTGCGCTCTCGGCGCCGGCCGCGGCCTGAGCTCACCGGTCGCGCAGCAATGCCCGGGCCGCCTCGCGCGCCTCGAGCGCGGGCTCCTTGCTCCCGGTGATGCCCGCGGTCACCATCGCCCCCTCGGCCAGCAGGAACAGCGGCCCGGTGAGCCCGGCGTCCAGCCCGGCGTCCGCCACCAGGCCCGCGAGGTAGTCCCGGAACGCCTGCTTGTGGCCCCGTACCTGGGCCACCACCCGCTCGGAGGTGGCACCCAGCTCGCCGTACGCGTTGATCCACGCGCACCCCCGGAAGTCCTCCTCGCCGAACCACTCCGCCAGCCAGTCGAAGACGGCGAGCAGCCGCTCCCGGGGGTCCGGCCGCCGCTCGACATGCGCGGTGAGCCGCTGCCGCCAGCGCACGTCCCGGCGCTCCAGGTAGGCCACCACGAGCTGTTCCTTGGCGGGGAAGAGCTGGTAGAGCCGTTTGAGGGAGACCCCGGAGGCGCCGCGTATGTCGTCCATGCCGACCGACTGCACCCCCCGTCCGTAGAACAGCCGCTCGGCGGCGTCCAGGGCCTGCTCCCGTGCGACCGCGCTGTCCATGACCACTTCCGATGGCTCCTTGACGAGAGAACGTGCGTTCTCCTACCTTAGCAGCGACCTGGAGAACGCTCGTTCTCCGCTTGACGAGGAGACCATGGCCGACCGTCCGCCCCTGCCGCCCTTCACCCGCGAGACCGCCGCCCAGAAGGTCCAGGCCGCCGAGGACGCCTGGAACACCCGTGACCCGCAGCGTGTGGCGCTCGCCTATTCCGAGGACTCGGTCTGGCGCAACCGGGACACCTTCGTCACCGGCCGCGCCGAGATCGTCGAGTTCCTCACCGCCAAGTGGGCCCGGGAACTCGACTACGCGCTCCGCAAGGACCTGTGGGCCTTCGACGGCGACCGCATCGCGGTCCGCTTCCAGTACGAGTGCCACGACGCGGCCGGCCAGTGGTGGCGGTCGTACGGCAACGAACTGTGGGAGTTCGACCGGCACGGGCTGATGACCCGGCGCGAGGCCGGCATCAACGACGTCCGGATCGAGGAGCACGAACGCCGGCTCCACGGTCCACGCCCGGAGTCCGAGCGGGGCCTGTCGTTCCCGCTCCGGTAGCACCCGCATAGGGTTCCCGGATGACCGATGCGCCCTCGAAGCCCTTCCTCTACCTCGTCGTCTGCGGGGCCGGCATCGCCGCAGGCGTCGGCGGGCTGATCACCGCGGCCCAGGAACGGGGTTGGGAGGTCGGGGTCATCGCCACCCCGGTCGCCATGAACGGCTTCTTCGACACCGCCGAGGCCGAGGCACGCACCGGCCGTCCCGTCCGGTCGGCCTGGCGGCGGCCCTCCGACCCGCGGCCCTTCCCGGCGCCGGACGCGGTGGCCGTCGCCCCCGCCACCTTCAACACCGTCAACAAGTGGGCCGCCGGGCTCGCCGACACCCTCGCCGTCGGCACCCTCTGCGAGGCCCTCGGCCTGGGCGTGCCGATCGCCGTCCTGCCCTGCGTCGCGGACGCGCTGGGCGCCCACCCCGCCTACCAGGAGAGCCTGACCCGGCTGCGCGCGCTGGGCGTCCGCTTCGGCGACCCGCACACCGGCGGCACCGAAGTGGACGGCCGGCGCCCCGAGTTCGCCTGGGAACGGGCGCTCGACCTGCTGGAGCGGGGCTGACGCGTCCGATTGCGGCCGCCGTCACCCGGAACCGGACAGCGGACCGACGTACGCTCGGTTCTGTACGACGTGATCTCGACGGTGGGAGACGACGATGGAGTACGCGAAGCTCGGCCGGACCGGTCTGGACGTGTCCCGGATCTGCCTCGGCTGCATGACCTACGGCCTGCCCGACCGCGGCACCCACGAGTGGACCCTCGACGAGGAGGCGTCCCGCCCGCTGATCCGGCAGGCGCTCGAGGCGGGCATCAATTTCTTCGACACCGCCAACGTCTACTCGGACGGCACCAGCGAGGAGATCGTAGGCAAGGCGCTGCGCGACTTCGCCCAGCGCGACGAGATCGTCCTCGCCACCAAGGTGCACGGCCGGATGCGCCAGGGTCCCAACGGCGGCGGTCTGTCCCGCAAGGCGATCCTCACGGAGATCGACCACAGCCTCGGGCGGCTCGGCACCGACTACGTCGACCTCTACCAGATCCACCGCTTCGACCACGACACGCCGATCGAGGAGACGATGGAGGCGCTGCACGACGTCGTGAAGGCGGGCAAGGCGCGTTACATCGGGGCGAGTTCGATGTACGCCTGGGAGTTCTCCAAGGCCCAGTACACGGCCGAGCGCAACGGCTGGACCAAGTTCGTCTCCATGCAGAACCACTACAACCTCCTCTACCGCGAGGAGGAGCGCGAGATGCTGCCGCTCTGCGCCGACCAGGGGGTGGGCGTGCTGCCGTGGAGCCCGCTGGCCCGGGGCCGCCTCACCCGCGACTGGGGCACGGTCACCGAGCGCAGCACCACCGACAACTTCGGCAACCGCCTCTACCAGGACGGCGACCGCGCGATCGTCGAGGCGGTCACCCGCATCGCCGGCGACCGGGGCGTCCCCCGGGCCCAGGTGGCCCTGTCCTGGCTCCTGCACCAGAACACGGTGACGGCCCCGATCATCGGCGCGTCCAAGCCCCAGCACATCGAGGACGCGGTGGCGGCCGTGGAGTTGGAACTCAGCGACAAGGAACTCGAAGAGCTGGAGCAGCCGTACGTTCCCCATTCGATCGCGGGTCACTGAGGCGCGCCCCAGAGGGGCGCGGGGAACTGCGCGACAAGCCCCCGTCCACCCGCACTCGAGCGACTACCGCTCCGTACCGCAAGGCCCCGCCCCCTCACTCTCCAACAGCGCAACCCTGTCCCCACTCATGCTCAACGTCCGGTAGTACTCCCCGATCCGCACCGCCGACCGCCCCACGTAATGCCCGATGAACGACCGCCGGAACCGCCCGGCGGAGCGATTCGGCTGTGACCCGTGCACCAGACTCCCGTTGAAGAACAGCACATCCCCCGGCCCCATATCGACCGGCACCGCCACCAGCCCCTCGGGCGGTGCCACGTACTCCCGCGCGAACGACAGCTCCGCATCGGACTCCTCCGGGCAGAACAGCTCCATCCGATGCGTCCCCGGCACCACCTCAAGGCCGCCGTTCTCCCGGCCGATCTCCTCGCCCGCGACCCACGCGGCGACGCACGTCCCCGGCTCCACCCGCAGATAGAAGTTGTCCTGGTGCAGCGCCTGCCCCCGGGCCCCCGGCGGCTTGAAGTAGAACATGCTCTGCGCTGCCAGCACCTCCTCCCCGAACAACCCCTCCAGGATCACCCGCAGCCGCGCGTCCAGCAGGAACCGCCGGGCGAGCGCGCTGATCTCGTGCGGCTGCATGACGCGGGGGTACCGGTGCAGCGGATCCGCCGTCGGCCCCGGCTGGAAGTGGCCCGGCACTGGCCGCCCCGCCGCGTGCAGCGCCGCGAACTCCGCGCACAACCGGTCGATCTCGTCGTACCCGAACAACCCTCGTACGACGGTGAACCCGTCCTCCTCGAACTGCCGCACCATGGTGGTGTCGATGCCCGTGACTGTCATGCCCGCGCTCCTCGGTCCGGTGCCCTGGGCCTGTCACGCTAGGCCGACGCGTCCGCGGAGAGGATGTCCATGACCGCTGAGGGATTGCCCGGGACCGCTGTCCCGGCCCCGCCACCGGGCACGGTCGTCACCGGCCACTACGACCAGGGCCCCGGCTACCGGATCACCCGTCCGCAGGGCTCGAGTAGTTGGCTGTTCACCTGGACCACGGACGGCCTCGGCCTGCTCCGGCAGGGGACCGCACAGGCCCGGGCCCGCCCCGGCGACCTGGTCGTCCTCGCCCCCGGCGTCCCGCACCACTACACGGTCGGGCCCGGCGCGACCCGCTGGCGGTTCTGGTGGACGCACTGCCAGGCCCGCCCCGGCTGGGCACAGTGGCTGGGCCCGTGCGCCGTGGGCGACGGCGTGTACGCCGTCGGCGCCCCGGACGACACGCACGCCCGGATCGGGGCCGCGTTCCACCGCCTGCTGGCTGACTCCCGCTGGACCGGCAGCGGCGCGCCGCCCGCTCCGGAGACCGGCGAAGCGTCCGTCGCCGTCGCGTACGGCAGTGCGGCACGTGAACTCGCGCTGTGCGCGCTGGAGGAGGTGGTCCTGCTCGCCACGGCCGGCGCGCACCGGGCGCCGCCGGGTCCTGACGCCCGGGACGGACGCGTGCGCCGAGCCGAGGAGCTGATCGCCGCCGACCCGGGCGCCCCGCACACCGTCGACTCGCTCGCCGCGCGTGTCGCGCTCTCGCCGTCCCGGTTCGCCCACCTCTTCAGCCGGCAGACCGGCGTGCCCCCGATGCGCGCGTTGCGCGAGGCGCGGCTGCGACACGCCGCCCGACTGCTGGAGAGCACCGACCTGACCGTCGAGCGGGTCGCGGCCGCGTCCGGATTTCCCAGCCCGTTCCATTTCAACCGGGTTTTCCGCGAAAGATACGGTGTCCCGCCCGGCGCCTACCGTTCCGGTGAACGTCCTTAATGCTCGCGGTTATTGGTTCACGGACGCCGTCGGCCGGGCGGCTCGCGCAGGTCGGGCCGTGGTTCAATGGTTGGTGCGGAGGGCGTGACGGTCCGGCCCGAATCCTCGTGCCAATTGCGATGTCGATACAACGACAAACCGCGAACGCGCTCATTGACGATGCGTCAAATTAGCGCAGGCTCCAGGCAATGCGCAAAACCCTGAGATCCCTTGTTCTGTCCTGCTGGCCTGTGCAAAGGTGTGCCGTGTCGGCATGCGGACAATTGTTTTCCCCGCATGCGCGAGGCCGCTCCCGTTCGCCCCCCACGCTTCAAAAGAGCTGCCGACGGCGGACGTTCGAGCGCCGAACCCCCAACGGGCCCATCCGGTCATCGCATCGGCGGGGTCGCGCTCCGGTCACATACCAGCTGGTATGGACCACATTCCGCGTTGCGTCTGGAAGGAATGCCGCCGTGAATGACGCAGGCCTGGGGAATTCCCCTACCCCCGACCGGCCGTTCGACGTCACCGACGAGCAGCTCAGCGCCGAGCTCAAGCAATGGACGGGCGCCACCCCCGCGCTGCACCCCGTCGGTGAACTCCTCGACCGGCACTGGGAAGCGGCCTTCACCTACGCCCGTCTGTGCACCGACGGGACCCGCGGCGCGGGAATGCTCACCACCGCCGCATTCACCCGGCTTTTCGGTGAATCCCTCCGTCAGACCGGCCCCACTGCTGCTTGGCGCCCCCAACTCCTTGTCACCGTCCGCCGTATCGCCGCCGAATGGGACAACGACGGCCGCGGTGAACTGCTGCACCCCGAACTCCGCGTCGCCGAGGGGGAGCGGGCCGCCTCCCGGCTGCTCCCGCCCGCCAACCGGCGGCTGCTCTCCCGCGCCTTCCAGCGCCTGACCCAGTCCTCACGGGCCGTGCTGTGGCACGCCGAGGTCGAGTCGGAGCCGCTGTCGACACCCGCCGGGCTGCTGGGCCTCGACGAGCAGGACACGCGGGTCGAACTGCGCCGGGCCCGCGAGCGGCTGCGCGAGGAGTGCCTCCAGGTGCACCGCGAACTCGCCCACGAGGACGAGTGCCAGCGGTACGTCCGGATGATCGACGTGACCTTCCGGCGCGGCGGCGTCGACGTCGACCGGGACCTCCAGCAGCACCTCAACGGCTGCATCCACTGCCGGTACACCGCCGACCAGCTCCACCAGTTCAACGGCGGCCGCGCGCTCGGCCTCGCCCTGGCCGAGGCCGTGCTCGGCTGGGGTGCCCGCGCCTATCTCGAGTCGCGGGCCGGCCTCACCGAGCAGCCCGCCGAGCAGGAGGCCACGCCCGACGGCCGCCCCGCGGGCGGCGAGGCCTTCGGACCGGCGACGGCCGCGTCGGGCAAGGACCTGGTCGTGCATCCCGCCCGCTCCCGTCGCGCCATGCAGCGGGCCGCCCGCCGGGTGCGCCGCCGCAACCTCGCCGTGGCCGTGGGCACGGTCAGCGGGCTGGTCGTGCTGCCGCTGGTGCTGTGGTCGGTGCTCGGCTCCGGCGACGGCTCCGGCTCGGCCGCCTCCGGCAAGCCCTCCGCCACGCCCGGCACCGGCACCGTCAGCTCGGGCCCGTCCTGGATCGGCACCAGCCAGACCACCCAGGGCACCCTGCGCGGACGCCTGCACAACATCGCCTCCGGCCTGTGCATCGGCGTGGTCGGCAAGAAGCCCGTCAAGGGTGCCGAGACCGAACTCGCCGAGTGCTCCTCGGCCGCCGGCCAGCAGTGGACGTACGAGAACGACGGGCTGCTGCGCAACGGCGCCGACCCCGGCCTGTGCCTCGACTCGCACCTCGGCTACTCCGTCCAGCTCGCCCCGTGCTCGGCCGCCTCCGGGACCGGCGGCCGGAGCATCCGCTACGACTTCACCCTCCAGGGCGCCCTGGTGCCCCGCTGGGACCAGGACCTGGCGCTCGCCCCGGCCGCCACCGACGGCGGCGGCTCCCTGGTGGTCAAGACCCGGGCGAACGTCGCCTCGCAGCGCTGGGTGATGGACACCTCCCAGCCCGACCTGCAGATGCAGATCGTCAACTGGGACGCCGAGACCACGCCGACGCCGACGTCGGCCCCGTCCTCCTCGGCCACCGCCACGACCAAGGCCGCGAAGCCCCCCGCGTCGACGCCCGCCCCGTCGGCGTCGCGGACGACAGCGCAGCCCACCGCGTCGAGCAGCGCCCCCGCCTACAACCCGTGCGAGGAGTACCCGGGCTACTGCTACGGCGGCGGCCAGTACGGCGACGGCGGAGGCTACGGCGGCGGTGGTGGCTACGGCGGCGGTGGCGGTCATCACGGCCACTGAGCCGGAACGGGCTCAGGGGTGGTGCGGAGGCGGGGGCGGCATCGTCGTCAGGTCCGGCGCCCCCTCCGGCCACACCAGCAGTACCGGGCAGGGCGCGTGGTCGACGGCGAACCGCACCGCCTTGCCCAGGCTGTGCGGCCCCAGCCGGGACCGGTCGCCGTCCCGGGCCACGATCAGCAGGCCGGCGCCCTCGGCGGCGGCCACCACCTCCCGTTCGACGCGCCCGGTCCGCTCCAGCCGGGTGCACGGCCGCCCCAGCCGTTCCTCGGCCGCGTCCAGCAGTTCCGCCGCCGACGTGCCGCCGAGCTCCACCAGCCGCTGTTCCGGGTCCGGTTCCGAACCCGCCCGGCCCAGCAGCCCCGCGAAGGCGCCGTGCGCCAGCCCGGCCACCCCCGGCTCGGTCACATGCAGCAGCACCACCTCGGACGCGTCCCGCGCGTAGCCGCGCGCCGCGTCCACACAGGCGGGCCAGGTCCCCTCGACCAGCCAGACGATCACCCGCATGTCCATGGCCTCCCGTCTAGATCCCGACCACCTGGAGCGCCCCCCACAGTGCCACCACCGCACCGGCCAGCGCGGTCGGCACGGCGAGCAGCCCCAGCCGGGTGAACTCCCCGAGGTCCACCCCGTGATCGTGCTGGTGCACGATCCTGCGCCACAACAGCGTCGCCAGGGAACCGGCGTAGGTGAGGTTCGGGCCGATGTTCACCCCGAGCAGCACCGCCAGCACCGCGGCCGGCCCGGTCTGCGCGGCCAGCGGCAGCAGCACCAGCACCGCCGGCAGGTTGTTGACGACATTCGCCAGTACGGCGGCCAGCGCGGCGATACCGAGCAGTGCAGGCAGCCCCGATCCGCCGGGCAGGACATGACCGAGCGCGTCGGACAGCCCGTTGTCGACGACCGCCCGCACCACGATCCCGAGCGCCAGCACGAACGCCAAGAACGCCGGAGCAGCCGCCTTCACCACCGACAGCGGGCTCGCCTGCCGCCGTACCAGCGCCCGCCCGGCGAGCACCAGCGCGCCGGCGAACGCGGCCCACGCCGGGTCGATCCCGAAAGCGGAGGTGACCACGAACCCGGCGAGCGTGCAGGCCACCGTCACCACCGCGAACAGCGGCAGCCGGGGCGGCTCGCCGGTGTCCTTCGTCCCCGGGGCCGCCGAGGACAGGTCCCGGGCGAAGAACCGCCGGAACACCAGGTACTCGGCGCCGATCGCCACCAGCCAGGGCAGCACCATCAGCGCCGCGAACCGGGTGAAGCTCAGCCCGCTCGCCGCGAACGCCAGCAGGTTCGTCAGATTGGACACCGGCAGCAGCAGCGAGGCGGTGTTCGACAGATGCGTGCACGCGTAGACGTGCGGCTTGGCCCGCACCCCGGACCGGGCCGCCGTCGCGAACACCACCGGCGTCAGCAGCACCACCGTCGCGTCCAGGCTCAGCACGGCGGTGATCACCGAGGCCAGCGCGAACACCGCGGTCAGCAGCCGTACCGGCCGCCCGTCGGCCCAGCGGGCCATCCATGCCCCGCAGGCCTGGAACAGCCCCTCCACATCGCAGAAGTGGGCGAGCACCAGGACGGCGGCGAGGAAACCGACGACGGGTCCGAGCCGTTCGGCCTCCTCCCGGGCATGGTCCAGCGAGATCGCCCCGGTGGCGATCACCACCCCCGCCGCGGGTACCGCGAGCACCGCCTCCGGCCAGCCGCGGGGCCGGATCACGGCCCAGGCGAGGACGGCGGCGAGCAGCAGGACGGACAGGGTCTCGGCGATCGGGGTGTTCAGGGCGCGTTCCTCGGGGCGTGATCAAGTGCGGCCCGCCCATGAAAGCAGACGGACCCGATTACGAGGACGGGGTACCCGCCGCGCCCAGGAACTCAGACCATCCGCCGGTCGGTTCCTGGCCCGGGTTCAGGGTGCGCAGGGTGCGCAGCACCGCCGGGTCCTGCGCCTCCAGCCATGCCACCAGCTGCTTGAACGACACGAAGCGCACGTCGTCGTACTCGGCCATCTTGCCGATCGCCTCCTCGACGGCGTCCATGTAGATGCCGCCGTTCCAGCGCTCGAAGTGGTTGCCGATGAAGAACGGCGCCCGGTTGGTGGAGTAGGCCCGCTCGAAGCCGGCCAGATAGGTGTCGCGGGCCTGGGTGCGCCAGGCGTCGTACTGGGACTTGTCGCCCAGCGGGTTGCCGGCCGACTGGTTGAACATCATGTTGTAGTCCATCGACAGGACCTGGAAGGAGTGCCCGGAGAACGGTATGGACTGCAGCGGGAAGTCCCAGATGCGGTTGCCCTGCACCTTGCCCGGCCAGATCTGCAGGCCGCCGGGGGAGCTGGCGTCGTACTTCCAGCCGAGTGCGGCCGCCGTGGGCAGCAGGTTGGTCTGGCCCTCCAGGCACGGGGTACGGCCGCCGATCAGCTCCTTGCGGTAGTCGAAGGGCAGCGGGTCCAGGTCGGTGAAGCCGGTGTTCGTCTTCCACTTGGTGACGAAGTCGATCGCCTGGTCGATCTCGCTGCGCCACTCGGCCGGGGACCAGTTGCGCACGCCGTCGCTGCCGCAGAAGTGCCCGTTGAAGTGGGTGCCGATCTCATGGCCCTCCAGCCAGGCGGCGCGCACCTGCTGGAGCGTGTTGTGGATGTGCCGGTCGGAGAGGTAGCCGATCGCGGAGGCGCCGACCTCGTGCTGCGGCGGCCGGTAGAGGTCCTTCTTGGACTCCGGCAGCGTGTAGATGCCGGACAGGAAGAACGTCATCTTCGCGCCGTGGTCCGCGGCGACCTTGCGGAAGCGGGAGAACAGCTGGTTGCTGAGCTCGCCGGCGCCGTCCCAGGAGAACACCACGAACTGCGGCGGCTTGGCACCGGCCGCCAGGCGGGTCGGCTTCGGCTGGTGCGGCTGGGCGCCGGTGTCGGCGGTGGACCCGTCCCCGATGAGCTTCAGCGGCTTGGTCGGTACGCCGCTGCTCTTGCCGTTGTCTGCGGAACCGCCGCCGCCCACCGTCCACTCGCCGTTCGAGCACCCCGACACCGCGCCCAGTGCACCCAGGGCGCCCGCCGTCGCGCCCGCCGTCAGGATCCGCCTGCGGGAGATGCCGCTCATGTCCGTCCCCGATTCCGTCGTCCCGGCCCCTCGCGGGGCCTTCTTCCTGTGTGGTCGACGGGTTCGATGGGCGGGCAGGCGAAAAAGATCGGAGCCGGGGGCGCGTGTTGCACGCCTGTGACAGTCGTGGCCCGGACATGACGAACCCCGCTGCCCGGGGGAGTGGGCAGCGGGGTCCGGGTACGGGGGATCAGGCCCCGGGCGGCCGGCGTTCCGGCAGGTCAGACACCGGTACCGGCGTTGAGAACGGTCAGCCGTACCGAGGAGGCGTTCCCGGACACCGGGACCGTGCCGCCCTTCCAGGTGACCTTCAGCGAGTCACGCTCGTCCGGCGGGGTGACCTCCAGCGCGGCCGGGGTCGCCGTCTTGGCGCCGCTGATCTCCGGATTGGAGAAGGTCAGCCCGGCCCAGGCGCTCTTGCCGGGCTTGAGGGTGACCGTCGCGGGGGTGCTGCCGGACTCCCGCTCGGGGTCGGGACCGAGCTGGGTGCCGGCGGCGTTCACGAAGGCGGCGCCGGGGAAGCCGCGGACCGTGCAGGTGCGGCCCGACTTGTTGGTGAACACGATCGGGAAGTTCTCCTGGCCGGCCCCCGGGTCGTTGCCGCCCACCGAGGCGGTCAGCTCGGAGGTGTGACAGCGGCTGCCGGACGCGGCGCTGGCGGTCGTCGTGCCGCCGCCCGTCGAGGAGCCGCCACCTGTCGACGAGCCGGTGCTCTGGGACGCCGGGGAGGACGCCGTGCCGGACGACGCGGAACCGGTGTCCGACGCGCTCGAACCCGCCGAGTCGCCGGTCGCGGGCGCGGCCGTGCCCGACACCGACTCCGGCGACTTGCCCGGGCTGTCGTTGCCGCAGGCGGTCAGGAGGCCCAGGGCGGCGACCGTGCTCGCGAGCAGGGCCGCCCCGCGCCGCAAGGACTGGGACGTGTGCGCCATGTCTCTCCACACTCCTGGATGTTCGCGGCACGCTGCGAGGCGTGCCCGAGGCGCTCCGTGCGCCGTCACTCCCATCCGATGCGAGAAACGGCGGAAAAGTTCGGGGGCACGCCGTGATTCGTCGAGTCAGGTGACCCGGATCGACCGGAGTATGCCGTCCGTGGCGGTGTTCTCGACGGATCCCTTCTGCCGTACCTGCACATACACCTGGGGCTGGTCGTCGCCGTCGGCCGGGGCGAGGGCCGCCTCCTGGATCGAGCCGCCGGCGCCGGAACAGTCGCTCCAGGTCCGGACCCGGCCCTTCCAGGTGCTGCTCGTGAAGGCACGGCTGCCGTCGTAGTGGCACTGCCCGTGGGACAGGGCGTTCACCTTGGCCGTGACGTCGCCGTGCTCGCTCAGGCCGATGAACACGCCGTTCACCGCCGTGGTCAGGTCCTGCCACTCCGACACGTCGTCGGCGACCTCCAGCCCCGGCTCGTGTCCCGAGGCCAGCCCCAGCGCCTTCGGATTCCAGCCGGAGTTCCGCAGCTCGCCCGCCCACCCGGACGGCACCTCGGCCACCACCCGTCCGGTGGAGTCGGTGACCTTCGTCCCGTCGCCCGCCGAGCCGTTCAGGTCGACCAGCGTGACCGCGAGGGCCGTACCTCCGGCCGCGAGGACCGCGGCGACCGTCAGCGTGATGACGTTGAGCCGTCTGCGGACGCCGTCCAGGCGCCGTGGTCGGCGCGCCGCCGCGGCCGCCGCCAGCCGGTCCAGCTCGTCCGCGAAGGCCTGCGCGGACGGCCAGCGCCGCTGCCGGTCCGGCTCCAGGGCCCGCATCAGTGCCCGCTGGACGTCGTCCCCGAGGTCCGGCCGCAACCGCTCCGGCCGGACGACCTGCCCGGGCGCCGCCGGCACCGTGCCGGTGACCAGCTCGTAGCCCACCGCACCCAGCGCGTACACGTCGGCCCGGGCGTCGATGCCCTCGCCGGGCTGGGCCTGCTCCGGCGGCTGGTACCCCGCCGAACCGGCGGCCAGGGTCAGCCCCGACGCCTGCGCCAGGCTCTTCGCCAGCCCCAGGTCGGCCAGCAGCACCCGCCGGGTGCCGTCCTGCGCGGTGCGCAGCAGCACATTGGTCGGCTTGATGTCCCGGTGCACGATCCCGGCCCCGTGCAGGTCCGCCGCGCCGCGTGCCGCCAGCGCGGTCAGCACCAGTGCGTCGGGGATCGGCAGCGGGCCCGCCCCGAGCAGATCGGCGAGGGTGCCCGCGTCGGCGTACTCCATCACGAAGTACGGTCGCCCGTCCGGGAGTTCACCGATGTCGTAGACCTGCACCACCCGCTTCGAGTCGGCCCGGCGCAGCAGCCGCGCCTCGGACAGGAAGCGGTCGTGGATGTCGAGACGGTGGGACCAGTTGTCGGCGAGCACCTTCACGGCCACCGAGGCGTCCAACTGGTCGTCGTGGGCGAGCCAGACCGTCCCGAAGGCACCGGTGCCCAGGCGCCGTTCGAGGCGATAGCGGCCGATCCGCTCCAGGGGTTGCATACGACTATCATGCCTGGCCTGAGATCGACTTCGAGGGGGACCTCCCGTGCCGGACGCCGCGCTGACCGAAGACCTCGCCCGGCGGGCCGCCGCCGGCGACCAGCTGGCCCTGAACCAGCTGCTGACCGAGGTCTGGCCCGACGTCGTCCGACGCTGCGGACGGTTTCTGCCGTGCCGGGAAGACGCCGAGGAGGCGGCCCAGGACGTACTGCTCCAGATCTCCCGGAAGATCTCCACGTTCGAGGGCCGCAGCCGCTTCAGCACCTGGCTGTACACGGTCGTCGCCAACTGCTCCCGGCAGAAGTACCGGGACCTGAAGCGGCGGGCGGCGGAGCAGCCGGCGGACATCGAACCGGCCGAGCACGTCGATCCACGCACCACCAGCGTGATCGCCGGTTCCCGGATCGATCTGCTGGAGGCGCTGGACCGGCTGGAGCGGGAGCACCCGCTGCTGGTCGCGCCGCTGGTCTACCGGGACATCTGCCAGCTGGACTACGCCGAGGTCGCCGAACGGGTGGGGATTCCGCTGGGGACGCTGAAGTCGCGGCTGCACGAGGCGCGCAAGCAGGTCCGGCCCTGGCTGAGCGCGCCGTGAGCCTGGCCGAGCGCGCCGTGAGCAGGAACGGCAGGCGCGCCGTGACGGGAGCGGCAAAAAAATAGGGCAAGGAGTTCAGCCGCTCCTCGCCACTCTCAACTTATAGCGCACAGGGGGGCTTGCGGCAAGGCCCCCCTCGTCCCGCAAAATCGCAGGCCGAAGCCAGATCCAGCGGTATTTGGGGGATTCACCACGTGCGTGTGTTGTTGATGGGATACGGGTCGCGCGGGGACGTCGAACCGATGGCGGGACTCGGGCTGGCGCTGCGGGAACTCGGCGCCGAGGTGCGGGTGTGTGCCCCGCCGGACCAGGAGTTCGCGGACCTGCTGGCCCGGGCGGGCGTGGCGCATGTGCCGTTCGGGCCGTCGGTGCGCTCGGTGGTGACCAGGCCGAATCCGCAGCCGTCGGACGCGTTCCGGCTCGCCGCCGAGCTGGTCGCCGCGCACTTCGACGCGGTCGCCGCGGCGGCCGAGGGGTGCGACGTGGTGGTGGCGAGCGGCCTGATGCCGGCCGGCGTGCGGTCCGTGACCGAGAAGCTGGGCATCCGCTACGTGTTCGCGTGCCCCCATCCCTTCGGGATGCCGTCCCCGCACTTCCCGCCGGCCGGCCGCCCGGGCCGCCCGGCTCCGCCCGACGCCGACCTGCGGACGCTGTGGAAGGTGGACGCCGAGCGGGTGGACGCGCTGTACGGCGAGGCCCTGAACACCCATCGAGCGGCGATCGGGCTGCCTCCGGTGGACGACGTCCGCGCCCATGTCCTCACCGGCCGGCCGTGGCTCGCGGCGGACCCGGTCCTGGGACCGTGGCAGGACCTGACGGACTACGACCTGGTGCAGACGGGCGCGTGGCTGCTGCCGGACGAACGCCCGCTGCCGGACGAGCTGGCGGCCTTCCTGGCGGCCGGTGAGCCGCCGGTGTACGTCGGCTTCGGCAGCATGGCGATGCGCGGCGCGCCGGACGCCGCCCGTACGGCCGTCGAGGCGGTGCGCGCGCAGGGCCGCCGGGTGCTC
The DNA here is from genome assembly GCF_040634235.1 of Streptomyces sp. NPDC007157. Lineage (NCBI taxonomy): Bacteria > Bacillati > Actinomycetota > Actinomycetes > Kitasatosporales > Streptomycetaceae > Streptomyces > Streptomyces sp. NPDC007157. Next base: position 107,099 of record NZ_JBEYFE010000031.1, read on the forward strand.
GTCGGGCGCGGTTGGGCCGACCTCGCCCCGGTCGACGGCCGGGCCGACTGCCTCGCGATCGGCGAGGTCAACCACCAGGCGCTGTTCCGCCAAGTGGCCGCCGTCGTCCATCACGGCGGCGCGGGTACCACGACGACCGCCGCGCTGGCCGGCGTGCCCCAGGTGATCGTCCCGCAGATCGTGGACCAGCCGCACTGGGCCGCCCGGGTGGCCGAGCTGGGCATCGGCGCGGCCCACGACGGCCCGACCCCGACCACCGACTCCCTCTCCGCCGCGCTCACGACCGCCCTCGCCCCCGGGACCCGAGCCCGGGCGACCGCCGTGGCCGCCGACATCCGCACCGACGGCGCGACGGTAGCCGCGCGCCTCCTGCTCGACGGGGCCGACGGGACCGACGGGACCAATGGGGCCGACAGGGCCAATGGGGCCGATGGGGCTGACGGGGAGACGCCGCCCGTCTCCGCGTGAACCGTGCGGAAGCAGACCCGCCCGCACCCGCTCCCGCCACCACCGGACGAGACCGGCCGGAAGCACCACCCGTCTCCGCACAGCCGACAAGGAACCAGAACCGCCCCACCTGCCGCCGAGCCCGGCGCCTCGCAGGGCAGTGGTGCCGCCCGCACCAGCGGGTGTGCCCCCATCCGTCAAAGAACCAGAGCCGTCCCCACCGTCGCCGAGCCCGGCACCCCGCAGGGCTGTGGTGCCGCCCGCACCAGCGGGTGTGCCCCCATCCGTCAAAGAACCAGAGCCGTCCCCACCGTCGCCGAGCCCGGCACCCCGCACGGAAGCGGAGCCAGCCGCATCCGCCGCGTGGCCGGCACCTCAACGGAGCTGATCCAGTGAACCCCCTGACCACCCGTGTCTTCGATCTCCCCGAGCAGTTGTCCGCCAAGGCCGACCCGGTCCTGGTCGCCCACGACGAGCGGCACTTCGTTGCCATCGCCCGGTGTCTCGACGAGACGATCGCCGAACTTTCCGACCGGCTCGACACCGAACTCAAGGCGCCGGGCGGCACCGGCCGGGCCGCGATGGACCGGGACATCGAGGTCCACCGGCTGACCGGACGGCTGCGCACCCTGCGCCGTTTCGGCCTGGACCTGTGCCTGGGCCGCATCGTGGGCGCGGACGACCCCGAGCCCGTGTACATCGGCCGGCTGGGCCTCACCGACAGCGAGGGCCGCCGCCTGCTGCTCGACTGGCGCTCACCCGCGGCCGAGCCGTTCTTCGCGGCCACCCACGCCGACCCGATGGGGCTGCGCAGCCGCCGCAGATACCGCTGGACGGACGGCCTGATCAGCGACTACTGGGACGAGGTGTTCACCGCCGACGGGCTCGAGGGGCATGCCGCGCTCGACGACCAGTCCGCGTTCATCGCGAGCCTCGGTGCCGACCGGTCGGAGCGGATGCGGGACGTGCTGGCCACCATCCAGGCCGACCAGGACGCGATCATCCGCGCCGGATCCCGCGGCGCCCTCGTCGTCGACGGCGGCCCGGGCACCGGCAAGACGGTCGTCGCCCTGCACCGCACCGCCCATCTCCTGTACTCCGACCCGCGCCTCGGCCACCGGCGGGGCGGTGTCCTGTTCGTCGGCCCGCACCGGCCCTACCTGAACTACGTCTCCGACGTGCTGCCCAGCCTCGGCGAGGAGGGCGTCCAGACCTGCGTCCTGGCCGACCTCGTCGACGAGGGAGCCGCGGCGACGCCCGAGGCCGACCCGGAGGTGGCCCGCCTGAAGTCGTCCGCGGACATGGTGCGGGCGATCGAGACGGCCGTCCGCTTCTACGAGGAGCCGCCCGCCACGGGCATGACGGTCGCCACCGACTGGGGCGACCTGTGGCTGAGCGCCGACGACTGGGCCGACGCGTTCCGGGCACCGGGACCGGGCACACCGCACAACGAGGGCCGTGAGCAGATCTGGGAGGAACTCGCCACCATCCTGCTGGACAAGCACACCGGCGGCGACGTCCCGCCCGAGCGGCTGCGCAGGTCGCTCCAGCAGGACCGGGAGCTGGCCGACACCCTGAACGGCGCCTGGCCGCTGCTGGAGGCCGCCGATCTGGTCGGCGACCTGTGGTCGGTGCCCGCCTATCTGCGGATGTGCGCCCCCTGGCTCGACCGCGACGCCGTACGGCTGCTCCAGCGCGCCGACGCCCAGGCCTGGACCGTGTCCGACCTGCCGCTCCTGGACGCGGCCCGGCAGCGGCTCGGTGACCCGGCGGCGGCCCGGCAAAGGCAGCGGCAGGAGGCCGCGCTCGCCGCCCAGCGCGAGCGCATGGCACAGGTCGTCGACAACCTGATCGGGGCCGCCGTGGACTCCGGCGCCGACGGGGACGACGGGGAGGGCCTGGTGCGGATGCTGCGCGGCGAGGACGCCAAGGTCAGCCTGGTCGACGAGTCCGAACTGCCCACCCTCACCCCGGACCTGCTGGCCGGCCCGTTCGCGCACATCGTCGTCGACGAGGCCCAGGAACTCACCGACGCCGAATGGCAGATGCTGTTGCTGCGCTGCCCGTCCCGGAGCTTCACCATCGTCGGGGACCGCGCCCAGGCCAGGCACGGGTTCGCGGAGTCGTGGCGGGAACGCCTGGAGCGGGTCGGATTCGACCGGATCACCCTGGCCTCGCTCAGCATCAACTACCGCACACCCGAGGAGATCATGGCGGAGGCCGAGCCGGTCATCCGGGCCGCGCTCCCGGACGCCAACGTGCCGACCTCGATCCGCGGCAGCGGCCTGCCCGTCGTCCACGGAACCGTCGACCGGCTGGCCCCGATCCTCGACGGCTGGCTCGACGCGCACGCCGAGGGCGTCGCCTGCGTGATCGGCGATCCCGCCTTCACCGGGACACCCCGGGTCCGCTCGCTCACCCCGGAGCTGTCGAAGGGGCTCGAATTCGACCTGGTCGTCCTCGTCGACCCGGAGGACTTCGGTACGGGCGTCGAGGGCGCCGTCGACCGCTATGTCGCGATGACCCGGGCGACCCGGCAGCTGGTCGTTCTGACCAGCACCCCCTAGGGAAGGTCCTCGGGGAACAGGGACAGCTCGGCCCAGATCGTCTTGCCCTCGCCGGTGTGCCGGGTGCCCCAGCGTTGGGTCAGCTGCGCCACCAGCAGCAGGCCCCGGCCGCCCTCGTCCCAGGTCTTGGCCCGGCGCAGGTGCGGGGCGGTGTGACTGGTGTCGGAGACCTCACAGATCAGCCTGGTCGTGTCGTTGATCAGGCGGAGCCGGATGGGACGGGCGCCGTAGCGGATGGCGTTGGTGACCAGTTCGCTGACCACCAGCTCCGCCGTGAAGGCGGCCATGGTCAGGTCCCACACCTCCAGCTGCTCCACCACCTGTTTGCGGACCGGCGCGACCAGGGCGGGGTCGGCGGGGACGTCCCAGCTCGCCACCCGGGACGGCGGCAGGCCCTGGGTACGGGCCAGCAGCAGGGCCACGTCGTCGGCTGCTCCGCCCGACGGCAGCAGGGCGTGCAGGATCCGGTCGCAGGTCTCGTCCAGTGAGTCGCTGTACGCCGCCAGCGCCTCGTGGAGGAGCCGGCGGCCGGTGTCCGGGTCGCGGTGCGGGGAGTTGATCAGGCCGTCCGTGAACATGGCCAGCACGGTGCCCTCGGGCAGCTCGATCTCGATGGACTCGAACGGCAGCCCGCCCAGGCCCAGCGGGGGACCGGCGGGCAGGTCCACCTCGTGGAGGCGGTGGCCCGGGCGCAGTACGACGGGGGGCGGATGACCGGCGCGGGCCATGGTGCAGTGCCGGGACACCGGGTCGTAGACCGCGTACAGACAGGTCGCGCCGAGCTCGCCGGGGCTGCCCTCGCCGCCCAGCTCCTCCGACAGCCGCACCACCAGGTCGTCGAGGTGGGTGAGCAGCTCGTCCGGGGCCAGGTCGATGTCGGCCAGGGTGCGTACCGCGGTGCGCAGCCGGCCCATGGTCGCCGAGGCCTGCACACCGTGGCCGACGACGTCCCCGACGACCATGGCGACCCGCAGCCCGGACAGCGGGATCACGTCGAACCAGTCGCCACCCACCCCGGCCCGGGCGGCCGGCAGATAACGGGAGGCGGCCTGCAGGGCCGCGGTGTGCGGCAGCGTCCGGGGCAGCAGACTGCGCTGCAGGGCCAGGGCGGTCTCGCGCTCGCGGGAGTAGCGGCGGGCGTTGTCGATGCAGACGGCGGCCCGGGCCGTGATCTCCTCGGCCAGCAGTACGTCGTCCGGGCCGAACGGGTCGGGCCGGCGGTGCCGGGTCAGCACCGCGACCCCCAGGGTCGTCCCGCGCGCCTGGATCGGCACGGCCATCGAGGAGTGGACGCCGAACTCGCGCACCCGCTCCCCGCGCTGCTGGTGCCAGGTCAGCCACTGCGTCATCTCGCCGGACGCCACCTGGGCCACGATGGTGTGCCCCGCGGTCAGCGAGTCGGCCTGCGGTGAGGAGGCCGGGTAGGACTCGCTGTGACCGGGCTTGAGTACGGCCTCGGGGACGCCGGGCAGCACGGACTGGTGCGCGACACGGCGCAGCGTGACCGGCGCCGTCAGCCGGGTCGGGAGGTCGCCGCCGTTCTCCGGCGGGTCCAGCAGGTCGACGGTGACGAAGTCGGCGAGGGCCGGCACGCAGACGTCCGCCAGCTCCTGCGCCGTACGGGTGACGTCCAGGGTGGTGCCGATGCGCACGCTCGCCTCGTTGACGAGCTGGAGCCGTTCCCTGGCCAGGTAGTTCTCGGTGACGTCGTGCGCGGCCAGACTCACCCCCAGCACGCGTCCCGCGGCATCGGTGACCGGCGCCATCCGGGCCAGCCAGGCGTGCGCCCGCTCCTCGCCGCCGGTACGCATATAGGTCTGGACGTCCAGCGGGCGGCCGGTGGCGAGCACCCGGAGCATGTTCCGCTCCAGCTCCTCGCTCTGCGGCTTGCCGCCGATCTCGGTGATCCTGAGACCCTGGATCCGCTCCTCGGGCAGCCCGATGATCTCGGCCATCGCGTCGTTCACCCGGCGCAGCCGCAGTTGTCCGTCGTAGACCGCGATCGCGCACGGCGACTGGATCAGCGCGGCCGTGGCCAGCGGATCGTCCGGGGCGGGCGGGGCGCCACCGGTCAACGGGGAGAAGACGAGCCAGCGTCCGGCACGCTCGTCGTGCGCCGTGCGGTGGTGGGCGACCAGCCAGACCGGGATCGTACGGCCGTCCCGGTGCCGGAGTTCGAGGGTGCCGTCCCAGCGGATCCCCACGGGCACGGGCGGTGGGTCCCCGGCCAGCAGCAGCGCCGCGGGCCGGCCCACGACTTCATCGGCCGGGTGGCCGAGGAGCCGCCGTGCGCCCTCGTTCCACTCGACCAGTGTGCCGTCCTCGTCGATGACAGCCCGGGCCGTCGCCGCATCGTCGAACGGATAGACCCGGCTCATCTCGCCACTCCCAAGCGCACACTCACAGTCAACAGGTGCACCACAGGTGTTCAGCCTAGTGCGTCGGGACCGCCCGTGACCGCCAGGCACCGGCAGCCGTTCGGCCAGGACCGGCCCCTGTCCGGGGGGCCGAACGGGGACCGGTCGACGGGACGAAAACCAGGGCCGACCGCTTCCGGACCCTTGACTATCACAAGTGGCACCCAGTCAGAATCTGTTTGTTCACGATCAGTTGTGAGTAGTTCTGGGCCCTGATGAGGGAGAGCCGCACCATGACGGTCACGCGCAGATCGGTTCTGGCAGCCGCCACGGCAGCCCCGACGGCCGGCGCCCTGCTGGGCGCCCCGGGCGCCTGGGCGGTCCCGGAGCCGGACACGGCCACGCAGGTCACCGGCCGCCGCACGGTCGCCCTGCGGGACGGCTGGCGGTTCGCGCTGGTCGACCCGGGCGGGATCACCGACCCGACCGGCGCCTACGCGGACGCCGCCGACCCCGGGTACGACGACTCGGCCTGGCGCCGGGTCGCCGTACCGCACGACTGGAGCATCGAGCAGACCCCCACCACCGAGCACGGCACCACCAGCGGCACCGGCTTCTTCCCGGGCGGCCTCGGCTGGTACCGGCTCGCCTTCACCCTGCCGCCCGGCTACGCCGGCAAGCGGATCTCGGTGGAGTTCGACGGCGTCTACATGGACTCGTACGTCTACTGCAACGGCACCCAGGTCGGCCGCCATCCGTACGGCTACACCGGGTTCGCCCTCGACCTCACCGAGCTGCTGCACACCGACGGCAGCACCGAGAACGTCCTCGCGGTCAAGGTGCAGAACCAGCTGCCCAGCAGCCGCTGGTACTCGGGCAGCGGCATCTACCGCGAGGCCCGCCTGGTGGTGACCGACCCCGTGCACGTGGCGCGCTGGGGGACGTACGTCACCACACCGGACATCACCGCCGAGCGGGCCGTGGTGCGGGTGCGGACCGCCGTCGTCGACGAGTCCGGAGCGGGCGCGGACGTCACGGTGGTCTCCCGGATCGTCGACCCCGACGGCCGTACGGTCGCCCGTGCCTCCTCCACGGTCACCGTCACCAACTCCGGTCCCGGCTCCGGCCCCGGTGAGACCGTCGAGACCCATGAACTGACCGTCGTACGACCGAAGCTGTGGTCCATCGAGGCCCCGCACCGCTACGCCCTGCACACCGAACTCCGGGTCAGCACCACCACCACCGACACCTACCGCACGGTCTTCGGCATCCGCGGCTACCGCTTCGACCCGGACGAGGGCTTCACCCTCAACGGTGTGCACACCAAGATCAAGGGCGTCGACCTCCACCACGACCAGGGCGCCCTCGGCGCGGCGATCAGCGCCGACGCGGTGCGCAGACAGATGACCATCATGAAGTCGATGGGCGTCAACGCCTTCCGCACCTCGCACAACCCGCCCTCGCCGCAGATGATCGAGGTCTGCGAGGAGTTGGGGATCGTGATGATGGTGGAGGCCTTCGACTGCTGGCGGACCGGCAAGACCAAGTACGACTACGGCCGGTTCTTCGACGAGTGGTGCGAGAGCGACGCCACCGAGATGGTCCTCGCGGCCCGCAACTCGCCCGCCGTCGTCCTGTGGTCCATCGGCAACGAGATCCCCGACTCCACCTCCACCGCGGGCCTCGCCATGGCCGACCGGATCATCGCCGCCGTCAGAGCCGCCGACGACACCCGCCCCCTGGTCATCGGCTCCGACAAGTACCGCGGGGTGCCGAAGCAGGGCTCCGCCGCCGACCTGATGCTCGCCAAACTCGACGGACTCGGCCTCAACTACAACACCGCCAAGTCGGTGGACGCGCTGCACGCGGCCTATCCGCACCTCTTCCTCTTCGAGTCCGAGTCCTCCTCGGAGACCTCGACCCGGGGCGCGTACCAGGAGCCGGAACACCTCAACACGGGGGAGAACTACACGCCCGGCCGCCGCGCGGCCTCGTCGTACGACAACAACCTGGCCTCCTGGACGATGAGCGGCGAGTACGGCCACAAGAAGGACCGGGACCGTAAGTGGTTCGCCGGCCAGTTCCTCTGGTCGGGCATCGACTACATCGGCGAGCCGACGCCGTACAACGTGTTCCCGGTCAAGGCGTCCTTCTTCGGCGCGGTCGACACGGCCGGCTTCCCGAAGGACATGTACCACCTCTTCCGCAGCCAGTGGGTGAGCGAGCCCATGGTGCATCTGCTGCCGATGAGCTGGAACCACGAGGCGGGCGACACGGTCGAGGTGTGGGCGTACGCCAACGTGCCCGCCGTCGAGCTGTTCCTGAACGGGAAGTCCCTGGGGGTGCGCGAGTTCGACACCAAGACGACGACGGACGGCCGTACCTATCTGGAGACCACCGAGGCCACCGGCGACGACAAGACCTTCACCAGCGGCCCCTACCCGGGCAGTTACACCAGCCCGAACGGCAGCGCGGGCAAACTGCACCTGACCTGGAAAGTGCCCTACCGGCCGGGCGAGCTGAAGGCGGTGGCCCGGCGCGACGGCAAGGTGGTCGCGACCGACGTCCTGCGCACCGCCGGTGCGCCGCACGCCGTCCGCCTCACCGCCGACCGGGGGTCCCTGGCCGCCGACGGGCGGTCACTGGCCTTCGTGACCGCCGAGATCGTCGACGCGCACGGTGTGGTGGTGCCCGACGCCGAGCACCTCGTCTCCTTCGCGGTGTCCGGCGGCTCGCTCGCCGGGCTCGACAACGGTCGCGAGGAGAGCGCCGAGCGCTACCAGGCAAGCACCCGGACCGCCTTCCACGGCAAGGCGCTCGCCGTCGTCCGCGCCGGTACGGAGCCGGGCGCCCTCAGGGTGACCGCACGGGCGGACGGCCTGCGCAAGGGCACCGTCACCGTCCACACCACGCCCGCCCGCTCGGTGGCCCGCACCCCCGCCCCCGACTTCGGCCCGGACCATCCGGCCCCGCCCGGCCATCCCTACGCGGACGCCAGTTACTCGGGCCGTCCGGACACCCTCCCGGCCGCCATGCTGGACGGCGACGCGGCCACCGGCTGGTCCAACGCCTTCGCCAAGTCGGCCACCGCCCTGCTGCCCGCGTTCAGCGGCGCCCGCACCGAGGACTGGGTGTCGGTCGACTTCGGACGCACCCGCGCCCTCGACCGGGTGGACGTCTCCTTCACGGTGGACGCCACCCATGCGCTGCCCGCGTCGGTGGAGGTGGCGGTCTGGGACGGCAGGGCGTACCGCGCGGTGGACGGTACGACGGTGGACTGGGCCACCGCCTCGGACGCACCGACCGTCATCACCTTCACCCGGGTACCCGGCTCGCGGCTCCGGCTGACCCTGACCAGCGCCCACCCGGGGGAGACCTCGGGGGCGCTGCGGATCAGCAGGCTCGACATCTGACCGCGACGGGCGCGGTTCGGCCCCCGACCGCCGAGCCGCGCCCGGGGGTACCGCGGGATTCTGCTCTGACCTGCGAGTATTTACGGGTGAGTACCCGCGCGGTACCGTGAAGGGCATGCCAGCTCTCAACGTGGAGTTCAGCGACCGCGAGCTAGAGGACCTGCGGCAGATCGCCAAGGAGCGCGGTACGTCCATGAAGGCCCTCGTCCGTGAGGCGGCCGCCGCCGACATCGCCCGGCACCGGGCGTTGCAGGAGGGGGCGGAGGAGTTCCGCCGGTTCTTCGCCGCGCACGCCGCCGAGTTCGCGGCCGCGTTCCCGGACGACGAGCCGTCCGCGAAGGGCGAGGCCGCCTGAGCCATGCCGCCGGTCATCCATATCGACGTGCCCTGGCTCCTGCAGCGTCATGAGGAAGTGCTGCCGGACCAGCCCACTGTCGACGACTTCTCCGCACTGGTCGCCGCCGTCGCGCGGCACCGCGTCGACCCGCCCCGGCTCGGTGTGGACTCCGACCCGGCCTGGCGGGCCGCCGCCCTGCTGCACACCCTCGCCCTGCTCAAGCCGCTGCCCTCGGCCAACGCCCGGTTCGCCTGCGCGACCGCCGTGTCCTACATGTTCGTCAGCGGCGTGGGCATCGACCCGCCCTACGGCGCCCTCGTCGACCTCGCCCGCGACCTGATCGACGGCAAGGCCGACGTCTACGGCGCGGCGGACCGGCTCCGTTCCTGGCAGCTCTGACCCGCCCGGACCTGCGGGTGAAGCTGCCTCCGGCGCCTCGGGGGCCGCCGGTCACGGGCGGAAGGAACGGGGCCGGCGACCTGTTTCGCGCGGAAGAGCCGCCGTTCCGCGCGGGGCCTTACGAGGAGGGCCGGTCACCAGTGGACTACCCGTACGGATGGGCCGGGAGCGTGCGCGCGGGACCGGAGTGGGTGCGCCGTTCACACGGGGTGTGCGTAAAAGTGAATACGACCGTGACAGGACAATGGCCGCGGCCGCCTTTCTGACATTCTGTCAATGCTGTCGATGTTGTACAGGCGCCTTGTTGCTTGTGTGAGACTTGTGCGAGGGTGAAACATCCCCGCGGGGGGTAATGGCCAGGAACTATTCCGCAGTTGGGGAACGCGACCGACGCCATGCCGGTCAATTCCCGCTCCCCGTACGCGCACCGAAGAGGTACGCACCACCGCACCAAAGGAATCCGCTCCGTGCCCACCCCCCACCCGCCTCGACCCCCCTATCCGCCGCCGGGCGGTGATGCCGGGGAGTCCGACGAGTCCCTCGCCGCCCCGCTGCGCGCCGGATCCGACATCGAGGCCTCCCGGTCCGCCGCGCTGCTCATGGCCCGGCACTGGCGCCCCGTGCAGGAATACGCGGTCATCTGTCTGGCCGCCTCCGGGCCCGTCGCCCACATGGTCGCGGCCGCCGCCTTCCACCAGGTTCTCGACCGGGTGGCCCTCGGGGAGAGTGCCGACGCGCTCCGGCCCCGACTGCTGGTCTCCGTCCGCGACACGGTCGCCAACTGGTCGGCCGAGGACCGAATATCGGAGGTTCTTCCGGACCTCGGGAAACCGGCCGGCGGCCGCGGTATGCGCGCCGCGAAGTCCATGACACCGGAAAACCGCACCCTCGCGGAGCGTTCATTCCTGGGTCTTCCGGCGCTCGCCCAGAGTCTGCTGTGGCACATCGAGGTCGAGGCGGAACCCATAACCGTACCGGCCGGTCTGTTGGGCATGGACACGGCAACCGCGGGGGCCGCTCTCGAAGACGCCCGGGAGAAATTCCGGGAGGGCTGTGTCCGCGCCCACCGGGAACTCGCGCCGTCCCAGGAGTGCCGCTACTACAACCGGCTGCTGGACGTTCCGCTGCGCCGGGGCGGCGCACTGCTGCCGGATGTCCAGCAGCATCTCGCGGAGTGCCCGTACTGCCGGGCCGCCGCCGAGCAACTCGGCCAGGTCGAGGGCGGCTTGGGGGCGCTGCTGGTCGAAGCGGTGCTCGGCTGGGGAGCCCGCCGCTACCTCGACTCGCGTCCGGGCCGCCAGGGCGGCGCGGGAGAGCCCCGTACCCGTTCCTCCTCCCGGCGCTCCGGAGGCGGCCGCCGCCGCGCGACGGCGCGGAACCGGATCCTGGCCCGCATCACCGTGCCGGTACGCCGTCCGCCGGGGTCCTGGTCGTCGAAGACACTGCTGACCAGCGTCGGCGTCGCCGGGGCGGGCCTGCTGGCCTCCGTCCTCGCGGTCAGCGCGCTGTCGGGTGGCGGCGACGGCAGCGACGCCGTGGCCTCCGCCGGCCTGGTGCCCGGCGACTCCGACCCCGAGGCGACGCCCACCTCCGGTACGGCCGCCGGGCTGCCCGCCGCCGACCACGAGACCAGGCTGCGCAACGTCGCCGCCCAGCTGTGCCTGGACATCAACGGCGCGCCGAAGGCCGGGGCGAGTGTCGTCCTGGCGGTGTGCTCCTCCTCCTCGACCCAGGAGTGGACGTACCAGAACGACGGCGAGCTGCGCAGCGTGGCCGACCGCGGGCTGTGCCTGGACTCGCACGCGGACGGCGGCGTGGTCATCCTCGGCACCTGCGCGGACGCCGGTACCGAGCGCGGTGACGACGTGCGCTACGACCTCACCGTCCAGGGCGAGCTGCTGCCCCGCTGGGACCAGACCCTCGCCCTCGCCACGGCCGGCGAGGACGCGGGCGCCGACATCGTCGTGAAGGTCCGCGACCGCTCCAGCGCCCAGCACTGGCTGACCGACCCGCCGGCTCCGTCCCAGAGCTCCGGTTCCCTCTCCATCGCCGGAACCGGCGGTCCTTCGGCCCGGCCGGCGGAACTGTCCGGCAACTAGACGCCTCGCGCGAGGCGCCGTGCCGGGCCTGCGGCCGCGCCGCCGGTCAGGGCGAGCGGACCGACCGGCAGGAGGAGCCGGCCGGGGGAGAGGCCGGCGGCCCGCCGATGGCGTCGGGCACCGCCGTGTCGACGTACTTCGGCGCCTTCGCGGCGACGACGCTCGCGGTGGCCGGGCGGCCGACGGTTCCGTGTCGTGGGGTGTGCGACGGGCCGGAGGCCGTCCCCGAGGGGTTCTGCCGGCGCTGCAGCCCGGGTCGAGTCGGCGGCCGGAGGGCTGTTCATCCGGCTTTCGCGGCCGCGGCGGACGACTCGGCCGTCGCCGGACGATCTCAGTCCTGATCGGCGTCCGGCCCCTGGGCCCGGACCCGTTCGACATGCTCCAGCGAGTCGCGGAGCTCGGCCAGCCAGTCGTCGGTGTGCTTCTGGACCAGCCGCACGCACCAGGCCAGTGCCTCGCTGCGGCTGCGGGCCACACCCCCGGCGATCAGCGTGTCCAGCACCTGGCGCTCGGGCTGGCGCAGCCGGGTCATCACCGGCGCGGCCACGTGCGTGAACAGCGCCCGCTGCCCGGCGCACTCCACGCCCCAGGACACCTTGCGGCGGAACTGGTGCTCCGCCTCCTGGGCCACCCCGATCCGGGTCTCCCGGGTGCGCTCCCGGAACTCCTGGATCCGGCCCTCCACGGCGGCCTCCCGCTCGGCGTCCGAGACGCCCTCCGCCAGCTTGGGCCCGGGGATGCGCCCGACGACGGTGATCTCCTCGCGGTCCACCGTCACCTCGACCAGTTCCTCGAACAGGTCGTCGGGCAGTCGGCCGGCGAACCAGCCACGCAGCTTCTCTCGTTGCTCCTGAGTAATCATGTAATGACGATTACTCCGTTGCATCGCAAAGACAAGGGCTTGCGGAGAAGTCCGCCGACAGCGGAAGCGGAATGTTTCAGGACGATTAACGAGGCGATGAGAACCGGCCATCCGGCCGTTTCGGGCGATCAAGAACCGCTCCGTTGGGCGGTCGACGCGCGTGAACTCCGTGACTTCACGCCACTGATTCAATACGCAAGGTTACCGAAACCTGTGGGTTCGATGTGTGTTTCGACGGCGGACTCGGCAGAGTGGCGCCCGCCGCCCCGGCACCCACCGGGTCGCGGGCGGCACCCGTCGAAATCAAGCGGAAGGATGCACACAATGCGAACCACCGCGCGCTGGGCAGCGACCCTCGGCCTCACCGCCGCCGCCGTCTGCGGACCCCTGACCGGGGCCGTCGTCGCCGCCCCGAGCTCGCTCTACGCGCCCTCGGCCCTGGTGCTCACCACCGGCCACGGCACCGACGCGGCCACCGCCACGCCCGAGCGCGCCGTCACCCTGAACTGCGCCCCCGCCGCGTCCGGCACCCACCCGGCGGCCGCCCAGGCCTGCGCCGAACTGAAGGGTGCCGGCGGCGACTTCGACGCCCTGGCGCCCAGAACCGACGTGTGGTGCACCAAGCTCTACGATCCCGTCGTGGTCACGGTCGAGGGCGTCTGGCAGGGCAAGCGCGTCTCCTACGAACGCACCTTCGGCAACCAGTGCATGAGGGACGCCTACGGCGTCAGCGTCTTCTCCTTCTGAGCCCGGGATCGCACGGTCCTCGTGACTGCCGGAACAGGTCCGCAACTGGGGAGTGCGGCCCCTGGAACGGGGAACCTGCGATCTCGCGCCGGGGGGCGGCGGGCAGTGTGGGGCTGCCCGCCGACCCCCCGCGAAACCGCCGGCCCCCCGCGCTCCCGGCCCCGGGGGGCCCCCGGGGCGGGGGTCAACGCGCCCCCCATCCCCAGGGCCAGACCCGCC
>NZ_JBEYFE010000032.1:0-117780 GCF_040634235.1 Streptomyces sp. NPDC007157
CCGATGGGGTGGATGGGCGGGAGGTAGACGACGTCGAAGCCCATCTCCGCGATCGCCGGCAGCCGGCGGGCCGCTGTCCGGAAGGTGCCGTGCGGGCGTTCGGGGGTGCCCTCGGAGCGTGGGAAGAACTCGTACCAGGAGCCGTACAGGGCCCGCTCGCGCTCGACCAGCAGCGGCAACGGCTCGGAGCAGGTGACCAGTTCCCTGAGCGGATACCGCGTCAGGATCTCGTCCACCTCGGCAGCCAGCGCGTTCGCCAGACGGGTGTGCAGGGGCAGGGTTTCGTCGCCCAGGGCCCGGGCCGCCGCCGCCACCCGCTCGCGCTCCGGTCCCGCGGGCATCCGGGCGGCCGCGCGCGCGTACAACTCGGCGCCCTCCTCCAGCACCAGGCCGGTGTCGATGCCCGCCGGGATCTTCACCCGCGCGTGCCGCCGCCAGGTGGTGAGCGGGGCGCTCCAGGCCTCGACGTGATACGTCCAACGGCCCGGTTTCCCCTCGACGGTGACCTCGGCGCCCCAGCGGTCGGTACCGCGGACCAGCTCCCGCATCGGCGTCCAGGGACCGGGCCGGCCCTCGGGGTCGCACAGCACCACATTGGCGCCGACGGCGTCATGACCCTCGCGGAAGACGGTGGCGGTGACCGGGAAGGTCTCGCCGGGGACCGCCTTCGCCGGACGCCCGCCGCCGTCCACGGCCGGTTGCACGTCACGCACCGGAACACGGCCGATGGCCTCTGTCGCCTTCATGGGTCTCACCTCCGCCATGCGCGGAGCCGGGCCCGTGGCCCGGCTCCGCGGTCCGTAGTGCGCGGGCGGACCAGGTGTCCTCCCGCGGGGTCCGCCTGCGGATCACTGCCGCGCGGAACTCCGGTCCGAGGGCGGACCCCGCCGGACCTTCCCGCTCAGCTGGGCCCGCCCGCCCTGTTCCCGCAGATAGGTGACGAGGCTGGTGCGCAGATAGCGCTCGGCCGCGTCCACCGCCTCCCGGGCGCAGCGCTTGCCCATCAGCACACACAGCGTGTAGCCCGAGTCCTCGAAGGTGGACCGCACCTCGCGGTCCTGCGGCGAGGCGAGCATGACGCGCTCCCACGCCCGGTAGCGCCGCAGCTGCCGGGCCACCTCGGCCTTCGCGGGTAGCAGCATGGCCGTGTCGTTCCTTCCGACGCTCTCGAGTGGGCACGTGTCCCCGACGGTCGGGGAGCGTCCGGGCACGGAAGGGCACGGAGCCGTTACGGCGAATCGAGGCTTTCACTCATGGTGCACGGATGACGACGGAGCGTCTTGTTGGAACTTCAACAACCTCATGCTTCTCTCAGGTTGCACGAATGGCGTAGCGACCGCACTGTGGGAGGTGACTCAGAAGCGATGAGTGCTCACGCTGAGCGTCCGGAACGGATTTCCGGAGGGGTGAGGGGAGCGGGAGCCGCGCCGGGTGAGGAGCCAGCGACAATGAAGACCGCAGTGCCCTGCTACTACCACCTCGACGTGGAGGTCAGCCCGGAACGGGTGGGACAGGTCAGCCGCATCTTGGCCGCCCATCTGCGCTACTGGGATCTCGACAACCTCGTGGACCCCGTCTGCCGCGGTGCCGAACTGCTGCTGACCGCCATCTACCAGCATGCGACGGACAAGCACACGTCCATCGAGATGTGGTGGAACGGGCAGCACCTCATCACCGCCATCGGTGACGACGACCGTGATCTGCGCCCCGATCAGGACCTGCGGTCGTGCCTGGCGCACCTCGCCGCCACCAGCGACGGCTGGGGGTGCTGTGCCCCGGAGACCGGCAGCAAGATCATCTGGTTCTCGCAGCGAGCCCGGTCCGGTGAGCGCGTCCCGCTGGTCAAGACCGCGCCGGCACCCAGCCTGCGCCGGACGCTCCGGGTGCCCCGCACCGTCCCCGTCGCCCAATTGGCCGCATCCGCCGAAGGCGTCCTGGAGGGCGCCCGGTGACGGCTCGGAAGTCCCGGAAAGGGGTGCCCGTGTGGAGCGGGCACCCCTACCCGTTGGGTGCCTCCTTCGACGGACAGGGCACCAACTTCGCCCTGTTCAGCGAGGTCGCCGAGCGGGTCGAGCTGGTCCTGGTGAACGACGCCGGCACCCAGCGGCCGGTGGAGCTGACCGAGGTCGACGGCTTCGTCTGGCACGCCTACCTGCCCGGCGTCGGCCCCGGGCAGCGCTACGGCTACCGGGTGACCGGCCCCTGGGACCCGGAGGTCGGCCACCGGTGCAATCCGGCGAAGCTGCTCCTGGACCCGTACGCCCGGGCGGTCGACGGCCAGATCGACAACCACGCGTCCCTGTACGAGCGCGCACCGGACGGGCCGGCCCCGGCCGACAGCGCCGGGCACTCCATGCTCGGCGTGGTCACCGACCCCTACTTCGACTGGGGCGACGACCGCCCGCCCCGGCGCGCCTACTCCGACTCGGTGGTGTACGAGGCCCATGTCCGCGGCCTGACCCGCAGCCATCCGGAGGTACCCGAACGGCTCCAGGGCAGTTACGCCGGTCTCGCGCATCCGGCGGTCATCGAGCACCTGACCTCGCTCGGCGTCACGGCGGTCGAGCTGATGCCGGTCCACCAGTTCGTGCAGGACGGGGTGTTGCAGGACCGGGGCCTGTCCAACTACTGGGGCTACAACACCATCGGCTTCTTCGCCCCGCACCATGCCTACGCCGCCTTCGGCAGCCGGGGCCAGCAGGTCAACGAGTTCAAGGCGATGGTCAAGGCGCTGCACGCGGCCGGCCTCGAAGTGATCCTCGACGTGGTCTACAACCACACTGCCGAGGGCAACGAGATGGGTCCCACGCTGTCCTTCCGGGGCATCGACAACGCCTCCTACTACCGGCTGGTCGACGGCGACTGGGCGCACTACTACGACACCACCGGCACCGGCAACAGCCTGCTGATGCGTCACCCCTACGTCCTCCAGCTGATCATGGACTCGCTGCGGTACTGGGTGACCGAGATGCATGTCGACGGCTTCCGTTTCGACCTCGCGGCCACCCTGGCGCGGCAGTTCCACGAGGTGGACCGCCTTTCGGCGTTCTTCGACCTGATCCAGCAGGACCCGGTGATCAGCCGGGTGAAGCTCATCGCCGAGCCCTGGGACGTGGGGGAGGGCGGCTACCAGGTCGGTAACTTCCCGCCGCTGTGGTCGGAGTGGAACGGCAAGTACCGGGACGCCGTACGGGACTTCTGGCGGGCCGAGCCGGGCTCGCTCGGCGAGTTCGCCTCCCGGCTCACCGGCTCCTCCGACCTGTACCAGCACCGGGGGCGCCGGCCGCGCGCGAGCGTCAACTTCGTCACCGCGCACGACGGTTTCACCCTGCGCGACCTGGTGTCGTACAACGACAAGCACAACCAGGCCAACGGCGAGAACAACCGGGACGGCGAGAGCCACAACCGGTCCTGGAACTGCGGCGCCGAGGGCGACACCAAGGACCCGGCCGTCCTCGAACTCCGGGCCCGTCAGCAGCGCAACTTCCTCGCCACCCTGCTGCTGTCCCAGGGCATCCCGATGCTCAGCCACGGCGACGAACTCGGCCGCACCCAGCGCGGCAACAACAACGCCTACTGCCAGGACAACGAGGTCTCCTGGACCGACTGGGATCTCACCGAGGAACAGCGGACGCTCAGCGACTTCTGCCGGTACGTCATCGGGCTGCGCGCCGCCCACCCGGTGCTGCGCCGACGCCGCTTCTTCCGCGGCGAGACCGCCGTGCACCCCGGACAGCCGCTGCCCGACCTGGTCTGGCTGCTGCCCGACGCCAGCGAGATGACCGACCGGGACTGGCAGCGTCCCGACGCGCACTCGGTCGGTGTCTTCCTCAACGGCGACGCCATCGCCGAACGCGACCCCTACGGCCGGCGCCTGGTCGACGACTCGTTCCTGCTGCTCCTCAACAGCTTCTGGGAACCGGTCGACTTCCGGCTGCCCGACGACTCCTACGGCGAGCGCTGGACGGCCCTCATCGACACCGCCGAACCCGACGGCATCCCCGACGAACGCGAGCGCAAGGCGGGGACCAGGCTGCGCGCCGAGGGCCGCAGCCTGGTCCTGCTGTCCCGGCCCTCCCGCGGCAAGGACTGAGGAACCGCGGCAAGGACTGAGGAACCTGAGGACTCAGGGGAGCAAGGGGCGCGCGGTCACGGTGAACTGCGCCCCGTCCGGGTCGCGCAGAATGGCCTCGGTGTCCTTCTCCTGCAGGACGCTGCCGCCGTGCTTCTCGGCCGCCCTGGCACACTCGCCGACGTCGCCGGCCGCGAAGTGGATCTGCCAGTGCGGCCGTACGGTGGGATCGGGGGCCGCCTCCACCGCCCCGGAGTCGATCCGGGCCACGGCATCGCCCCGGCTGCGCAGTACGACCTCGCCGCCCTCGTACTCCACCTCGCAGCAGCCCTGTTTGTCGGAGGCCCAGCCGAGCACCTCGCCGTAGAAGATCGCCGAGTCGAAGGCGTTGCGGGTGTGCAGGCGGATGAAGGTGGGTGCGGCCTGCCGCCAGATCTCCCAGTTGGAGACCAGCTGGCCCTCCCAGATGCCGAAGATCGCCCCGTCCCGGTCCGCGAGCAGCGCCGCACGGCCGGGCGGGAAGGACAGCGGCCCCACCGCCGGCGTGCCGCCGCGCTCACGGGCCCGGGCGACCGCGTCGTCCGCGTTCTCGACGGCGAAGTAAGGCGTCCAGGCCACCGCCATCTGCCACATCGCGGCGACCGCGGCGATGCCGGCGACCGGCACCCCGTCCGCCAGGGCGATCCGGAAGTGGTCGCCGAGCCGGACACTGCGCCATCGCCAGCCGAGCACGGCGCTGTAGAAGTCCTCGGTCGTCTGCAGGTCACGGCTGGTCAGGCTCACCCAGCACGGGGCGCCGAAGACCGAGTGCGTGGAGATGACCTCTCGCTGCTTCTTCACGGGGCCGGGGGCAGGCGTGTCGTTGTTCATGGCACTCGCGTCCTGGGGTCGGGGCCGGCGGGGGAACCGGTCTGTCACCAGTCTCCAACCGGAAGCGGCCGGGGTGCCTGCCGAGTACCCCGGTGGCACTCCGCCAGGCGAGTGACGACGATGGGGGAGTGAGCGAGAGCGAGGGGGACTCGGTCCTCCGCCTCCAGGAGGAGATCGACCAGCTCAAGGAAGCCGTCGCCTCCCATGCCGTGGTGGACCAGGCGATCGGGATGGTGGTCGCGCTCGGCCGGGTCACCCCCGACGAGGGGTGGGAGGTGCTCAAGGAGGTGTCCCAGCACACCAACATCAAGCTCCGCAACATCGCGGAGCTGATTCTCATCTGGGGGCGCACCGGGGACATGCCCGCCGAGATCCGTGCCCGACTGGAGGACGCCCTCGACCGGTACGGGCCCACGCAGATCCCCGGCGCACCGTCCGGATGAGACTCAGCCCGCCTCGGCCAGCAGCTCCTCGCGCAGCCGCTCGAAGCAGGCGGTGAGCAGACGGGACACGTGCATCTGCGACACGCCCAGCTGCTCGGCGATCCGGCTCTGGGTCATACCGCGGAAGAACCGCAGGTAGAGGATGAGCCGGTCGCGCTCGGGAAGGCTCTGCAGGCAGGGCTCGGCCGCGGTGCGGTCGACGACCAGGTCGTAGCCGGGGTCGGGGCCGCCCAGCGTGTCGCCGAGCGCGTAGCCGTCGGCTCCGGACACCTCGGCGTCCAGCGACAGCGCCGAGAAGCAGTCCAGGGCCTCCATCCCGGTCCGCACCTCGCTCTCGGTGAGCTGGGCCCGCTCCGCGATCTCGGCGACGGTGGGCACGCCGCCCGGGGAGGTCTGGTCCAGCTCCTTGAGTGCGCCCCGGACCCGGTTGCGCAGCTCCTGGACCCGGCGCGGTACGTGCAGGGTCCACATGTGGTCACGGAAGTGGCGCTTGATCTCGCCGGTGATCGTCGGCACGGCGTACGCCTCGAAGGCCCGCCCGCGCGCCGGGTCGTAGTGGTCGACGGCCTTGACCAGTCCCAGCGCGGCGACCTGGCAGAGGTCCTCCAGGGCCTCCCCGCGGCCGCGGAACCGTACGGCGATCCGCTCGGCCATGGGCAGCCAGAGCTCGACCAGTTCGTCCCGCAGGACCCGGCGCTCCGGGCCCTCGGGCAGCCCGGCCAGCCGCACGAAGTCCGCGGCCGTGTCGGGGGCGTCGTCGTGTGGATGGGGCTTCGTGGTGGCGGTGGTGGCACGCATGGGGCGCACCTCCCTCAACGGGTGCTGTGTGGACGGACACCGTGGGAGGAACGCACCTCGGACCCCGGGGAGATCACGGGGGCACCGACGGAAGGCGGCTCCCACGCACGTGCCTCCGGTCCGAAGCACTGATCAGCCAATGCCCTGAATGGCGTAAATCCAAACAATTCAACCGAAAGGTTAGATTGCTCTCAGTGCTTCACGTCCTGGTTCTTGACCGTTACTTGGGTGGGATTACCTCTGTAGCAGAGGTAATCTTCCAGGTGTGAAATCGGAGACCTTTCCGGAAGAGCTGGCCGACGCGCTCGTCGGGATCCAGCGGCTGATCCGCCGCCGACTACGCCGCGGGCTCGCGCTGCCCCGGCTGCGCGGTGCCGAGGTGGAACTGCTGCGCCTGGTCGAGTCGCGGCCCGGGATCGGCATCTCGGACGCGGCCAAGGAGCTGTACCTGGCGAGCAACTCGGTGTCGACCCTCGTCAACCAGCTGGCCAAGGACGGCTATCTGCTCCGCGAGACCGACCCCGCGGACCGCCGGGCCGCCCGGCTGCTGCTGACCGAGGCCGCCGAGAAGCGGCTCGCCGACTGGCAGCGGCGTCGCGCGGACCTCGTCGTGAGCCATGTTTCGCGGCTCGACGAGGCGGACCGGGCGGCGCTCGAGGCCGCGCTTCCGGCGCTGCGCAAGCTGGCCGTCACCCTGCACGAGGAGGCCGAGGAATCATGACGCCGGACACCGCCGCAGTCGCCTGCACAGGGCTCTCCTACACCTTCGGGGAGACCAGGGCCGTGGACGGGCTCGACCTGACCGTCGGCGAGGGCGAGGTCTTCGGACTGCTCGGCCCCAACGGCGCCGGGAAGACCACCGCCATCCGCTGCATCACCACCCTGCTTCCGGTCCCCGCCGGGATGGTCCGCGTCTTCGGCCATGACACCGGCCGGGAGCGGATGGCCGTCCGCAGACTGCTCGGCTACGTCCCGCAGCAGCTGTCCGCCGACAGCGGGCTCACCGGGCGCGAGAACGTCGCCCTGTTCGCCCGGGTCTTCGACGTCTCCCGGCGCGAGCGCGCCGAGCGGGTCGCGCAGGCGCTGGAGGCCGTCGACCTCGCCGACGCCGCCGACCGGCTCGCCGGCACCTACTCCGGCGGTATGGTCCGCCGGCTGGAGCTGGCCCAGGCCCTGGTCAGCGCGCCCCGGCTGCTGATCCTCGACGAGCCGACCATCGGCCTCGACCCGATCGCCCGCACCAGCGTGTGGGACCAGATCAACGCCGTGCGCGAAGCCACCGGCATGACCGTCCTGGTCACCACCCACTACATGGACGAGGCCGACCAGCACTGCGGCCGGGTCGGGCTGATGCACCGGGGCCGGATCCGTGCCCTCGGCACCCCCGACGAGCTCAGGCGCGGCCTCGCCGAACGCCAGGGCACCGACACCCTGCCCACCCTCGAAGACGTCTTCCGCGACGTGGCCGGCAGCGGCCTCGACGACCAGTCAGGAGGTTTCCGCGATGTCCGAAGCACCCGCCGCACCGCGAAGCGTGTCGGCTGAGCGCACGGTGGCAGCATCCCTGCTGCTGACGCCGCCCGAGCCGCGCTCCGGGTGGCGGCTGCTGCCGGCCCGGGTCGTCGCCATGTGCGCCGTCGAGCTGCAGAAGCTCCGCCACGACCGCACCGAGCTCTACACCCGGGCGATACAGCCCGCCCTGTGGCTGCTGATCTTCGGGCAGACCTTCACCCGGATCAAGGCGATACCCACCGGCGGCATCCCCTACATCGACTACCTCGCGCCCGGCATCATCGCCCAGTCCGCGATGTTCATCGCGATCTTCTACGGCATCCAGATCATCTGGGAGCGCGACGCCGGCATCCTCAACAAGCTTCTCGTCACCCCCACCCCGCGCTCGGCCCTCATCACCGGCAAGGCCTTCGCGGCCGGGGTGAAGTCCCTGATCCAGGCCGTCGTGGTGATCGTCATCGCCGCGATCCTCGGGGTCTCGCTCACCTGGAACCCGCTGAAGCTGCTCGGGGTCGGGCTGGCCGTCGTCCTCGCCTCCGCGTTCTTCTCCTGCCTGTCGATGAGCATCGCGGGCATCGTCCTCAGCCGCGACCGGCTGATGGGCATCGGACAGGCGATCACCATGCCGCTGTTCTTCGGCTCCAACGCCCTCTACCCGGTGGCGATCATGCCGGGCTGGCTCCAGGTGGTCAGCAAGATCAACCCGCTGAGCTACCAGGTCGACGCCCTGCGCGGGCTGCTGCTCGGCACGCCCTCGCACCTCGGCCTCGACTTCGCGGTGCTGGCGGTCGCCGCCGCACTCGGCATCACCGCGGCCTCCTCGCTGCTCGGCCGGCTGGCCCGCTGAGCCGGTCACGGGGAGGACGGACGCCGACGTGATGTGCGGCACGCGCCGCGACCCGCCCCGAACCCCCGGGGCGGGATAACCGCTGCGCAACGCTTGATCAGCGATCAAAGCGGGCGAACCCCCTGGCCACAGCGCATTCCGCTCATTTGACAGTGCGCTGAGCGCACAGATAAACAGCGGGGGTCGAGAGGGGCACTGTGTACGAGCCGAACGTGGTCGGGGACTGGCACGAGTACGACGAGCATGCCGGTCTGCGGGTCCGCGTCCACCGCCTGGAGGAGTCCGAGCCGCCACGCGGCCGGGACGACGCCGCGGCCGGGCTGACGTACTTCAGTGCTCGGGTGACCATCGAGAACCGCGGCTCCCGCCACCTCGGCGTCCAGCTGGAGGACGGCCAGATCGACGTCCGGGTCGGCCCCGACGGGGAGGGCGCGTTCATCGACTGGCGCAACTCCGAGTTCATCGAGGGCTTCGACGTCTACCCGCTGCGCCGCGCCACCGCCGTCCTCTACGCCGCCGGCCCGGAGGCCGCTCTGACCCAGGTGGACATCCAGGTCCACCTGCGTGTCGACGAGGAGTGGACGGAACGCCGGCTGTGGGCGGGCGGCATCGGCGTGCTGGAGTCGACCACCGCCACGGCCTGCCAGAGCGCCGCACCGGGCAGTCTGGCCCACCAGGTGACCGCCTTCCTCAAGGACCAGACGGAACCGGGCCCCACCGCTTCCTGAGCAGGCCGGGTGAAGTCCGCACGCTGTTCGGCAGCGCCCCGAAGGGGCGCGGGGCTGTATTGGATATACGGCTACCGCCGCGTGGGATTGAACGTGCGGCTACCGCCGCGTGCGCGCGACCAGTCGCGACGGCGCCGCGGACGAACGACGGCGGTATTTCCAGCCGAGCGCCTAGTGCGGGATGCCGTCGATGATCTCGCGGGCGCCCTGGCGCAGCAGGGCCACGGCGACCGAGGTGCCGAGCGTGGCCGGGTCCAGCCGGCCCGCCCACTCGTGCGCGTTCAGCCGGGTCTTGCCGTCCGGGGTGAACACACAGGCGCGCAGCGA
The DNA here is from genome assembly GCF_040634235.1 of Streptomyces sp. NPDC007157. Taxonomy (NCBI): domain Bacteria; kingdom Bacillati; phylum Actinomycetota; class Actinomycetes; order Kitasatosporales; family Streptomycetaceae; genus Streptomyces; species Streptomyces sp. NPDC007157. The sequence goes on from NZ_JBEYFE010000032.1 coordinate 9,598, forward strand.
CAGTTCACCGCCGCCGTCGACCCGGGCGTACCCGGCGATGGGGCTGTTGCAGTGCCCCTGGAGGACGTGCAGGAACATCCGCTCGGCGGCGGCCTCCCGGTAGGTGTCCGGGTCACCGAGCTCGCTCACCACGTCGATCAGCTCGGTGTCGCCCTCCCGGCACTGCAGCGCGAGGATGCCGGCACCGATCGGCGGCATCATCGTCTCCGGATCGAGGACCTCGCTGATCACGTCCGTACGATCGATCCGCTCCAGGCCCGACACCGCGAGCAGCAGGGCGTCGGCGTCCCCGGCGGCGAGCTTCTCCAGGCGCCGGTTGGCGTTGCCGCGGAACGGCACGCACTCCAGATGCGGATGGGTGGCCGCCAGCTGGGCGATCCGGCGAACCGCGGAGGTGCCGATCCGGGTACCCGGCGGCAGCTGGTCCAGGGTCAGACCGCCCGGGTGGACGAGGGCGTCGCGGATGTCGTCCCGCTTCAGGAACGCCGCGAACACCGTGCCGGCGGGCAACGGCCGGTCCGCCGGCACGTCCTTCACACAGTGCACGGCGAGATCCGCCTCGCCGGCCAGCAGCGCGGCGTCCACCTCCTTGGTGAACGCCCCCTTGCCCTCCACCTGCGACAGATCGCCCAGCCACTTGTCGCCGGTCGTCTTCACCGGCACGACCTCGGTGCGCACCCGCGGATGAAGGGCGGCCAACTCGGCCCGGACGCGGGCCACCTGAGCGAGCGCCATCGGAGAGTCGCGGGAGACGATACGGATCAACTCTGGCACGGACATGGGGACACGATAGACCTTCGTGCCGACGGCAGATTCCGACACGCTGTCGGCCGCCGCGCACGGCCGACGCGGCCGCGCCGGGCGCCGTGCGCGGCGGGCAACGGGTGCGCCGCAGGTCACGGCGCTCGGCCGGCCACCGGGGTCGGGCTCCCGGGTCGCAGGCAACGGCCGTGACGACACGGGGCCTCCAACTGCTGTGGGAGGAAGGGACGTTCAGCTTTCCCTTCGGTCAAGACCTTGCCAGGCCGGCCTGGGCGTCCTGCCGGTGAAGCCCCGTCCAACAGCCGGTCGGTGTGCGCCGGATCAGCGTCGGCGACGGTCAGTCGATGCCGGCCGGCAGGTCCGCCGCGGACTCCTCCGGCGTGAGGTCCGGGCGCAGCCTCAGCCAGGACGGCTGGCGCAGCAGTCCGGCCCGGGTACGGGTGCTGTAGTTGACCTCGCCGACCAGCCGGGGCAGCACCCAGTGCGCGCCCGGGACCGGCGGGACCGGGTCGAAGGGGCATGCGTCGGTTGCGGCGACCCGCAGCAGCGCGGCCAGTTCGGTCCGTTCCGCCTCGCTCCAGCCGGTGCCCACCCCGCCGACGTACCGCAGCCGTCCGTCGGCGGACCGCTGGCCGACCAGTACCGCGCCCGGCAGCCCGGCCAGCCGCCCCTTGCCCGGCAGCCAGCCGCCGACGATCACGTCCTCGGCGCGCATGTTCCGGATCTTGATCCAGGCGCGGGACCGCACCCCCGGTTCGTACAGCGAGTCCAGCCGCTTGCAGACCAGGCCCTCAAGGCCGTGCTCCCGGGTGGCCCGCAGCGCCTCGGCGCCGTGCCCGACGACGGCCCCGGGCGTCGACCAGTAGGGGCCGTCGAGCCCCAGCGCCTCCAGCCGGGTGCGCCGCTGCGCGTAGGGCACCCGCAGCAGCGGGCCGCCCTCCAGGTGCAGCACGTCGAACAGCACCAGATGGACCGGGACCCGGGCCGCCATCCGCGCCGCCCGGGCCGGGGCGTGGGCCAGACCCATCCGGCTCTGCAGCAGCTGGAAGTCGGCGCGCCCGTGCTCGTCGAGGGCCAGCACCTCGCCGTCCAGGACCGCCGGAACCCTTCCCAGCATGCCGCCCAGTGGGCGCAGTTCGGGATACGCGGCGGTGATGTCCTCACCGGACCGGGCGCGCAGCCGCAGACCGCCGTCACCGGGCAGATAGACGACCGCGCGCTGGCCGTCCTGCTTGGTCTCGTACGCCCACCGGGCGTCCTGTGCGGCGGGCGGCAGCCTGCCGGGTGTGGCGAGCATGGGCGGGATCAGCGGCAGGGCGGTGGTCACGGCAGAAGATGTGAACCGGGTAAGGCGGCGGCACGCGTCCCGCGGCGCCGGTTCCCCCGAACAGCCGTCAGGAGCCGCTCGCCGGGGGCGGCAGCCGCACCAACTCCGACTGGTAGGCCATCACCACGAGTTGCGCCCGGTCGCGGGCGTCCGGCTTGGTCATCGCCCGGTGGATGTGGGTACGCACGGTCAGCGGGGGGACGAACAGCTTCCCGGCGATCTCCTCGTCGGAGCCGTTCTGGGCCTCCGGCGCAAACGAGGCGAACAGCAGCACCGCCGCCATCGTGTCGACGGTGCGGGCGTGGGCTTCGACTTACCGCTGCCAGGGGATGCTCACCGGTCGCTCCGGTCGCTCCGGTCGCTCCGGTCGCTCCGGTCGCTCCGGTTGCTCCGGTTGCTCCGGTTGCTCCGGTTGCTCCGGTTGCTCCGGTTGCTCCGGTCGGTCCGGTTGCTCCGGTCGGTTCGGTCGGTCTCCTGTGCGCGTGATTCGCGAGACGGCCGGGGGCCGGGACGGTGGTCTCCACCTGTGCCGCTCTCGGGGACCGGCCCGGACTGCTCCGGGCCACCACCGCCCGTTGCCGTGCGGCTGCCGACCCGCCCGCCTGCTGGGGGCGCGGTACGCGCGCCGCCGTCCGTCGTCCCGTCGGCCGACAGCTCGCCGTCGGGAGGTGTGCGGGTGGAGCGGGCCGCCCTGCGAAGGCTCGGCCCGCTCCCCTACGGGTCGGTCAGTGCACCGACTCGGCCTCGGGCTCGACCGGGGCCGGCGCGGGCTCCGCGTCCACAGGCCGGCGGCCGGGCAGGAAGGAGGCGAGGACGAAGGCCAGCACGGCCGCGCCCGCACCGACCGCCATGACGACCTTGAACGCGTTCTCGGAGGGCAGGGTGGCGCCGCCGAGGCTGATGGTCAGCTGTGCCAGGATCACACCGGCGACGGCGCTGGCCACCGACGTACCGATGGACCGCATCAGCGTGTTGAGGCTGTTGGCGGCGGCCGTCTCCGACGCCGGGACGGCACCCATGATCAGCGCGGGCATCGCGCCGTAGGCGAAGCCGACACCGGCGCCGATGATGCAGGAGACCAGGATCAGGTGCCAGACCTCGGACATCAGGACGATGTTCAGGCCGTAGCCCGCCGCGACGATCACCGCGCCGATCATCAGTGTGGTCTTCGGGCCCCTGGCCTTGGTGATGGCGGCCGAGACCGGGGCGAAGGCCATCATGACCAGACCCTGCGGGGCCATCACCAGACCGACGGTCATCATCGACCTGCCGAGGCCGTAGCCGGTCTGGGCCGGCAGCTGGAGCAGCTGCGGCAGCACCAGGGACATCGCGAACATCGAGAAGCCGAACGCGATCGAGGCGAGGTTGGTGAACAGCACCTGGCGGCGGACCGTGGTGCGCAGGTCGACCAGCGGCTGGGTGGTGCGCAGTTCGAAGAAGCCCCAGGCGACCAGGACCACGACCGCGAGCGCGAACAGGCCGAGCGTGGTGCCACTGGCCCAGCCCCAGTCGGCGCCCTTGGAGACGGCGAGCAGCAGCGAGACCAGGCCGACCGCCAGGCCCACGGCGCCGACCGCGTCGAAGCGGCCGCCCGAGCGCACCTTGGACTCCGGCACCAGGAGCAGGACCAGCGCGAACGCGACGACACCGAGGGCGGCCGAGGTCCAGAACAGCACATGCCAGTCGAAGTGGTCCGCGATGAAGGCCGCGGAGGGCAGGCCCAGCGCGCCGCCGACGCCCAGTGAGGCGCTCATCAGCGCCGTCGAGCCCGCGAGACGCTCCGGCGGCAGCTCGTCGCGCATGATGCTGATGCCCAGCGGTACCACGGCGGCCGCCAGCCCCTGGAGGGTCCGGCCGACGATCATCGGGACCAGCTCGTCGCTCAGCGCGCACACCACCGAGCCCGAGACCAGCAGCACCAGGCTGATGAGCAGCATCAGCCGCTTGCCGAACATGTCACCGATACGGCCGGCCACCGGGGTGGCCACGGCGGCGGCCAACAGGGTCGCGGTCACCGCCCAGGCCGCGTTGGACGCGGAGGCGTCGAGGTACTTCGGCAGCTCCGGGACGATCGGGATCACCAGGGTCTGCATCAGCGAGACGGTGATACCGGCCAGGGCCAGCACCGCCACCACCGCGTTCGGATTCGGGCGTGCCGGTTTCGGGGACCCGGCGGGCAGGACAGGGGCTTCGGACATGGGAGAGGGCCTCCGTAGGCGGAACTAGGTGGAACTAAGCTGAACTAGGTCGAACCGGGCGGAACTTGACAGAACAGGGAGCGGCGCAGGGAGACGGAACGACACGACACGGAGTGACACGGCGTACTTTAAGTCAGTCGCTTGACTTACCTTACTGGCGGGACGGCAGGCACCGTGCGCCGCTGCCGCGTACGCTTTCCCGGCTGGACCTCGCCGCCCCGGGCGGGGCCCCGGTACGGCTCGCGGGACCGGCCGCACCGGGCGGTGTGCGGTCCCCGAGCGGTGGTGGGCATGGCGGGCAGGGCGGCGCGGGCGGAGCAGGCCGGCGCGACACGGGAGGCCATCCTGAGCACGGCGGAACGGCTCTTCGCCGAACAGGGCGTGTACGCCGTGTCCAACCGCCAGGTCAGCGAGGCCGCCGGCCAGGGCAACAACGCCGCCGTCGGCTACCACTTCGGCACCAAGGCCGACCTGGTCCGGGCGATCGCCGCCCGGCACTTCGACCGGATCGAGCAGATCCGGGTCCGCCTGCTGGCGGCGGTCGGCGACTCCGACGACGTCCGCGACCGGGTGGACTGCCTGGTCCGGCCGGTCACCGAACACCTCGCGAGCCTGGGCAGCCCCACCTGGTACGCCCGCTTCTGTGCCCAGGTGGCGACCGACCCGGCCCTCTACGAGATCATGGTCGAGGAGTCCCTCGCCTCGCCGTCGCTCCGTGAGGCCGTCGCCGGGCTCAACCGGCGGCTGCCGGAACTGCCCCCCGAAGTCCGCGCCGAACGCGGCCAGATGGCCCGGACGCTGATCCTGCACACCTGCGCCGAGCGCGAGCGCGCCCTCGCCGAGGGCACCGACACACCCCGCGCCACCTGGAGCGACGCGGCCACCGGGCTCACCGACGCGCTCCTCGGGCTGTGGCTGGCGCCCGTCACCGCTACGCATCGAAGGTGACGACGACCTTCTCCGCGGCGCCGGGAGTCAGGGCCAGCTCGAAGGCGTGGTGGACCTCGGTGAAGGGGACGCGGTGGCTGATCAGCTTCGCGAACCGATCGTGGTGCTCGACCAGTTCGGGGGTGACCTCGAAGATCTCGGTCGGGTAGCCCTGCGAGGCGACCAGGGTCAGCTCGCTGCGCAGCATGCCGCCGAGGTCGATCTCGCCCTTCTTCTGTACGGCGACCATGACCAGCCTGGCGTGCCACTTGGCGTTGGCCACCACGGTGTTGAAGACGGCCGGCGCACCGGCCGCGTCGATGAAGACATCCGTGCCCGGGCGGGGCTGGCCCAGCGCGTTGGCGCTCTGCCCGTGCAGCTCGGTCAGCCGTGCGGTGACGTCCTCCTCGGCCGAGTCGACGACCGCGTCCGCGCCCACGGCCAGCGCCTTCTCCAGCCGGGCCGGGATGACGTCGGCGACGACCACGTGTCCGACGCCCCGCAGCTTCAGCCAGATCGCCGCGCCCAGCCCGATCGGCCCGGCGCCGAACACGACCACCCTGTCGTCGGGTCCGGCGCCGGAGCGGTTGACCGCGTGCCGGGACACGGCCATCGGCTCGTTGAGTGAGGCGACCTCGTAGGGCACGGTGTCCGGGAACACCGCGACGCTCCGGCCGGCCTCGGCGTTCTCGATCAGCAGATACTCGCTCAGCGCGCCGTACCGGCCACCGCAGCCGATGATCCCGGTGGGCGCGGCCTGCGGGTTCACGACCACCCGGTCGCCCACCTTCAGCCCCGTGACCTCGGCGCCGGCCTCGACGATCTCGCCGGCCGGCTCGTGGCCCAGGGCGATCGGGACCAGGTCGCCGCCCAGGTGGGCGCGGGAGGGCATGCCGCCCATGTGCAGGAAGGTGACGTCGGTGCCGCAGATGCCGCCCGCCCGGATCTTCAGCAGCACGTCCTTGGGGCCGGGTACGGGACGTTCGACGTCCACGACCTCGATCCTGCCGACGCCGCCGGTCTGTACGGACTTCATCGTGGCCATGGGCTGACTCTCGCTTTCTGGGGGTGCTGACGCGGGCGGGCGTCTCGGCTTCGCCCGACGGTGGTGCGACCGGGGAGGTGCCCTCGGGCCGGGTGCCGGGCCGGGGGGAGTGGGCCGGTGTTCCGGCCCGAGGGCTGCGCCGGTCTCCGTCCCCACGGGTCCGGCGCCAGGGCCTGTCCGCCGGGGCAGACCCCCGGGGCGGCCTCCGCTCAGCGGCGCCCCGGTTACTTGAGTTAGGCAAGCACATGTGGCTTACTTGAGTCAAGCAAGCGAATTGACCGAGCTCGAACGAATGGGTAAGCCCATGTACGACAGCTCTCCGTCATTCCGACCGCCGGCCCGCGGCAGTGGACAGCGGCTCCTGGTCGCCGCCAGTGACCCGGACACCGCCGACCTCCTCGTCACCACCCTGGAGCTGGCCGGCTACCGGACCGGTGCCGCGGGCGGCGGGGCCGAGGTGGCGCGGCGACTCGTGGCGCAGCGGTTCGACCTGGTCGTCATGGACGCCGAACTGCCCGGCCTGGACGACCTGGCCCAGGGTCGCTTCAAGCCGGTGTACCGCCCGCCCGTCCTGCTGCTGGCCGCCTGCGAGTCCCTGGCCACGCTGGTGCCCGAGATCGGCGCCGGCGAGCGGGACTACGTCACCAAACCCTTCCGGATCGCCGAGGTCCTCGCCCGGGTGAAGGTGCTGCTCCGGGACGTCGGCGACGGCGGCCGGTGGGGCGGCAGGCTGGACCACGCCGACCTGGTCCTGGACGACGGCACCTGCCGAGCCCGCCGGGGCGGCCGCATCCTCGACCTCACGCCAGCCGAGTACCGGCTGCTGCGCCACCTGCTCGTCAACGCCCGCAGGGTGCTGTCCAAGGAACAGATCAGCCGGTACGTCTGGGGCGAGTTCCGGGGCGACAACGCCATCGAGCAACTGGTCTCCCGGCTCCGGCGCAAGGTGAACCCGGGCGGCCCCGCGCTGATCCACACCCGGCGGGGCTTCGGCTACTGGCTGGGGGAGTCGCCGGGGGATGTGTGACTGCTTCGCGTTGGAATCCGGGAGCAAACCCGCAGCGCTCCCCGTCGCCTGTCGGGTGGCGTCACCGGAGCGGACGGACGCCGACTTTCCCGGCGGCCGCACGGCAACCCTTCGTCACCTCAACCGTCCATTCCTGTAAGGAAGTTACAGTGGCCGCCGATGCCGTGCGCGATACCGCGAGAGTGTCGCCATGTGACCTGGCTCACGTCAGCTTCATGTCAGGAAACTGACCGGAAGCGGACAGCCCATCCTGTTTGCATGTGCTCATCGAAGCCTCGTACGCATCGTCCCGGCGCTCCGCACCGAGCGGAGTCCCCCACCCCGAGGAGACAGAGATGGCCGACCCCCTGACCGGCGCGGCACCCGGCGCCGCCGCGCAGCCCCCCGACTTCCCGATGGCCCGGTCCATGCGCTGCCCGTTCGACCCGCCCCCGGCGCTGAAGGCCGCCCAGGAGGCGGGCCCCCTCGCCAAGGTCCGGCTCTGGGACGGCAAGGGCTACTGGCTGGTCACCCGGTACGCCGACCAGCGCGCCGTGCTGCTCGACCCGAGGGTCAGCGCCGAACCCGACCGTCCCGGATATCCGCTCCAGGCACCCAGCAACGGCAAGAACAACATCAGCTTCATCATGATGGACGACCCCGAGCACGCCCGGCTGCGCCGTATGGTCACCGCGCCGTTCGCGGTCAAGCGCGTCGAGGCCATGCGGCCCGCCGTGCAGCAGATCGTCGACGACCTGATCGACGACATGCTGGCCGGCCCCCACCCCGTCGACCTGGTCGAGGCCTTCGCGCTTCCGGTTCCCTCGCTGGTCATCTGCGCCCTGCTCGGAGTGCCCTACGAGGACCACGACTTCTTCCAGGAGAACAGCAAGCTCCTGATCAGCCGGGACTCCTCCGTCGAAGACCGGACGGCGGCGCACGGCAGGCTGGTCGGGTATCTCGACCGGCTGATGGGGGAGAAGATGAAGAACCCCGCCGAGGACCTGTTCTCCGGGCTGGTGGCGCGCGTCGAGGCCGGTGAGCTGACCCGGCTGGACGCCGCGCAGATGGGCGTCCTGCTGCTGCTCGCCGGACACGAGACCACCGCCAACATGATCACCCTCGGCACCCTCGCCCTGCTCGAACACCCCGATCAGCTCGCCCTGTTGCGCGACAGCGGCGACCCCGAGGTGATCGCCGGCGCGGTCGAGGAGCTGCTGCGTTACCTGAGCATCGTGCACAGCGGCCGCCGCCGTGCGGTCCTCGCGGACATCGAGGTCGCCGGACAGGTGATCAGGGCCGGCGAAGGCGTGATCATGGCCAGTGACATCGCCAACCGCGATCCCGAGGCCTTCCCCGACCCGGACCGGCTCGACCTGAGCCGCGACGCCCGCCGTCACGTCGCCTTCGGCTTCGGCGTCCACCAGTGCCTGGGCCAGCCGCTGGCCCGGATGGAACTCCAGGTGGTCTACGGCACGCTCTACCGGCGCATCCCCACCCTCGGGCTTGCCGCCGACCTCGCCGACCTCCCCTTCAAGCACAACGGCGGCGTGTACGGCGTCCACGAACTCCCGGTCGCCTGGTAACCCACCCCCCACAAGAAGCAGGAAGAGCAGGGAGAACGCCATGCATGTCGAACTGGACGAACCGAAGTGCGTCGCATCCGGGCAGTGCGTGCTCGTCGCCCCCGAGGTCTTCGACCAGCGGGACGAGGACGGGATCGCCTTCGTGCTGGACGAGAAACCCGCCGAGGAGATCCTCGACGACGTCCGCGAGGCCGTGGCCATCTGCCCAGCCGCCGCGATCCGACTGGTGGAGCGATGAACCGGATCGTGGTCGTCGGCGCCTCGGCGGCGGGACTCGCGGCGGCCGAGACGCTCCGCCGCGAGGGTTACGACGGCACGCTCACCCTCGTCGGCGACGAACTCCACCCGCCCTACGACCGGCCGCCGCTGTCCAAGCAGGTGCTGTCGGCGGAGTGGGCGCCGGACCGGGTGGTCCTGCGGGCGCCGGCCGAACTGGACTCCCTGCAACTGGAGTTGCGGCTCGGGGTGGCGGCGACCGGGCTGGACGTGGCGGACCGTACGGTACGTCTGGCCGACGGGTCCCCGCTGTCGTACGACGGGCTGATCGTGGCCACGGGCGTACGGCCGCGCCGGCTGCCCGGGGAGGGCGCGCATGTGCTGCGCACCCTCGACGACACGCTGACCCTCCGGGAGCGGATCGGGCCGGGACAGCGGCTGGTGGTGGTCGGCGCCGGGTTCCTCGGTGCCGAGGCCGCCGCCGTCGCCTGGAGGCTCGGGGCGCGGGTCACCCTCCTCGAACCGGCGCCGGTCCCGCTCGCGCACGCGGTCGGTGAGGAGGTGGGCCGGGTGCTGACCCGGGCCCATCTCCGGCGCGGCGTGGACCTGCGCACCGGGGTCGCCGTCACCGAGGTGACCGAGGACGGGGTGCGGCTCGCCGACGGGGAGACGATCGACGCCGACGAGGTGCTGGTCGCGGTCGGCTCGCTGCCGAACGTGGAGTGGCTGGCCGGAAGCGGGCTCACCGTGGGCGACGGGGTGCTCTGCGACGAGTACTGCGAGGCCGCGAGGGACGTGTACGCGGCCGGAGACGTCGCCCGCTGGTACAACCCGCTGTTCGGGGTGTCGATGCGGATCGAGCACCGGACGAACGCGGCGGAGCAGGGGATGGCCGCGGCGCGCAATCTCCTCAACCCCGAGGCGCGCAAGCCGTTCACGCCGGTGCCGTACTTCTGGTCGGACCAGTACGACATGAAGATCCAGGCGTACGGGTATCTGCGGGGGCACGACGAAGTGCGCGTCGTGGCGGGGGAGTTGGCGGAGGGGCGGTTCGTCGCCGCGTACCGGACCGGGGAGCGGCTGACCGGGGTGCTCGCGGTGGGGGTGGCGCCGAAGGTTCTTCGTGGGTGGCGGCAGGCGATCGCGGTCGGCGCGAGGTGGGGGGAGACCGTGGACCGAGGGGGCGGTTTCGGTGGTGGGTGAGCCGCGGGCCGGATGCGGCTGGTCGCGCCCACGCGGCGGAGCCGCACATGGACACAGCCCCGCGCCCCTATCGGGTCGTCAGACTCGCCGCGTTGGCCACCACCACCGCTCCTATCCCCGCCCACTCCGGCATCCCCAGACTCTGCCCCAGTACCGCCCAGCCGACCACCGCTGCCAGGACCGGGTTGACGCTCATGAAGAGGCCGAACGTCTGGGCCGGAACCCTGCGCAGGGTCAGGAGGTCGGCGAGATACGGCACCGCCGACGACAGGACACCCGCTGCCACCGCGCACAGGACGGCCCCGGTCGTCGGCGGGTGCCGTAGCGCCACCACGACTCCGATCGGCAGGAACGTCAGCGCGGACACGCTCGCGGCTGCCGCCGACCCCTGCGCCCCCGGTATCCGCCGACCGACCACCCCGTTCAGCAGGATGTACGACGCCCAGCAACCCGCGGCGATCAGGCCCAGGCCCATTCCCGGGTAGTCCGTCGACGGCTGGGGGCGCATCAGCACCACCACCCCGGCCGCCGCCAACGCCGCGCACCCCGCGTCCGTGCGGCGGCGGGACGCGGCCAGGGCGATGGCGAGCGGGCCCAGGAACTCCAGGGTGACCGCCAGACCCAGGCCGATCCGGTCGATCGCGGTGTACAGGGTCAGGTTCATCGTGCCGAAGACCGCCGCCAGCAGCAGCACCGGCCACCACTGCCGCCAGGTGAAGGCGCGCAGCCGGGGGCGGCCGACGGCCACCAGGACGAGCGCGGCCACGTACTGCCGTACCGCCACCACACCGAGCGGGCCGAGGACCGGGAAGGCCAGGGCGCCGATCGCCGCGCCGGTCTGGTTGGACAGGCCGCTGCCGAACATGGTCGCCACGCCGGCCAGGCGTCCCGGCCCGGCGGCGGGAGGTGCGGCCGAAAGGGCCGGGCGTTCCAGGGCTCGTCGCATGACAGCAGGTTCCGCCCGGCGGAGCGTTGCGCAAAATGCATGCATCCCTGGATCTATACGATTGACGTATGGATGACGTCGAGTTGCGGCAGCTGCGCTGTCTGGTCGCCATCGTGGACGAGGGCACCTTCACCGACGCGGCGATCGCCCTGGGGGTGTCCCAGGCTGCCGTGTCCCGCACCCTCGCGGGGCTCGAACGGTCCCTGGGCGTAAGGCTGTTGCGGCGCACCTCGCGCGAGGTGACGCCGACGGCGACCGGGCTGCGGGTGGTGGAGCGGGCCCGCCGGGTGCTGGCGGACGTCGCCGACCTGGTGCGGGAGGCCGGCTCGGGGCACACCCGGCTGCGGATCGGCTACGCCTGGTCGGCGGTGGGTCGGCACACCGTGGCCTTCCAGCGGGGCTGGACCGCCGCACACCCCGGGACCGACCTGCATCTCGTGCGGGTGAACACGGCCTCCGCCGGACTCGGTGAAGGAGCCTGCGACCTGGCCGTCGTACGGCGGCCGCTTGCGGACCGGCGGTTCGACACGGCGATCGTGGGGCTGGAACGGCGGCTGTGCGCGCTGGCGTCGGACGACCCGCTGGCCCGGCGCCGGTCCGTGCGGCTCGCCGAACTCACCGACCGGACCGTCCTGACCGACCGGCGCACCGGCACCACCACTCCCGAGCTGTGGCCGGCCGAATCCCGCCCGGCCGTCGAGGAGACGCATTCCGTCGACGACTGGCTCACCGAGATCGCCGCCGGGCGCGGTGTCGGCGTGACCCCGGAGTCGACCGCCCATCAGTACCCGCGGCCCGGCATCGTCTACCGGCCGGTGCGGGACGCCGAACCGGTCGCCGTCCGGCTGGCCTGGTGGCGGGACGATCCGCACCCGGCGCGCCACGCCGTTCTCGAACTGCTCAGCGAGCTGTATCGCACCGGCTGAGCGCACGGGGCCACCGGATCGCCCGGCGATACGGCGGACAAAATTGTTGACAATCTTGTTTGGCTAGATTTACGTTCGACAGGCACTCACTCAGGGAGGGCAAACGATGCCGAAAGAAGCCCGTCCGAGCACCGGAGAGCAGGCCAAGCAGCATGCGCTCGCGCTGTTGCGGCAGGCGATCCTGCACGGCGAGATGGCCCCGGCCCAGCGGCTGGTGGAGAACGAACTCGCCGAGGAGTTCGGTGTGACGCGGGCCAGCATCCGTGCGGCACTGATCGATCTGGAGGCCCAGGGACTGGTCGAGCGGATCCGCAACCGTGGTTCGCGGGTGCGGGTGGTGACCGTGGAGGAAGCGGTCGCTATCACGGAGTGCCGCATGGTCCTGGAGGGACTGTGCGCGGCGAAGGCGGCCGTCGCGGCCGACGACGAGCACCTCGCCGAACTCGCCGACCTCGGGGCGGCCATGACCAAGGCCGTCGCGGACGGCGAACCGGTCACCTACTCCGAGCTGAACCACGCGCTGCACGACAGGATCCGGGAGATCTCCGGCCAGCAGACCGCCGTGGCACTGCTGGAGCGGCTCAACGCCCAACTGGTGCGACACCGCTTCCAGTTGGCGCTGCGGCCGGGACGTCCGCAGCAATCCCTGAACGAGCATCTGGCGATGATCGAGGCGATCAGGGCCAGGGACCCGCAGGCGGCCGAGGCGGCCGTCCGCGCCCACCTCACGAGCGTGATCGACGCGCTGAGCGACTGAGACGCCCGGGGCTGGGTGGGCGCACACCTGTCCACCAAGGAGATTTCTGCAATGACGCACGCCAACGCGCCTTCCCCCGGCCCCGCACTCGCGCGACCGGGGGGACCCCCGTCCCCACCGCGATCCACCCTGGTCGTCACCGCGCACGCCGGGGACTTCGTGTGGCGGGCGGGCGGAGCCATCGCCCTGGCCGCGTCCCGGGGCGAGAAGGTCACCATCGCGTGTCTGACCTTCGGCGAGCGCGGTGAGTCCGCCAAGGCGTGGCGCGAGGGCAGGAACCTGGAGGAGATCAAGGCGATACGCCGGGAGGAGGCGGAGAAGGCCGCCGCCGCTCTCGGCGCCGAGGTCCGCTTCTTCGACGCCGGCGACTACCCGCTGGTCGCCTCCGCCCAGCTGACCGACCAACTGGTCGCCGTCTACCGCGAGACCCAGCCCGACGTCGTGCTCACCCACCCCGTCGAGGACCCCTACAACGGCGACCACCCGGCCGCCAACCGGATGGCCCTGGAGGCGCGCATCCTGGCCCAGGCCATCGGGTACCCGGGCGAGGGCGACATCATCGGCGCCCCGCCGGTCTTCTACTTCGAGCCGCACCAGCCCGAGATGAGCGGCTTCCGGCCCGAGCTGCTCCTCGACATCACCGAGGTCTGGGACACCAAGCGCAAGGCGATGGAGTGCCTCGGTGCCCAGCAGCACCTCTGGGCCTACTACACCGACCTCGCCGTCCGCCGGGGCGTCCAGCTCAGGCGGAACGCAGGCCCCAATCTGGGCCTGGCGCACGACACCATGGCGGAGGCGTTCATGCGGCCGTTCCCGCAGATCGCGAAGGAGCTGGCATGAGCGGCGTGATCGTCACCGACCCGCCGAAGGCGCAGCTGAGGGACGTGGACGCCCTCGCCGGCTTCGGTGTCGCCACCGTCGGCGAGGCGATGGGCCGGACCGGCCTGCTGGGTCCGGGGATCCGGCCCGTCCAGCAGGGCGTGCGGGTCGCGGGCACGGCCGTCACCGTGCTCAGCTGGCCCGGCGACAACCTCATGATCCACGCGGCCGTGGAGCAGTGCGGCGAGGGCGACATCCTGGTCGTCACCACCACCTCGCCGTGCATGGACGGGCTGTTCGGCGAGCTGTTCGCGACCGCGCTGCGGCAGCGCGGGGTGCGCGGGGTCGTCCTGAACACCGGGATCCGCGACACCCAGGAGCTGCGGGACATGGGCTTCGCCGCCTGGTCCCGGGCGGTCTCCTCGCAGGGCACCGTCAAGGCCACCGGCGGCTCGGTCAACGTACCGATCGCGATCGACGGTCAGGTGATCAATCCGGGTGACGTGATCCTCGCCGACGACGACGGGGTCGTGGTCGTACCCCGGGAGCGGGTCCGCGAGACGGTCGAGAGGTCCGAGGCGCGCGAGGCCAAGGAGGCCGCGACCCGCGCCGCGTTCGTCGAGGGCCAGCTCGGCCTGGACCGCTACGGACTGCGGGACACGCTGAAGCGGCTCGGCGTCGAGTACAAGACGTACAAGGAGTACAAGGGCCACGAGGAGCGCGAGGAGCACGAGGAGTCCGCCCCGTGACCGGGCCCGCGGAGGTGCGCTGCATGCTGATGCGCGGCGGCACCTCCAAGGGCGCCTACTTCCTGGCCGAGGACCTGCCCGCGGACCCCGCCGCCCGTGACGACCTGCTCCTGCGGGTGATGGGCAGCCCCGACCCGCGCCAGATCGACGGCCTGGGCGGGGCGCACCCCCTCACCAGCAAGATCGCGGTGGTCGCGCCGTCCGCCGACCCCGAGGCGGACGTCGACTACCTCTTTCTCCAAGTCGCGGTCGACCGGCCGGAAGTGACCGATCGTCAGAACTGCGGCAACATCCTCGCCGGAGTCGGCCCGTTCGCCGTGGAGCGGGGGCTCGTGGCCCCCGGAGACGGTGCGACCTCCGTACGGATCCGCATGCTCAACACGGGGGAACTGGCCGTCGCCGGCTTCCCCACACCCGACGGGCGCGTCGACTACACCGGGGACGCCGAGATCTCCGGAGTGCCCGGCACGGCCGCCCCGGTGGTGATCGAGTTCCCGGCCGGCCGGAGCCCGCTGCTGCCCACCGGGAACGTCCGCGACACCGTCGCCGGTACGTCGGCGACCTGCGTCGACAACGGCATGCCGACCGTGCTCATCGCAGCGCGCGACCTCCGGGTCACCGGCTACGAGACGCCCAAGGACCTCGAGGAGGACCTGGCTCTGGCCGACCGCCTGCACGAGATCCGGCTGGCGGCGGGGAAGTTGATGGGCCTCGGGGACGTGGAGACCGCCACGGTGCCCAAGCTCAGCCTGCTCGCCCCGCCCCGCGACGGCGGGGCGGTCACCACCCGGACCTTCATCCCGGTCCGCTGCCACACCTCGATCGGCGTCCTCGGCGCCGCGAGCGTGGCCGCGGGCCTCAGGCTGCCCGGCAGTGTGGGGGAGGGGATCGCCCGGCTCCCGGAACACGGCGACCGGATCCGCGTCGAACACCCCACCGGATTCCTGGAGATCGACACCAGCGTCGACCCCGGGTCCGACGGCTCCCCGCCGGCCGCCCGCCGCACCGCGGTCGTCCGCACCGCCCGCAAGATCTTCGACGGCACGGTCTTCCCCCGCGCCGCCGCCATCCCCGCACAGCCCCAAGGAGGCAACGATGGCTCCGCCCCTCGGTGACATCGCCCATATCGGCCACGCCCAGCTGTTCACCCCGGACCTGGACGCCAGCGTCGCCTTCTTCACCGACTACCTCGGCCTGACCGTCAACGGCCAGGGCGGCGACACGGTCTATCTGCGCACCTTCGACGACTACGAGCACCACAGCCTGGTCCTCACCGCCCGCGACCGGCCCGGCCTCGGCCGGATCGCCCTGCGCACCTCCAGCGAGGAGGCCCTCAACCGCCGTGTCAGGGCGGTCGAGGAGGCCGGCGGCACCGGCCACTGGGTCGAGGACGAACCCGGCCTCGGCAAGCTCTACGTCACCACCGACCCGGACGGCCACGAGCACGCCCTCTACTGGGAGAGCGAGCACTACCAGGCCCCCGACGGGCTCAGGCCCGCGCTGAAGAACCAGCCGCAGGCCAAGCCCAACCGGGGCGTCGGCGTACGCCGTCTGGACCACATCAACTTCCTGGCCGCCGACGTGCTCGCCAACGCCGAGTTCCAGGAACAGGTGCTGGGTGCCCGGCCGACCGAGCAGATCCGGCTCGACACCGGGAAGATCGCGGCCCGCTGGCTGACCTTCACGAACAAGTCGTACGACGTCGTGTACACCTCGGACTGGACGGGCTCGACCGGGCGGCTGCACCACATCGCCTTCGCCACCGACACCCGCGAGGACGTGCTGCGGGCGGCCGATCTCGCCATCGACACCGGTGTGTTCATCGAGACCGGCCCGCACAAGCACGCCATCCAGCAGACGTTCTTCCTCTACGTCTACGAGCCGGGCGGCAACCGCATCGAGCTCTGCAACCCGCTCACCAGGCTGGTACTGGCGCCCGACTGGCCGCTGATCACCTGGACCGAGGCGGAACGGGCCAAGGGCCAGGCCTGGGGCCTGAAGACGATCGAGTCCTTCCACACCCATGGGACACCGCCGGTCGGCTGACCCGTTTCGGCCATCAGGGGGGTGGGCGACGCGCCGCTGTGCGTCGCCCACCCCCCTTTGCCACCTGGGCGTTTACCCCGTCCACCGGGTGGCCGGGCCGGTGTCTGGATTGTTGCTGAGATTGTTGACAAAAACGTTGACACTCTTGGGTCCCGATCCTTAGCGTCTACGCACCACGGGTCAGCCGCACGAGCCGCGTCGACCCCCTCACCGCTTCCCCTCCAGGGAACGCCTCCTGGACGAGAGGAAAACAAAGATGTCCTCCTCCCCCGCCCTGTCCGCTCGCGGCAGCAGACTGGCCCTGCTGGTCGTCGGTCTGTGCTGGCTGGCCGTCCTCTTCGACGGCCTCGACATGTTCATCTACGGCTCGGTGCTGCCCCACCTGCTGGAGACCAAGACCTTCGGCCTCACCGCGGACCAGGCCGGCGACCTCGGCTCCTACGCCACCTTCGGCATGCTGGTGGGCGCCCTGACCGCGGGCACCGTCGCGGACCGGATCGGCCGCAAGCAGCTGATGATCGGCTGCGTCACGCTGTTCTCGCTCGCCTCCGGCATCTGTGCGGTCTCGGGCGGCGTCGCCGTCTTCGGCCTCGGCCGCACCCTGGCCGGCGTCGGCCTCGGCGGGCTGCTGCCGACCGCGATCAGCATGGTCTCGGACTACGCCAGAGGCGGCCGGGTGGCGATCACCATCGGCATGCTGATGACCGCCCACCACGCCGGCGGCATCCTCTCCGCCTACGTCGCCAAGTGGCTGGTCGAGCCGGTCGGCTGGCGCGCCGCCTTCTGGGTGTGCGTGCTCCCGCTGGTCTTCGTGCCCGTGCTGCTGAAGTTCCTGCCGGAGTCGCTGAGCTTCCTGGTCGCCAAGGGCCGTGGCGAGGAGGCCCGCGCGCTGGCCGACCGCTACGAGGTCGAACTGCCCGCCGCCACCGGCAAGAAGACCGCCGCCGACCGCTGGGACGCGCTGCTCGACCTGTTCCGCGGCGGTGAGTGGATCCAGACCCTGCTGTACTGGCTGGCCTCCTTCGGCGGTCTGCTGCTGGTCTACGGCGTCGCCACCTGGCTGCCCACCCTGATGCGCGGCGAGGGCTACGAGCTCGGCAGCGCCCTGACCTTCGTCGTCGTCTTCAACCTCGGCGGCATCGTGGGCATGCTGGCCGCCGGCCGCGCCGCCGACCGGTTCGGCGCCCCACGCATCTCCGCCGTCTGGTTCGCCCTGACCGCCGTCGGCGTCTACCTGCTCAGCATCCACATGGCCACCGGCGTGACCATGGTGGTCGTCTTCCTCACCGGCGTCTTCCTCAACAGCGCCCAGACGATGATCTACGCGACCGTCTCCATCCGCTCCACCCCGGACAACCGGGCCACCGCCGTCGGCTGGACCTCGGGCATGGGCCGCTTCGGTGCCGTCTTCGGCCCCTGGCTCGGCGGCCAGCTGCTCGCGGCGGGCAACGGCGACTGGGGCTTCACCGCCTTCGCGCTGGCGGGTGTCTCCTCGATGGTGTTCATCGGCATCGCCGCCCTGCGCTCGGCCAAGCAGCCGCGACGCAGCCACGACCAGGAGGAACTGCTCGCCGCACACTGACCGGTGTCCTCGGCCGGTCCGGCGCCGCGCTCCTGCCACGGGCGCGGCGCCACTTCTCACTCCTCCAGGTCGCCGGGTTCGGCCTCGAGCCCGGTGCACGCCAGCTTCCCCCCGACGTCGGCACACGCCTCCACCCCCCGGGGCGTCGGCACCGCGAGCATCGGGCTGGTGTAGCCGACGGAGTCCTCGGCGGGATAGCTCGCGGAGAGCACGTCCTGCCCGGTCCGGACCGAGACCTCCCGGGCGTGCGGGGCGTGCATCCGCACCTCGGACCAGGCCGTGCCGCAGGCGGGGGAGTAGCGCAGCCGGACGTCGTACGCGGTGCCGGTGACCCTGCTCTTGGTCTGCGCGTCCCGGGCGCACGCCGAGGCGTCCGGCAACTCGCCCTGACAGGACCGCCCGTGGCAGCGCGGTGCCCCCGACACCGGTTGCGCGCCCTGGGCGGCGCGCCGGTCGGACACGCTCACGGCCGCCGCCGTCACCCCGGCCACGGCGAGCAGTGCGAGCGCGGTCAGCGGCAGCCGCCACCACCGCCGCGCTCGCGGCGTCGCCGGCGCGGGCGCCGCGGCCGGCTGCTCCTCGGCGGCCTTGTACAGCGCCAGTACGGCCGCGGGGTCGACGCCCGCGAGCCGGGCCAGGGCCTCCACGGCCGGACGCGGCGGCCGTTTGGCGCCGGTGAGATAGCGGTGCCAGGCGGACTTGCTGTACGGGGTGCGGGCGGCCAGCGCCGCCAGGCTCAGTCCCGTGCGCTCCTTCAGTTCGCGCAGGCTCGCCGCCGGCGACTCGTCGGCTTGGGTGGTGGTCGCTCCTTCGGAGTGCCGCATGTCGCGTGCCTCGACTTCATTACGCTATGGGCGTTTCGCCCCTGTTGTCGGGATGGCTTCCCATGGATACCGGGGCCGCAATCGGCGAACAGGTGTGAAGACGGTGAATCAGGGGGTGCATGCCGAAGGCCTGTTCGGGAACGGGGTTCCCGAACAGGCCTCGGCGGTCAGGGAGTACGGCGGGGCGGACCCGTCAGCACCACGGAACGGCGTGGCCGACCCGGACGTAGCGGCCGGAGACGTACCCCTTGCGGTGCGGGAGCCGGTACCAGGTGTGGTTGCCGCGCACCGAGCCGCCGTACGTCTTGCAGGCCACCGGGACCAGCCGGTTGCTGTGACGGTGGCCGACCACGCGGTAGCGGGTGCTCGGGCCGGAGCGGACGTTGAGCCGGACGTGGCGCGTGGTCACCCGGCCGACGGTGCGGTAGCTGTGGTGGCGCTGGACCGCGGGGGCGGGCAGCGTGGTGTAGTCGTAGTACTGGACGATTCCCTGCGGTGCGGGGATCGTGGCGGCGCTCGCGGTGGCGGCCCCCGCCGTGGGCAGGAACGCGAACACCGCGACCGTGGCCAGCAGGCCGCTCTTCAGGATCCGACGGGACATGGAAACCTCCGTGCTGTCGTGCTCGTGACCACGAAGCGCGATCACGATTCGGAGGATTGCCATGGCCGAGGGCCGTCATGTCGTCCCCGCGTGCCCGGGGACGCCTGGGACGTCCCCGGGGACGGGACTCAGCCCATCTGGTCGTCGGCGGAGAGGTGCTCGACCGTCTTTCCCGTCTCCGTGAAGGTCCGGGTGACATACCCCGACGAATACACCCACAGGATCCGCAGCGGGGTGTCGCCGACGTTGCGGAACAGGTGGGGGACGGGGGACGGGACGTACGTGGTGTCGAACCGCTCCAGCCGGGTCACCTCACCGTCCACCCACACCTCCGCCTCGCCTTCCAGGACGGTCACGTGCTCGTCGCAGTTGTGCGAGTGCGACGGCGCCCCGGAACCCACCGGATAGACACTCATCCCGCTCGTGATCAGGTTCTCCCCGCCCGCCGACGGAGTGGTGATCAGCGGTGTCGTCACGACCGAGCCGCCCCGGTCGAGCAGGGGCACGGACGCGGCCTTGATGATCGTGGTCATCCGGGAATTCCTCTCCACTGCGATGCGATACGCCGACCGACGTTAGGCCGCGTCCGCGCGAACGGGCGTCCCCTGGCGTGCAGTTTTACCTTGCGTTCCGGGAGGGGTGAGCCGCCCGGATCCGGCTGTAGCGTCACCTGGCATCCCACGGCCGCCGGAGAGAGAAAGCAGGTACCGGCCCCCATGAGGCTCCCCGTACTCAGCGAAGAAGACATGGACCCGCGGCAGCGGGAGCTGGCCGCCCGGATCGCGGGCCGCCGCGGCGCCGTCCGCGGCCCGTTCCGGGTCTGGCTGCACAGCCCCGAGATGTGCGAACGCGCCGAATCGCTCGGCGCGTTCGCCCGGTTCGACTGCAGCCTGCCCGAACGCCTGCGTGAACTGACCCTGCTGATGGCCGCGCGCAACTGGGACGCCCAGTACTCCTGGAACGCCCATGTCCACAAGGCGATCGAGGCCGGCATCCCGGAGGCCGCCGTCAAGGCCGTCGCCGAGAACCGCCCGGCGGTCTTCGACGACGAGGCCGACCAGGCCTTCTACCAGTTCTGCCGGGAGGTCCTGGAGGAGCACTTCGTCACGGACGAGACCTTCGCCCGCGCGCTGGCGCACTTCGGCCCCAAGCGACTGGTCGACACCATCGGCGCGCTCGGCAACTTCACCATGCTCGGCATGTGCCTCAACACCTTCCAGGTGGACCTCCAGGCCGATCGGGAGCCGCCGTTCCCCGACGTCCGCGGCTACCGCCGGATCACCCCCGGCGGTGCCTGATCCAGGGCCTGACCCACGGCCTGACCATGAGAAAAGCGGCCGATCTTTTAAGTGAAGAGATGTTGACAGGATTGCCGACATTCGATTTGTGTGGGGGACCGGCGCGGGCGAGCCGCACGCGCGTTCGGAGGGAAAAATGGATCGCTTGCTCCTCATGCACAGCTTCGTCACCGTCGCCCAGGTCGGCAGTTTCAGCGGAGCCGCCAAGAAACTCGGCTCCTCCGGCTCCCTGGTCTCCCGGCACGTGGCGGAGCTGGAGCGGCAGATCGGTGTCCGCCTGGTCAACCGCACCGCCCGCTCCGTGAGCCTGACCGAGCCGGGGCAGCGGTACGCCGAGTTCGCCGCGCGCATCCTCGACGAGATCGAGGCCGAGGACGCCGGCATCGCCCAGCTCCACGACCGGCCCGAGGGCACCCTCAGTGTCATCTGTCCCAAGTGGATAGGCAGCCTCGACCTCGGGGACGCCATCGCCGCGTTCTCGGCCGCTCACCCGAAGATCCAGGTGCGATTCGAACTCGGCGGGATGTCCGACCGCACCTACGACTTCCTGGACAGCGGATTCGACGTCGCCTTCCACACCCGGGACCTGAGGGACTCCAGCGTCCGGCTGAAGAAGATCGCCTCGCTGCCGTTCGTACTGTGCGCCTCCGAGGAGTACGTCGAGCGGTGCGGCACGCTCGCCCACCCGAACGACCTCGCCGCCCACGACTGCCTGGTCCATCTCAACGACCCGGTCTGGCGGATCGGCCACGGGCACGCCAGCACCCTGCACAAGATCCGCAACATCGCGTTCTCGTCCAACTCCTACCTCGCCCTGCAGAAGGCGGCGGTGCACGGCCGCGGCATCGCCCTGCTGCCCCAGCGCCCGGCCTACGACGACCTGGTCTCCGGCGCCCTCCGGGTGCTGCTGCCCGACCTCGCCGTACCCGACCGCCCGCTGTACGCGATCTACGGTCCCGGACAGGACACCCCGCGCAAGATCAGCGTGTTCCTGGACTTCCTCGCCGAGTGGTTCTCGCGGAACCCGATTCCCACGATCCGGGCGTAGCCGGGGCCGCAAGAAACGCTTGCGTATTCCGTAGAGCTCAGGCCATTGAGGCCCTCGCCGGCCGATATCTACGCTCGCGAGGCGACCTGGAAACGAGGAATCCATGGGAATCCAGAGAATCGAATCGGTCACCTACGGTATCGACGACCTCGACACCTGCGCGCGGTTCTTCGACGACTTCGGGCTGTTCCCGGTGGAACGGACCGACGAACACGCCGTGTTCGAGACGCGCACCGGACAGACCCTGCGTCTCGACACCCTCCCCGGACCGCTGCTGCCGGTCCCGGTCGAGGACGGGCCCACGCTGCGCGAGGTCGTCTGGGGCGTCGACACGCCCGCCGAACTGGAGCGGCTGGTCGCGGTGGCGGGCCGGGACCGCCAGATCCGGGAGAGCGCCGACGGCGTCCACCACACCGTCGACGAGACCGGCTTCGGCGTCGGCCTGACCCTGGCCCGCCCCAGGCCGGCCTCCGTCACGCCCCGCGCCGCCAACACCCTCGGCACCGTCGGCCGGTGGAACACCGCCCTGGAGCCGATCACCCGGGTCCGCCCGCTGCGCATGTGCCATGTCGCCCTGAACATCCCGAAGCAGGGCCGAGAGCGGGCCGTCGGCTTCTACGTCGACCGGCTCGGCTTCCACCCGACCGACGTGGTCGAACCCATGGGCGTGTTCATGCAGGCGCCCGGCGACGACGACCAGCACACCATGCTGCTGTGCCACCGGCCCGACAAGGCGGGGATCAACCACATCGCCTACGAGGTGCCCGGCTTCGACGACGTGATCGAAGGCGGCAACCACATGATCGAGCACGGCTGGCGGGAGGCCCGCAGACTCGGCCGGCACACCATCGGCTCCAACGTCTTCCGCTTCCTGCACGCCCCGTGCGGCGGCCGCGTCGAGTACGCCGCCGACATGGACCGGGCCGACGGGAACTACGGCACCCGGGTCCACGAGACGACCCCGCCGCACCACATCTGGGCCCTGCGCACCAACCGCGACCAGGAAGCCCCCACCACGTCCTGACCCTGAGAGGGCACCCCTTCATGACCACCGAGCACGGCTATCCCGCCGTCCGCATGTACATAGCGGGCGAGTGGTGCCAGGGCGGCACCGGACGGACCGCCCCCGTCGTCAACCCCGCCACCGAGGAGCCGATCGGCGAGGTCCCCCTCGCGACCAGCGCCGACCTCGACCGGGCACTCGAAGCCGCCGCCGAGGGCTTCAGGGTATGGCGCGCGACCTCCGTGGCCAGGCGCTCCGCGATCCTCGGCCGGGCCGCCGACCTCATCGCCGAACGCGCCGCCGAGATCGGCCGGGTGATGACCCTGGAGCAGGGCAAGCCCCTCGCCGAGTCCACCGGCGAGGCCAGGCGCACCGCCGACACCCTGCGCTGGCACACCGAGGACGCCCGCCGCGCGTACGGCCGTATCATCCCGTCCGCGCCCGGCACGGTCCTCACCGTCCGCCGCGAACCGATCGGCCCCGTCGCCGCCTTCGTCCCCTGGAACTTCCCGGTCGGCGGTCCCAACCGCAAGATCTCCTCGGCGCTCTCGGCGGGCTGTTCACTCATCATCAAGGCCTCCGAGGAGACCCCGGCGACGGCCGCCGCGCTGGTGGAGTGCTACGCGGACGCGGGCCTGCCCGCCGGGGTGCTGGGCCTCGTCTTCGGGGAGCCGGCCGAGGTCTCCGCGCACCTCATCGCCTCCCCGGTCACCCGGATGATCGCCTTCACCGGTTCGGTGCCCGTAGGCAAACTCCTGGCAGCCGAG
The DNA here is from genome assembly GCF_040634235.1 of Streptomyces sp. NPDC007157. Classification (NCBI taxonomy): domain Bacteria; kingdom Bacillati; phylum Actinomycetota; class Actinomycetes; order Kitasatosporales; family Streptomycetaceae; genus Streptomyces; species Streptomyces sp. NPDC007157. The sequence goes on from NZ_JBEYFE010000032.1 coordinate 33,234, forward strand.
ACCGGCCGGGTCATGAAGCCGTCCCTGATGGAACTCGGCGGCCACGCCCCGGTGATCGTCTGCGCCGACGCCGACCCCGGTCAGGCCGCCCGGCGCGCCGCCCAGGCCAAGTTCTTCAACGCGGGCCAGGTGTGCACCTCGCCCAGCCGCTTCCTCGTCCACGAGTCCCTGGTCGAGGACTTCACCGCCGAGTTCGTGAAGGCCGCCGAGTCGGTCGTCGTCGGCGACGGCCTGGCCCAGGGCACCACCATGGGCCCGCTCGCCAACGAGCGCCGGCTGCGGTCGATCGAGCGGCTGACCGCGGACGCGGTGCGCAAGGGGGCGACGGTGCTCACCGGCGGCGAACGCCCGGACCGCCCCGGGTACTTCTTCGCGCCGACCGTGCTCACCGACGTACCGCCGGACGCGGAGCTGATGTCCGAGGAGCCGTTCGGGCCCGTCGCGCCGATCGTGCCCTTCGACGACCTGGACGACGCCCTGGGCGTCGCCAACTCCCTGCCGTACGGCCTGGCCGCCTACGGTTTCACCAGGTCGGCCGCGACCGCCGAGAAGCTGTCGGACGGATTCGAGGCCGGCATCCTCTCCCTCAACCACTGCGGCGGCTCGGTGCACGAGGCACCCTCCGGCGGGGTCAAGGACAGCGGGTACGGCCGGGAGGGCGGGCCGGAGGCGCTGGACGCCTACCTGGTCACCAAGCGCGTCTCCCACCTGCTGACGCCATGAGGTACGCACGGGTGTCCGTCGACGGCCGGGCGGTGTGGGGCCGGGTGGGGGAGACGGACGTCGAACTCCTCTCCGGCTCGCCGCTCGCGGCCGACCCCGCTGTCCTCGGCACCGTTCCGGTCGCCGAGGCCGGCTGGCTGCCGCCCGTCGTACCCGGCGTGTTCTACGCCGTCGGCCACAACTACCCACGGCACATCGAGCACGCCGGCGCCTCGACGCCCGACCGTCCCGAGGTCGGCTACCGGGCCAACAACGCCCTGACCGGCCACCGTTCGCCGATCGTCAAGCCGGCCGGGGTGACCGGGCGGTTCGAGGCCGAGCCGGAACTGGTCGCCGTCATCGGCCGTACGGTCCGGTACGCGACCCACGACGACGCCCGGAAGTCGGTCTTCGGCTGGAGCATCGGCAACGACGTCAGCGCCCGCACCTGGCAGCACCAGGACCGCACCTTCTGGCGCAGCAAGAACAGCGACACGTTCAAGCCCATGGGCCCCTGGATCGAGACCGACGTCGACGCCCTCGCCCAGACCACCACGCTGCGCGTCAACGGCGAGGTCCGTGCCGCGTTCCCGACCGGCGACATGCTCTTCGACCCCTTCGACCACATCGTCGAGATCACCAAGCACATCACCCTGTACCCCGGGGACGTGCTGTGGATGGGCGCCGAATCCACCTGCCAGATCGAGCCCGGCGACACCGTGGACGTCGAGATCAGCGGCATCGGCGTGCTGTCCAACCCCGTACACCTGGAAGGGAACCACTCATGAGCGCGGAACCCCGCTACATCCACCACGTCAACTTCCCCACCACCGACCCCGACCGGACCGCCGCCTGGTACACCAAGGTCTTCGGGATGAAGCGCATCATGCCCAAGTCCAACACACGGGTCGTCCTCATGACCCGGGGCACCTTCGACCTGCACTTCACCCCTGTTGAAGAGATGGAGCGCATGGCGCCCTACCACTTCGCCGTCGAGGTCGACGACTGGGACGACTTCCTCGCCCACCTCAGGGAGCTGGGCATCCGGCACACCCGGCCGATCGAACGCCCCGAGAACCAGTCCAAGTTCTGCTACATCCACGACCCCGACCACACCATGATCGAGTTGGTCCACCACGGCCGCCGTCCCAACTAGACGCGCAAGTACGGGAGTTCACCCCATGCCCTTCGCCGACTCCGACGGCACCGCCATCTACTACGAGCGCCACGGCAGCGGCCCGGCGATCCTGTTCGTGCACGGCAGCGGCGGTCACCACGCCGCCTGGTGGCAGCAAGTCGCCGCGCTGCGCGAGGAGTTCACGGTCGTCACCGTGGACCTGCGCGGCTTCGGCAAATCCGATTCCGCCATGCGGGAGTTCGACGGCCAGGACTTCCCCGCAGACGTGGTCGCCGTCCTCGACCAGGAGGACCTCACCGGCGCCATGCTGGTCGGCCAGTCCATCGGGTCCGTCGCCGCGCTGCGCGCCGGCCTGCTGCGCCCCGAGCGGGTCTCCGCGGTCGTCCTCGGCCACTCCCTCGGCGGTATCAGTCACCCCGAGCTGAAGGAACTGGCCGCCGCCGACCGGGCCGAGGCCGTGCAGCTGCCGGTGATCGACCGGCTGCTCACCAGGACGTTCCAGCGTGAGCGGGCCGATCTCACCTTCCTGTTCCAGCAGATGGGCACGTTCAACGTCGCCAGGATGCAGGACCTGCGCAACCTCGACACCGACGGCCCCTCCCTGGAGGAGATCCAGGGCTCCGGCGTCAGGGTCGCCTTCCTCGCGGGCGAGAAGGACGCCGTCCTGAGCGCCAGGACCGTCACCCGCGCCCACGAACTGCTGCCCGGCTCCCACCTGGAGATGGTCCCGGGCGCCCCGCACTCCATGTACTGGGAGACACCCCAGCCGTACAACGCGGCCGTCGCCCGGCTCCGCCGTACCCTCACCGCATCGAAGGAAGCAGCATGAGCAGCCTCACCCTGGCCGCCGCCGAGGAGATCATCGACGCCGCCCACCGGCGCGCCCGGGATATCGGCAAGGCGGTGAGCGTCGCCGTCGTGGACTCCGGCGGCTTCCCGGTCGCCATCCGCCGCCCCGACGGGGCCCGGCCGCTCACTCCCGACATCGCCCGCGCCAAGGCCTACACCGCCGCCGTCATGCAGCGCCCCGGCCCCATGCTGAAGAAGTGGCAGGAGAGCCAGCCCGTCTTCTTCTCCCAGCTCTCCCAGCTCCCCGGCGCCGCTCTCCCGATCATGGCCGCCGAGGGCAGCGTCACCATCAAGAAGGACGGCGAGATCATCGGCGGCCTCGGCATCGCCGGCGGCACCGCGGACGAGGACCAGCGGATCGCCGAGGAGGTCCTGAAGGACCTCGGCTACGAGCTGGAGTTCGCCGCGTGGGGCGTCACCGGCGGAAAGGACTGACACCATGGCGGACACGTTCAACTACCGCATCGACCACCACGGCAGCCTGGTCCGGCCGGCCGGTCTGTCGACCGACGACCCGGAGGCCGTGGCCGCGGCGGTCCGGGAGGCGGTCGCCCACCAGCGCAGGCTGCGCTCCACCGTCGTCACCGACGGCGACTTCCCCCGCGAGGACTTCCGCAGCGCGGTCCTCGACGGTGTGTCGGGCCTCCGCCGCACCGACGAGGCGGGCCCGGACGGCCTGGTGCGCTGGGTCGCCGAGTCGCTGCCCAAGGCCGACGGCCCGCTGGTCGCCGACTCGGCCGCCCGGCTCGCCGAGCTGACGGTGATCGCCCCGAAGGCCTCGCTGCCCTCCCCGGCGTATCTCGCGGCCACCACCTACCGGCCGGGGCTCGGCGTCTCCTCGGCGCGTGACCTGGGCGAGGCCTTCGCGGAGATCGTCCGGGCGGAGATCGCGCTGCTGGTGGCGCGGGGCGTCCGCCTGATCCAGCTCGACAACCCGCTCCTCCTCGACCAGTTGAGCACCGACCCGGGAGACCCCGGCGCGCTCTCCTTCGAGGACGCGCTCGCCGTCGACGCGCTCGCGGTACGCCTGGACGAGCGCCCCGAGGGCGTACGGATCGGCATGGCACCCGGCTGGACCGCCCCCGCCGAGGTGGTCCGGGCCCGCGCCGAGCGGCTGTTCGCCGAAATCGACGCCGACCGCTGGATCCTCCCCTTCGACCAGGGCACGCCGGCCGAGCTCGACCTCGTCAAGGCGCTACCGGACGACCGCGACTTCTGCCTGGGCGTGGTCGACGCGACCGTACCGGAGCTGGAGGACGTCGACACCGTGATGTCCCGTATCGACGCGGTCGGCGAGGTCAAGGACCTGGAGGACGGGGCGGTTTCGCCGTCGCGCGGCTTCGCGAACGTGGCGTCGAGGCCACTGCTGACCGCAGAGGACCAGCGCCGCAAACTGGTCCTGGTCGAGACCATCGCCCGGTACTGCTGGGGCAACGAGTTCTGAGCGCTCCGCTCCGCTGGAAGTGCCACGATCTGCCGTCTGCGGCTCCGTCGTGGCCGGTCGCGCAGTTCCCCGCGCCCCTTCGGGGCGCTGTCGACGAGAGCGTCCCTGAAAGGGGCGCGGGGAACTGCGCGAGCAGCCACAGACCACCCGCGCCTTCTCCACCCGCATCAGCCCGGCAGACGCTGAATCACCTCGGCAAAAGTCACCGTGCGCTCGGTGAGCAACGGCCACACCACCCCCACGACGATCTCCTTGAAGTGCTCGGCCGCCTTGTGCGCCTCGAACCCCTCCCGGTCGGCATACCGTTCGTACAGCAGAAACCCACCCGGCTCGTCCTCCACGGCGTGCACCTCGTACATCAGGTTCGCGGGCTCCGTGCGGGTGGCCTCCCGCGCCTTCAGCAGCGCGGCGCGTACCGCCGCCTCGTCGGCGGGTGCGCAGCGGTAGCGGGCGACGACTGCGTATGCCATGCGGTTCCTCCCAGGGTCCTGTCAGGTCTGCCGATTCCAGCATGGATCATGCGTCCGCCGACCCGCGCACGGCGCAACCAATGCCTGCCCCCGCGGGGCTGGTGGACCCCCTCCCACATGGTGTGTCGTCGCATCCGGCCCGCACCGGCGGAGCCGTGGACGACGAAGGAAGTGATCTCCATGCGCACCCTGGAAACCCTCTCCGGCGGGGAGTGGACGAGGACCGGCGAATGGATCGACGTCCACGACCCCGCCGACGTACGCACCCCGCTCGCCCGGGTCCCGGCCCTGTCCGCCAAGGACGTCACCCGTGCCTACGACCACGCCGAGCGCGGCTTCGCGGGCTGGAAGCGCACCAGCCCCTTCGAACGCGCCCGGGTCTTCACCGAGGCCGCCCGGCTGATCCGGGAGCGGTCCGGGCAGATCGCCGCCGACGTCACCGCCGAGAACGGCAAGACCCTGGCCGAGGCGACCGGCGAGACCCTCAAGGCCGCCGACTTCCTGGAGTACTACGCCGGTCTGGCCCGCCAGGGCTACGGCACCCTCCTGCACGACGTACGCCCGAACCACCGCACGCACACCCAGCGCGAGCCCATCGGCGTGATCCTGGTGATCAGCCCCTGGAACGACCCGCTGATCACCCCGGCCCGCAAGCTCGCCCCGCTGCTCGCCGCCGGCAACGCGGCCGTGTTCAAGCCGGCCACCGAGACGCCGTTGTCGGGCCTGCACTTCGCCCGCGCCCTGCACGACGCCGGCCTGCCCGCCGGAGTCCTCAACGTCGTCACGGGCCGGACCGCCGAGATCGAGGAGGCGCTCCTCGACGACCCCCGGATCGCCGGCATCACCTTCACCGGTTCCAACGCCGTCGGCAACCGCATCCGGCGTCGCCTGGCCGACCGCAACGTCCGATTCCAGGGCGAACTCGGCGGCAAGAACGCCTCGGTGGTGCTGCGTGACGCCGGTCTGCCGGCCGCCGCGAAGGCCGTCGTGGCCGCCTCCTTCGGCCAGGCAGGGCAGCGCTGCACCGCCACCAGCCGGGTGATCGTCGAGAGGCCGGTGTCCGACGAGTTCGTCGCGTTGCTGGTCGCGGAGGTGGCGGCGCTGACGGTCGGCCCGGGCAGCGATCCGGCGACCACCCTGTGCCCGCTGTCGAGCCCGAAGCAGCGCGACCGTGTCCTCGCCGACCTGAGCCGTGCGGTCGAGCAGGGTGCGACCGTCCTCACCGGCGGCGGGCCGGACACCGAACGGCCGCACGGCTGCTACGTACAGCCCACCGTCCTGGCCGGCATCACCCCGGACATGGCCGTCTGGCGCGAGGAGGTCTTCGGGCCGGTCCTCGCCGTGCGCGCGGTCGACGACTTCGACGCGGCCGTCGCGGCGGTCAACGACTCCGTCTTCGGCCTCGCCGCCGCCGTGTTCACCCGCGACCTCGCCTCGGCGTACCGCTTCGCCGACGAGGCCGAGTGCGGGCAGGTCGCCGTCAACACGACGACCACCGGGTGGGACGTCCACCTGCCGTTCGGCGGGTTCCACGACTCCGGCACGGGCTACAAGGAGCAGGGGGAGGAAGTCCTGAGGTTCTCCACCCGCGTCAAGACGGTGGCCGTCCACTTCGGGGCGTGAGCACCGTAGGAGAGACGTGACCACCGTACGAGAGAGAGGAGGACGCCGATGGCTGACGAGACGATCGGCGTGGTCGGCGCCGGCATCGTGGGTCTCGCCACAGCCCGCGAGATCGCCCTGAGCCGCCCCGGCACCCGGGTCGTGGTGTTCGAGAAGGAGCAGGAGGTCTCCCGGCACCAGACCGGCCACAACTCCGGTGTGGTGCACGCGGGCATCTACTACACACCGGGCAGCCTCAAGGCCGACCTGTGTGTGCGGGGCGTGGCGTTGCTGCGCGCGTACTGCCAGGACCGGCAACTGCCGTACCAGGAGATCGGCAAGCTGGTGGTGGCCGTCCGCGAGGACGAGCTGGGCCGGATGGAGAACCTGTACCAGCGGGCCAGGAACAACCACGTGCCGGAACTGCGGAAGGTCTCCCGCGAGGAGATCAAGGAACTGGAGCCGCACGTCGGCGGTATCGCGGCCCTGCACTCACCGCGCACCGCGATCACCGACTACCCGGCCGTCGCCCGGGCCTTCGCCGAGGACATCACCGACTCCGGCGGCGAGGTACGACTGGGCTTCCCGGTCACCTCGATCACCACCGTGCCCGGCGGCATCGAGGTCGCCTCGGGGCAGGACCGCGTGCGCGTGGACCGGCTGATCCTCTGCGCCGGCCTCCAGTCCGACTCCGTCGCCCGGCTCGCGCAGGACAGCCAGGAGCCCCGGATCGTCCCGTTCCGCGGCGAGTACATGCTGCTGAGACCGGACCGGACGGATCTGGTGCGCGGGCTCGTCTACCCGGTGCCCGACCCCCGTTACCCCTTCCTCGGCGTGCACTTCACCCCGCGTGTCGACGGTTCCGTGGAGGTCGGCCCCAACGCCGTCCTCGCCCTCGCCAGGGAGGGCTACCGGCGCAGCAGGGTCTCGCCCCGGGACCTGGTCGGGCTCGCCGCCTACCCGGGGGCCTGGAAGATGGCCGCCCGGCACTGGCGTACCGGCGTCAAGGAGTACCGCGGCTCCTTCTTCGCCGCCGCCTTCATGAAGGACGCCAGGCTCTACGTCCCCGGTGTCGGCGCCCGGGACGTGGTGCGCGGCGGGGCGGGCGTGCGCGCCCAGGCCCTGGACCGCGACGGCACGCTCGTCGACGACTTCCGCATCCATCGGGTCGGCCGGATCACGGCCGTACGCAACGCCCCCTCGCCGGCCGCCACCGCCTCCATGGCGATCGCCGAACACATCACCGCGGCCGTCTTCGGCGACTCCTGAACGAGCTGTTCGCGGCGCCCGAACATGCGCCGCGAACAGCGCACTTCCGCGCAACAACAGCTTGCGCTCCGGGATCTCCGCAAGAGCTCACCGGCCGCCTAGCGTTCCTTCCACAGCACCCCGAACCCCCCTCCTAGAGAAAGAGTTCGCGCCATGTTCGTCGTCGACACACAGATCCACATCTGGAAGGAAGAGACCCCGGACCGCCCCTGGGTGCCCGGCGCCCGCGAGCGGATCCGGCTCAACGGCCACCGCGAGGAACCCTTCTCCTACGAGGAGGCCCTGGAGCTGATGGACGAGGCCGGTGTGAACCGGGCGCTGATCCTGCCGCCGTCCTGGGAGGGCGACCGCATCGACTACGCCCTGGAGGCCTGCGAGGCGCACCCGGACCGGTTCGGCATCATGGCCCGGATCCCGCAGAACAAGCCCGAAGAGGGCAGGGCGATGCTCAGGGACTTCGCCCAGAACCCGCATGTGAAGGGCACCCGACTGACCTTCCACCGGCCGCAGGACCGGAACTGGATGATCGACGGCACCAACGACTGGTACTGGCCGGTCGCCGAGGAACTGCGCATCCCGACCATGGTGCACGCCCCGATCTGGAAGCGGGAGCTGGGCCAGATCGCCGCCAAGCACCCCGAGCTGAAGATCATCATCGACCACATGGGCATCATGGCCCGCTGTGTCGACGACGCGATCGGCTACTGGGTCCAGGAGACCGCCGACCTGCACGTCCACCCGAACATCTACGTCAAGGTGTCGGCGCTGCCGGGCTACTCCACCCAGCCCTTCCCGAACGACAACATTCAGAAGTACGTGCGCGAGATGGTCGACAGGATGGGCCCGCAACGCTGCTTCTACGGCACCGACATCACCCGGCTGCTCGGTCACGGCATCACCTACACCGACACGATCGAGCAGTTCACCAAGCACTGGGACTTCACGCCCGAGGAACTTGAGTGGATCCTGGGCCGCGGTATCTCCGAGGTCCTGAACTGGCCGATCGAGGGCTGAGGGACACCGGCGATGACCAACACTCAAGGAACCGACGGCGGTGACGCCCTCGTCGCCGCCTTCAACGCCGTCGGCGCCGACTACCTCTTCTGCTCCTCGGGGTCCGAGTGGGCCCCGGTGTGGGAGGCGCTGGCCCGCCGTCACCGCGACGGAGAACCCGCGCCGGAGTACCTCGACCTCACGCACGAGACGGTGGCGGCCGGCATGGCCACCGGCTACGGACTGGTCAGGCGCCGCCCGCAGGGCGTGCTGCTGCACGCGGCACCGGGTCTGCTCCAGGGCTCGATGGCCGTGCACGGGGCGCTGTTGGCCGGCGTGCCGATGGTCGTCGCCTCCTCGGAGTCGACGACGTACGGCGACGCTCCCGGGCACGACCCGGGCGGCCAGTGGTACCGCAACCTCTCGGTTGTGGGCGGCCCGCACGGCATCGCCCAGCCGTTCACCAAGTGGTCGACCGAGGCGGCGAGTGTGTACACGCTGCCGGCCATGATCACCCGGGCGGCGGAGCTGGCCCGGCGGGCACCGGCCGGACCGGCGTACCTGAACATCCCGCTGGAGATCCTCCTCGAGGAGTGGGACGGCCGCGAGCCCAAGCCCGTCGTCGCGCCGGGCTCCACCCACAGCTCGCCCGAAGAGGTCGACTCCGTCGCCCGGCTGATCCGCGAGGCGGCCAACCCGGTGATCGTCACGGAGACGGCGGGGCGCGAGACGGGCGGCTTCGAGGCCCTGGTCGCCTTCGCGGAGGCCTGGGACATCCCGGTCGTCGAGCCGGACTCGGCGGTGTGCGGCAACTTCCCGCGCACCCACCCGCTGCACGCCGGCAGCGACATCGGGCCGTGGCTGGACGAGGCCGACCTCATCCTCCTGGTCAACTGCCGGTCCCCCTTCTACCCGCCCTCCAGGCGCCCCGGCAGGGCGAAGGTCGTCGTCATCGACGAGGTCCCGCAGCGCCCGCACCTCGTCCACCAAGTGCTGTTCGCCGACACCTACCTGGAGGGCGGCGTCACCAACACGCTGGGCCAGCTGACCAGGCGGGCGAAGGATCTCGACGAGCGCGCGGTCGAGGTCCGCCGGGCGGCGCAGGCGGAACGGCGCGCCGCCGAGCGGTCGGCGATCGCGGCGGCGGAGACCAGGGCCGAAGAGGCCACCGGCATCGATCCGGTGCTGGTCGCCGCCACCCTGCGCAGGCTGCTGCACGGGCAGGACGCGATCGTCGTGGACGAGACGATCACGCACAGCCGGGTGGTCAGGCGCCATCTCCAAGTCGCCGACCCCGACTCCTACTTCTACGTCCAGGGCGGACTCGGTCAGGGCATCGCCGTCGCCCTCGGCGTCAAACTCGCCGCGAGGCAACGGCCGGTGGTCCTCACCGTCGGCGACGGCGCCTTCACCTACAACCCGGTGATCCCGTCGTACGACGCCTCGAACGCGTACCAACTGCCGTTGTTGATCGTGGTGTTCAACAACCGCGTGTACAAGTCGATGAACCTCAACCACCGCCGCTTCTACCCCGACGGCGCGGCCGCCGACACCGGCGAGTGGCTGGGCACCGACCTGCACCGGCTGCCCCGGCTCGCCGCGTTCGCCGAGCCGTTCGGCATGCACACCGAGACCGTGGACACGACGGAGGCACTCGCGCCCGCGCTGGAGCGCGCGCTGAAGGCTGTGGCCGAGGGGACGACCGCCGTGGTCGACGTCCTCGTCACCCGATGAGCGCACCGCTGTAGGCCCCGTTGTCACCCGATGAGCGCACCGCTGTAGGCCTCGTTCGAAATCCGCCGGCCGTCCGTGGCCGTCCGTGGCCGGTCGCGCCCGCGCGGCGGTAGCCGCGGATCGACGCAGTCCCGCGCCCCTGACGGCGCGCCGTAGCCCAGGAGGCTTTCACCGCCATGTCCGACACACCCCCCGAGATCCTGGTGCCCGCCGAGGACCTGCGCACCTTCTCCGCCGCCCTGCTGGAGAAAGCCGGGCTGAGTGCCGAGCACGCCCGCACCACCGCCGACGTGTTCGTCTGGGCCGCGCAGCGCGGCGTGGACTCGCACGGCACCGCACGCGTCCCCGCCTACCTGGACCTGCTCGCCAAGGGCGTCGCCAATGCCGACCCGCGGCTCACCGTCGAGTCCACGGCACCGGCCGCCGCCGTCCTCGACGCCGACCGTGCGCCCGGCCCGGTGGCCCTGACGGCCGCCGCCGACGAGGCGGTACGGCGGGCCCGCGAGACCGGCATCGCCTCGGTGGGCGTCCGCCGCACGGTGCACACCGGCGCCATCGGCTACTACGTCTCCCGGATCGCCGGCCAGGGCCTGGTCGGGCTCGGGTTCGTGGCCGGCATGCCCAACATGGGCTACACCGGCGTCAGGGGCGCGGCCGTCGCCACCAGCCCCCTCGCCATCGCCGTACCGGCCCGCGAACACGCCCCCCTGCTGCTGGACATGGCCACCGCCACCATCGCCCTCGGCAGGATCCGCCAGGCGAAGGCGAGCGGCACCCCGCTGCCCGAGGGCGCGGCCGCGACGGCGGACGGCACTCCGACGACCGACCCGGAAGAGGCGGTCATGCCGCTGCCGCTGGGCGGCGCGAAGGGCTCCGGCATGTCCCTGGCCTTCGAACTCCTGACCAGCGTGCTGGTCGGGGCGCCGATCTTCGCCTCCTTCCACGCGGGCGACCGCAAGCACCGGCAGAACGCCCTGCTCATCGCCCTGGACCCGGCCGCCTTCGGCGACCCGGAGGCTTTCGTGGCGGCGGTCGACGACACCCTGGCCACGCTGAAGGACCTGCCGGTCGCGGACGGCGCGGACGGGGTGTTCTACCCGGGGGAGCGCAGTGCGGCGGTGGCCGGGGAGCGGGGCAGGAAGGGGATTCCGGTGACGCCGAAGGTGTGGCGGGAGCTGACGGAACAGGCGGAGCGGCTGGGTGTGGCAGTACCGGTGTGAGCCGGGGGCGGGGCCCGCAGGCGTCCTGGGAGACGATCACGCGGGCCCGGTCCGTGCATGCCGCGCAGTACGGTGCGTGAACGCACACCGCAACTTACTTGAGTTACGCAACGATATGGTAAACTGGTCGGTATGTCCACAGAACCCCTGCCGGCCGTCCCCGCCGCCACCCCGGAGGTCGTCGAGATCGAGCGTGCGCTGACGCGCATCACGTACCTGAGCACCCGGGCCCGGCAGCACGAGCGGCTGATGGCCCTCGCCGGCGTCCCGCTGGACCGCGCCGCGGTGGCTCTGCTGCGCCAGGTCGCCGACTCCGAGCCGCTGCGCCCGGGGGAACTCGCCCAACGGCTCGGTGTCGAGGCGTCCCATGTGACACGCACGGTGCAGCAGCTCCAGAGATCCGGCCATGTCACCCGGGTCCCCGATCCCGACGACCGCCGCGCCCAGCGGATCGAGCTCACCGACGCCGGACGGGAGGCCGTCCACCGGGTCCGGGACGCGGGGGCGCGCGGGATGCAGCTGGCCCTGGGCGAGTGGAAGCCGGAGGAGCTGCGGCAGCTGGCCACGCTGTTCCACCGTATGGTCGACGACTTCCTGGCCTACGCGGTCGAGGACGAGCCGGGTCCGCAGCCCGGCGAGTCGGTGTCCTCGGGCCGCGCCGTGTGAGTGCACGGCGTGCACGCACGCCCCGGCGGGGAGCGGGCCGGTACCGCCCGGTAATATGCGGCGCCAGGTCTTCAGAGGAGGCGGCGTGGCCCGGTCCGAACGTTCACCCCTGCTGCTGGCGGGGCTGCTGGCCACCGCCGGAGCGGCGCACTTCGCGGCGCCGAAGTCGTTCGACGCCACGATCCCGAAAGCACTGCCGGGCTCACCCCGGGCCTGGACGTACGGCAGCGGGGCCGTGGAACTCGCGCTGGCGGCCGGGATCGCCCTGCCGCGCACCCGCAAGGCGGCGGCCCGGGCGGCCGCCGCCTTCTTCGTCGCCGTCTTCCCGGCCAACGTGCAGATGGCCGTCGACTGGCAGCAGCGGCCCGAGCCGCTCAGGACCGCGGCCCTCGTCCGCCTGCCGCTCCAGATCCCTCTGGTGCTGTGGGCACGCGGTGTCGCACACAACGTCGCGCACAACGAGGAGGGCCGATAAATGGCGGGAACCGTCGAGGTCGGAAGCAAGGTCGAGGACTTCGCGCTGCCGGACGAGACCGGCACTACGCGGACGCTCACGGAACTGCTGGCCGACGGGCCGGTCGTGCTCTTCTTCTACCCGGCCGCGCTGTCGCCCGGCTGCACCACCGAGGCCTGTCACTTCCGGGACCTGGCGGCCGAGTTCGCCGCCGCCGGCGCCCGGCCGGTCGGGATCAGCGGGGACAGCGTCGAGCGCCAGCAGGAGTTCTCCGGTAAGCACACGCTCGGCATGCCGCTGCTCTCCGACAGCGACGGCACGATCCGCGAGCGGTTCGGCGTCAAGCGCGGATTCGCGCTCGCCCCCACCAAGCGGGCCACCTTCGTCATCGCCCAGGACCGCACCGTCCTGGAGGTCGTCCGCAGCGAACTGCGCATGAACACGCACGCCGACCGGGCGCTCGCCGCACTGCGCGGTCAGCAGGGCTGAGACAGCCCGTCCCCGCGCTTGATGCGGTGGGACACAGGTCCCATCCTGGGGCGTATGGAGCGTGTCGCGGCCGCGGCGATCATTGACGCCCTGGGCAGGGTGACGGGGTGGAGCGAAGGCGCGCGGGTACTCACCGGCCGGCCGGCGGAGCAGGTCGTGGGCCGGCCCGCCGCCGACCTGCTCGCCGAGGCGGTCCCGGCGGCGGTGCTCGCCGCCCGCTCCGGGACCGTCGCCCTGCGTCACGCCGACGGGCACCGGACGGAGATCGCCCTGACCGCCTGCCCGGTCCTCGGCTCCGACGGTCAGACCACCGGATACGTCCTCACCGCCGACCCGCCCCGGCAGGCCGAGCCCACCCTGGCCGAACAGGCCTTCCAGCAGGCCTCCATGTCCATGTCGGTCTTCGACGTCCGCCAGCGCTACCTCCGCGCCAACGACGAGGCCTGCCGTGTGATGGGCGTCCCCGAGGAGGCCCTGCGCGGCCGCTTCTTTCTGGACACCATCGAAGACGTCCCGCACAGCCAGGGCTTCCTGAGCCACCTGCGTCAGGTCGTCGAGACCGGCCGGCCCACCCGCTACGAGAGTTTCACCGCCGCCCCGGCCCTGGACCGGGACCACGCCTGGAGCATCGAGATGTGGCCCCTGCACGACCAGGTCGGCGAGCTGACATCCGTCGCCATCGCCGCCTTCGACAGCACCGAGCAGTACCTGGCCCGGCTGCGGCTCGCCCTGCTCAACGAGGCGGCCACCTCCATCGGCACCACCCTGGACGTGGTGCGTACCGCCGAGGAGGTCGTCGAACTCATCGTCCCGCGCTACGCCGACTTCGCCAGCGTCGACCTGCTCGACTGGGTCCTCTCCGCCGAGGAACTGCCCACCATCCCGGAGGGGGACATCGAACTGCGGCGCGTCGCCCACGGCTCGGCGAACGAGGGCACCCCCGAGGCGGCCGTACGGCTGGGCGGGACGGAGGTGCATCTGGCGTCGTCACCGCCGGCCCGGGCGCTGCGGGAGGGGCGCGCGGTGGTCAGCCAGGCCGGCGAGCCGGAGTTCCGCCGCTGGGTCGCGGAGCGCAACGCCCGAGCGCCCCAGGGCCGCAGGTACCGTCAGGGCGTCCACTCCATGGTCGCGGTACCCCTGCGGGCCCGGGGCGTCCTGCTCGGCGTGGTCGTCGGCGTGCGCATGCGCCACCCCGACGACTACGCCGTCGACGACACCGTGTTCGCCGAGGAACTCGGCAGCCGTGCCGCCGTCTGCATCGACAACGCCCGCCGCTTCGCCCGCGAGCGCTCCACCGCCCTCGCGCTCCAGCACAGCCTGCTGCCCAGCGGCCTGCCCGGTCAGGCCGCCGTCGAGGTGGCGCACCGCTATCTGCCCTGCGGATCACTGGCCGGCATCGGCGGCGACTGGTTCGACGTGATCCCGCTCTCCGGCAGCCGGGTCGGCCTGGTCGTCGGCGACGTCGTCGGCCACGGCATCCGCTCCTCCGCCACCATGGGCCGACTGCGCACGGCCGTCCGCACCCTCGCGGACGTCGACCTGCCCCCCGACGAGCTCCTCACCCACCTCGACGACCTGGTGACCCACCTGGCCGCGGACGGCAGCGGCGAGGAGGTCGCCGAACTGGGCGCCACCTGCCTGTACGCCGTCTACGACCCGGTCTCGCGCCGCCTCACCCTCGCCACCGCGGGCCATCCGGCGCCCGCGTTGGTGCTGCCCGGCGGCGAGGCCGAGCTGGTCCCGATGACCGCGGGACCGCCGCTCGGGGTCGGTGGTCTGCCCTTCGAGGCGGTGGAGCTCGACCTGCCCGAGGGCGCTGTCGTCGCCCTCTACACGGACGGCCTGGTCGAGGACCGGGACCGGGACGTGGACCGCGCCATCGAGGAGATGTGCCGGGCGCTGAGCGCGCCCGCCGACTCACTGGAGGCCCTCAGCGACAACGTGATCAAGGCCGTCCTGCCGGAACAGCCCTCCGACGACGTCGCCCTGCTGCTGGTCCGCACCCGTGCCCTCGGCGCCGACCGGGTCGCCACCTGGGACGTCCCGCCCGACCCCGCCGAGGTCGCGCACTTCCGGCAGGCGGCCACCGAACGCCTGGCCGCCTGGGGCCTGGACGAGGCCGCCTTCGTCACCGAACTCGTCGTCAGCGAACTCGTCACCAACGCCATCCGCTACGGCGAACCGCCCATCCAGCTACGCCTGATCCGCGACCGCGCGCTCATCTGCGAGGTGTCCGACGGCAGTTCGACCTCACCGCACCTGCGTCGCGCGCACGCCTACGACGAGGGCGGCCGCGGCCTGCTCCTCGTCGCCCAGCTCACCCAGCGCTGGGGCAGCCGCCAGACCTGCACCGGCAAGACCATCTGGGCCGAACAGCCGCTGCCCGAAGGGTCGTTGCCGGTCATCGACGCCTGACGCGGCAGCCGGTCTACTCGAAGTCGCAGCCCGGGTTCGGCACCGACTCGGAGTACGGCGAGCCGTGCGGGAGGATGTACAGCACGTCCAGGACGAGGTCGGTGTCGCCCAGGTTCGCGCGCAGATGCACATCGCCCGCCCCGCCCGGCTCGTACACCGTGCCGCCCTGCCGGTAGACGCCGTCCGCCGCGCAGTCCGAGTGGAAGTGGCTGAGCGTGCCCTTGTGGACGTATCCGTAGACCGGGCCGTCGTGGAAGTGCCAGCCGGTGGTCTGGCCGGGCGGGACGGTGATCTCCCGGAGCACGTAGTCCGTGCCGCCGATCGTGGTCTGGCTGATCACCCGGCCGGTCACACCGGGCCCGGCGGGGGTGGCGTAGGCGGTGCCGCAGGTCAGCAGAGTGCCGGCGGCGACCGCCCCGGCCAGCGCGGTACGGAGCGCGGTGCGCATACGGAGGGCCTCCTGAGCCGAAGATCGAGTACCTCCGTGAACATAGGCCCCCACGGGGTCGCCCGGGGCGGGAACGCCGCAATCCCGGTGCACCGGTCCGCGCTCTCCGGGCCGTCGGACCAGGTGCCCCGGCAGGCGAGGACGGAGACCGGGTACGGCCCGCCCGTCACCCCGCGCCCGCGTCCGCCGCGACCTGGGCGAGGGTGCGGCCGGAGGTCACCGAGCGGGCCCGCCGGGGATCGGGCGTGCCGTGGCCGCCCGACCGCGCGGTCCCCTTCTTCACCAGCAGCCAGGCGTCCTCGCCGTGGCCGCCCCTGAACCGGGTCAGCGCGTACTCGCCGCGCAGCTTGGAGCCGTGTAGCCGGAACGTGGCGTGCCCGAGCTCCAGCGACGGTGCGAAGCCGACCGGCCGGCCCTTGCGGTCGTGGCTGAGCGGCTCGTACCAGCCGTGGTCCCAGACGATCACGGTGCCGCCGCCGTACTCGCCCTTAGGGATCACGCCCTCGAAGTCCTCGTACTCCAGCGGATGGTCCTCGGTGGGCACGGCCAGCCGCTTGTCGCCGGGGTCGGCCGACGGGCCCTTCGGCACCGACCAGGACTTCAGGACGTCGTCGACCTGCAGACGGAAGTCGAAGTGCATCCGGCGCGCGTCATGGATCTGCACCACGAACCGGGGCCGCCCGCCGCCCGGCCCCGGCTGCCCCGACGGCTCCCGGGTCCGCCCGAAGTCACGCTTGTCACGGTACGTGCGCAGCCGCTCGTCGGTACCCACCGCGGCTCCCTTCGTCGGAGGTACGCCCCGAGTACCCGCGCGGCTAGAACTCCTCGCGGCTGTCCGGATCGCCGCCGAGGCGCTGGTGGGGCCGTTCGGAGACCGCCGCCAGCTGCGCGGCACCGAGCCGGAAGCCGAAGACGTCCAGGTTCGCCCGCTGCCGCTCGGCGTCCGCCGACTTCGGGATGGCCACGGCACCGAGCTGGACGTGCCGGCGCAGGATCACCTGCGCGGGCGTCACCCCGAGCGCCTCCGCCACGCCGACGACGGCCGGGTCCCGGAGCAGCCGGTCGCCCCGGCCGAGCGGGCTCCAGCTCTCGGTGACGATGCCCTTCCCGGCGTGGAAGGCGCGCAGCTCCTCCTGCGGGAGGAACGGATGCAGCTCCACCTGGTTCACCGACGGCAGTACCCCGGTCTCCGTGACGGCTGTCGCCGGGTGCGCCGGGCTGTCACGATCTTCGGGGAAAGCGGTACCGGCGAGCATCGGAGCACGCATGACGGCGGACAGGGGCACGGCGGAGCAGGCGGAGCGCGTCGCGGGGGCCGAGGTGAAACCCGTCGCCGGGCACATCGGGGCCGAGATCACCGGCGTAGACCTCGGCAAGGACCTCGACGACGCCGTGGTCGCGCTGATCCGGGAGGCGGTGCTTCGCTGGAAGGTCGTCTTCTTCCGGGAGCAGCGGCTGGACCACGCCGGGCATGTCGCCTTCGCCCGGCGGTTCGGCGAGCCGGTCGTGCCGGGACGGCGGGGCAGCGCCTCGCCCGCCGGGTTCCCCGAGGTGGAGACCACCGCCGACCGGCTGGAGCTGGGCGGACGGTTCGGCATGGAGCACGAGGAGTGGCTCCAGCGGCGCCGGCACACCCTGCTGCGCGGCTGGCACTGCGACCACGGCGCCCGCGTCGACCCGCCCGCCGCGACCGTCCTGCGCGCCGAGACCGTCCCGCCGTACGGCGGCGACACCACCTGGGCCAACCTGGCCGCCGCCTACGCCGGGCTCTCCGCACCCGTGCGCGCCTTCGTCGACGGACTGCGCGCCGAACACCGCCTGGGCGTCGGCTACCAGTCGCGGCCCGGCGACGACTCCTACCTCCGCCATCTCCTCGACCATCAGGTCGCCTCGGTGCACCCTCTGGTGCGCGTCCATCCGGAGACCGGCGAGCGGGTCCTGTACGTCAACGGCTACTACGTCGAGCAGATCACCGACGTCTCCCGCCCGGAGAGCGCCGCACTCCTGGAGATGCTGCTCGAACAGGCGGTACGGCCCGAGTACACGGTCCGCTTCCGCTGGGAGCCCGGCAGCGTCGCCTTCTGGGACAACCGGGCCACCATCCATCTCGCGCCCGGTGACAACGCCCACCTCGGCTTCCCCCGGGTCATGCACCGGGTGATGCTGCACGGCGAGGTGCCGGTCGGCGTGGACGGCAGGCCGTCGGAGCCGGTCACCGGCACGGAGGCGGGCCGCTGGTGACTCAGACGGCCGCGGGCCGCCGGCCCAGTGCCGGGCCGAGGTGGTTCGCCATGTCCGTGAGGATCTGCACGTAGTCCTCGTGCTCGAACGCGAACGGCAGGGCGAACGCCACCTCGTCGACCTCACGGAACGCGGCGTGCGCGTGCAGCTGTTCGGCGATCTCGGCCGAGGTGCCCACCAGGTCGGGTGCGAACAGCAGCCGCGCCGGACCCTGCGGGGCCGTGGTGCGGGGCAGCCGCGTGGCCGCGTACGCCTCGTACTTGGCGCGCTGCTCAGGCGTGGCGGAGTCGGTGGGGATGACGACCAGGCCCTGCGAGACCCGGGCCGCGTCACCGTCCGGGTGGTGGGCCCGGAACTCACGGATGTGCGAGAGCTGGATCGCCGCGAAGTCGTTCGCGTCCTCCGGGCCCCCGGCCCGGACGACACTGCTGGTCAGGAAGTTCATGCCGTGCTCGCCCGCCCAGCGCGCCGAGCTCAGGCTGCCGCCGCCGTACCAGAGGCGCCGCCCCAGGCCGGGGGAGTGCGGCTGGACCACGTCCGAGAACACCTCGAAGCCCTCGACGCCGCTGAAGTCGGTGGCCGGCTTGCCCCGCACGAAGTCCAGCAGCCGCCGCACCCGCTCGTAGCTGAAGTCCTCGGCGTCCGCCGTGTCCGGGTAGAGGGCTTCTCTGATCTGCTCGTAGTGCATGGGCGGGCCGACGCTGACGCCGGGGTTGAGACGGCCGCCGGAGAGGATGTCGACGGTCGCCAGGTCCTCGGCGAGCCGCAGGGGGTTCTCCCAGCCCAGCGGGATCACGGCGGTGCCCAGTTCGATACGGCTGGTGCGCTGCGAGGCCGCCGCGAGGACGGCCACCGGGGACGAGATGCCGTACTGGAGGTGCCGGTGGCGCACCCACGCGCTGTCGAAGCCGAGCCGCTCGCCCAGCTCGATGATCTCCAGCGTGGACTCGTGCCCCTTGCCCGGATCGGCCCCGTCGAACAGGCCGATGGTGAGGAAGCCCAGTCTGCGCAGCGGGCGGGGGGTGGACGGCACGGGTCCTCCAGCGGTCGTACGTCAGTTCTGCCCCGATTGTGGCATCCGAACATTGCGGGAGTGTGATCAGCTTCGGATCAGGTCAGGGGGATGGTGATCTCGTCCTCGACCGGCGGATCCAGCTCCTGCACACGGTTCCCGGTCGCCGCGAAGCAGCGCAGCCGTACCGCCTCCGGGCTCACGTCCAGGCGCAGGAAGCACTTGAAGAAGGGCGGGCTGTAGGTGGCCGAGCCCGGGGAGAACAGCTGGGTGTAGATCTTCTTCACCGGCAGCCGGAAGCGGGCGGTGCGATCCGGGCGGCCGCCCGCGCCGAGCAGGCTCGCCACCAGCCGGGTGCGGCGGGTGACCCGGG
The DNA here is from genome assembly GCF_040634235.1 of Streptomyces sp. NPDC007157. Lineage (NCBI taxonomy): Bacteria > Bacillati > Actinomycetota > Actinomycetes > Kitasatosporales > Streptomycetaceae > Streptomyces > Streptomyces sp. NPDC007157. The sequence continues at coordinate 52,753 of NZ_JBEYFE010000032.1, forward strand.
TGTCCGGGCCGGGCGCGCGGCCGGGCTTGACGCCGAGGCGTTCGGAGATCACGGCCGTCGCCTCCGCCGCGGTGAGCGTGAAGAACCGGGGCATGCGCAGCCGGCGGCCGTACAGCCGGCTGTAGAAGGCCAGGGAGTCGCCGCGCAGCGGGTAGCAGCGGAAGTCGTCCTCGGTGACGTTCGCCACGGAGACCCGGGGGATGGTGTGGGTGGCGTGCATGAAGGCACCGCCGCCGCCCGCGACCACGTACTGGATGGTGCGGCCGGCCACGTCGACCGGGTAGCGCTGGTAGTTGTGGATGTCGCCGCCGATCGCCGCCACATAGTGGTGGGCCGGGTCGCGGACGATGTCGTCGACGGTGCCGCCGCCGTCGATCGGGCAGGGGTGGTGTTCGCCGTCCACGTACAGCGGGGAGCCGGTGACCAGGATCTTCGGGCGCGGCCCGCGGGACACCTCCCGCAGCCAGGCGCCCTGTTCGGCGTCGAGCGTGCCGAGCAGACCGGTGTCGATGCCGACGATCCGGACCGGGCCGGCGTCGATGGCCCAGTAGGGGCCGGGCTGCACGGCATGCTGTTCCGGCGTCGGCCGCAACTTGCGTGCCTCCGCGAGGAGTTGTTCGTCCGCGGGGCTCGGCCGGTGCCACAGCAGGGCACGCCACCATGCGCGGGAGAGGGGGCGCGGCTTCGGCTCGGGCGGGAGTGGCGGGGCGTCGTCGCAGAAGACGCGCATGAACGCGCCGAGGTCCTCGTACCAGTCGTGGTTGCCGGGTATCGCGTATATCGGCGCCGGATACTCCTGGTACGGGCGGAAGAACTTGGTGCCGTAGTCGTCGGTGGCGCCGACCGGATAGATCACGTCGCTCGCGATCACCGCGAAGTCGGTGTCCTGACTCGCCTTCAGGAAGCCGGGCACGACGGCGTACTGGGAGTCGTCGCCCTCGCCGGTGTCGCCGATCACCATGAACGAGAACCGGTCGGCCTCGGCACGCCGGATCACCTTGTCGGCCGCTGCCCCGGCGGCCGCCCGCTGCGCCACCCAGCGGCCGCGGGTACGGCCGGTCGGGTCGCCGAACCAGGACGCCAGCACGCCGTTGCGGGCGGCCCACATGGTCCTTGGGTTGAACCAGAACAGCTTCTCGACATGGCTCGGCATCAGCCGGCGATAGGCACCGCGCTCGGCCTCGCCCCAGCCGGCGCCTTCTGCGGATTCGCGTGAGGAGTCAGACACGCGGGCACGGTAGCAATGATCAACCAGCGGGTGCGGTGAGGGGGTTGGCGTCCTGCGGGGCGGTCACCATTCGTACCGGTTCGGGGGGCGCCGTACGGGCCCTCGGGACGGGTGGGGGTGCCGTACGGGCCGGCACGCCTTCTCCACGGGCCGTCTCTCGGTCCGGGCACAGCACCGGCTCAGGGGGTGACGATCTTGAGTGCGCTCATCCAGCCGTGCCCCTCGGGGCGGGTCTGCAGCGCCATGTGCAGCAACTGGATGCCTTCCAGCTCGCGGGCGTGCCGCAGCCCGCCGACGACCACCGGGTTGAGTCCGCCGGAGGAGACCAGCTCGGCCACCTGGTCGCGGGCCGCCGCGTCGTCGCCCGCGATGAACACGTCCAGCGGCAGCCCGCCGACCTCGCCCGCGACCAGCGCCCCCGCGAACGTGGTGTTGAAGGCCTTCACCACCCGGGTGCCCGGCGCGGCCGCCTCCGCGATCTGCTGGGCGCCGGAGCTGTCCGGCGGCACGGTGAGCGAGTCGAAGGTGGCGAAGTCCACCGGGTTGGAGATGTCGACGACCGTCTTCCCGGCGAGCTGGTCCCCGTACTCGGCGACCACCTGTCTGGCCGCGTCGAACGGCAGGGCCAGCACCACCACGTCCGCCGACCCGACCGCGTCCGGCACGGCGGGCGCCACATCGGCACCGGCCAGTCGCTCGCCCAGAGCGTCGGCGAGGTTGGCGGCCTTCGCCGGATCGGTGCCGACCAGCCGGACCGTGTGCCCGCCCGCCAGCGCCCGGGTGGCGATACCGCCCGCCATGTTGCCTGTGCCGACGATGAAGACCCGCATGGGGAGCCCTTTCCGTGGGGTGGGAGGTGAATCAGGATAAACGGGATGAATCACCAAACCGGTCGCGACTCGGGCCGGGGGCGGGGTGTTTCGCCGTCACACGTCGAGCGCGCTACGTAGGTGCAGGGTGTCGAGAAGGAGCACCGGACCACTGGGTAGCCTGGCCGGTCATGGGGGAGTGGGAGATGCGGCCGGCGTCGTCGGCGGACGTCGAGGCGGTGGCCGAACTGCGCGCCGTCGTGCTGCGGGCCGATCTGGAGCGGCTCGGGCGGTACGACCCGTGGCGCGTCCGGCAGCGGCTGCGGGACGGGTTCGACGCGGCCCACACCTGGGTGATCGAGGTGGGCGGCGTCTTCGCCGGCTGTGTCGCGCTGCGGCCGGCCGGCGACGCCCACCGGCTGGAACACTTCTATCTGGCCCCGGAGGCCCAGGGCGTCGGCATCGGTTCGGGCGTGCTGCGCGAGCTGCTGGCGCGGTGCGACCGTGACGGCGTCCGCGTCCGGTTGAACGTCCTGCGCGGCAGCGCGGCCCAACGGCTGTACGAGCGGCACGGGTTCACCGTCGAGACCGAGGATCCGGTGGACGTCTTCATGGTGCGCGCGCCGTCGTCGTGAGCCCTGCTCCGCCTCAACCGCCCCACGTGGCATAGGGAAAACCCTCGATTGACCTCGACTTGAATGACATGCGCGGGTCAAGGCTGGAATCCTCGCTCAGCACACGCTTTCTCCATGGCGTGTCCACGGATCACGGACCCCGTATCCCGGTCCCCCGATCCCGGGCCCCGCACAGCTCAGCTCGTCCCGGACAGCACACCCCCGTCTGCCCGGTCTGTCATCGGCCGCGACCCGGCGGCCGCAGCAGGAGGAGTACGAGTGAGACGTCTTCCCCACAGACGCGCCACGGTCGGAGCCGCCCTGGTCTCCACCGTGGCGTTGTTCGCCGTCGGCATCCAGTCGGTCCCGGCGAACGCCAAGCCCGCCGCCCCCCACCCCAGCCCCCTTCGCACCGGCGGCCTGGAGGCCAAGCTCAGCCCCGCCCAGCACACCGCGCTGATCAAGAGCGCCCAGCAGCGGACTGCCGCGACCGCCCGCACCATCGGCCTCGGCGCCAAGGAGAAACTGGTCGTCAAGGACGTCGTCAAGGACAACGACGGCACCGTGCACACCCGTTACGAACGCACCTACGCCGGCCTGCCGGTCCTCGGCGGCGACCTGGTCGTGCACACCCCGCCCGCCGCGCTGGCGGCCGGTACGGTCAGCACCACCTTCAACAACAAGCGCACCATCAAGGTCGCCTCCACCACGGCGGCCTTCACCAAGTCGGCCGCCCAGGCCAAGGCGCTGAAGACCGCCAAGGCCCTCGACGCCGAGAAGCCCGCCGCCGACAGCGCCCGCAAGGTGATCTGGGCCGGCAACGGCACCCCGAAGCTCGCGTGGGAGACCGTGGTCGGCGGCTTCCAGGACGACGGCACCCCCAGCCGGCTGCACGTCGTCACGGACGCCACGACCGGCGCCGAGCTGTACCGCTACCAGGCGGTCAAGTCCGGTACCGGCAACACCCAGTACAGCGGCACGGTGACGCTGAACACGACCCTGTCGGGTTCGACGTACCAGCTGTACGACACCACGCGCGGCGGCCACAAGACGTACAGCCTCAACAACGGCACGTCGGGCACCGGCACCCTGATGACCGACGCCGACGACGTCTGGGGCACCGGAGCCGGCTCCAACACCCAGACCGCCGGCGCCGACGCCGCCTACGGCGCCCAGGAGACCTGGGACTTCTACAAGAACACCTTCGGGCGCAGCGGCATCAAGAACGACGGCGTCGCCGCGTACTCCCGGGTCCACTACAGCAGCGGCTACGTCAACGCCTTCTGGGACGACTCCTGCTTCTGCATGACCTACGGCGACGGCTCGGGCAACACCCACGCCCTCACCTCGCTGGACGTGGCCGGCCACGAGATGAGCCACGGCGTCACCTCCAACACCGCGGGCCTCAACTACACCGGTGAGTCCGGCGGGTTGAACGAGGCGACCTCGGACATCTTCGGCACCGGCGTGGAGTTCTACGCCAACAACTCCTCCGACGTCGGTGACTACCTCATCGGCGAGAAGATCGACATCAACGGCGACGGCACCCCGCTGCGCTACATGGACAAGCCGAGCAAGGACGGCGGATCCGCGGACAGCTGGTACTCCGGCGTCGGCAACCTCGACGTGCACTACTCCTCCGGCCCCGCGAACCACATGTTCTACCTGCTCTCCGAGGGCAGCGGCACCAAGACCATCAACGGCGTCACCTACAACAGCACGACCTCCGACGGCGTCGCCGTCGCCGGCATCGGCCGGGCCGCGGCCCTGCAGATCTGGTACAAGGCGCTGACGACGTACATGACGTCCAGCACCAACTACGCGGCCGCCCGGACCGCCGCGCTCAACGCCGCGACGGCTCTGTACGGCGCGAGCTCCGCCCAGTACGCGGGTGTAGCCAACGCCTTCGCGGGTATCAACGTCGGCAGCCACGTCACCCCGCCGACCTCGGGGGTGACGGTCACCAACCCGGGCAGCCAGTCCTCGACCGTGGGCACCGCGGTCAGCCTGCAGGTCTCGGCGAGCAGCACCAACAGCGGCTCGCTGACCTACGCGGCGAGCGGACTGCCGACCGGCCTGTCGATCAACAGCTCCACCGGCGTCATCTCCGGCACCCCGACGACGGCGGGCACCTACAGCACGACCGTCACGGTGACCGACTCCACGGGCGCCACCGGCACCGCCTCCTTCACCTGGACCGTCAGTTCCAGCGGGGGCGGCGGGAGTTGCACCGCCACGCAGCTCCTCGGCAACGCGGGCTTCGAGTCCGGCAACACCACCTGGACCGCCACCAGCGGGGTCATCACCAACGACACCGACCAGGCGGCACACGCGGGCTCGTACAAGGCCTGGCTGGACGGCTACGGCTCGACCCACACCGACACGCTCTCCCAGTCGGTGACGATCCCGAGCGGCTGCACCAACACCACGTTCACGTTCTACCTGCACATCGACACCGCCGAGACCACCAGCAGCACGCAGTACGACAAGCTGACGGTCGCCGCCGGTTCCACCACCCTGGCCACGTACTCCAACCTCAACGCGGCCTCCGGGTACGTGCAGAAGTCCTTCAGCCTCGGTTCCTTCGCGGGCAGCACCGTGACCCTGAAGTTCACCGGTGTCGAGGACTCCTCGCTGCAGACCAGCTTCGTCGTCGACGACACCGCCGTGACGACCGGCTGACGTACGGAAAGGTGAGCGTCCCGCACCCGGACTCCGGGTGCGGGACGCTCGGCTGGGTCAGCTCAGCGGGTCCAGCGTGAGGTACGCCTGCTGCGGGTTGCCGTCGTTGACCAGCGACTCCTGGTTGCCGACGTCGTCGAAGGCGAAGGCGTACGCCTTGCCGTCGGCCATCTGGGCGTGGATCTTGCGCGCGTAGTGGTTGGTGACCGTGTCCAGGTAGAAGTCGGCCGGGATGTTGTCCGGCTGGTTCGCACTGGTCAGCAGCGTCGACCGGTTGAAGCCCGCGCAGAGTGTGCGCGAAATCGGTCCGCGTACCTGGTCGTTGGGTGCGTCGAGCAGGTTGTGGCAGCCGAAGATGCTGTTCGCGTCCGGCTTCTGGAAGCTCGTCACCACCGCTCCGGCGGAGTTGGTGAAGTTCATGAGGTTCCCCGAGACCCGGCCGAAGTACTTGGTGTTCGGCTGGTCGGCGAACGGCGTGACGGTCAGGGTCGACGTCGAGTACTTGGACCAGACCCGGTTGACGTAGTCGTCCATGACGGTCGACGGCAGCGCCCCGGTCTCCACGCCGTACAGCGGGGAGAGCGCGCGGAGCACGGTGCCGTCGGAGCGGGTCTGGATCAGGTTCGCCCAGCCGCCGGGCTGCCCGCGCAGGGCGCTGAAGAACCCGTTGTAGCCGCCCGACTTGAGATGCCCGGTGCTGGCCGTGCTGCCGTCGGCGCGCTGCACCCCGACCGCGTACGGGGCCGAGAACATGTCCACCTGGGTGCTGTTGATCCACAGACCCGAGTCGTTGAGCGTGTACTCGGACCAGTTGAAGAGGATGTTGCGGTTGGGGTCGCTCGGGTTCTGCACGGCGGGCTGCACGAGGCCGCCGGTGGTCAGTCTGAAGTCGAGCTTCTGGCCGTAGGAGAAGTAGATCCGGCCGGAGAACTTCGGGATCCGGATCGTCGACGACTGTCCCGCCGCCGGGCCCGTGATCGAGGCGTCCGGTGCGGGGGTCGGCGGGGTGCCGCCGGCCGGCCAGGCGTGGAAGGTGCCGTTCGCGTCGGCCCAGCCCTGCCGGCCGGTGGAGAGCTGGGTGCCGAGGTCGTAGACGTACACCTGGTCGCCGCGGCCGGAGTTGTTGGTGATCTTCAGGGGGATGGTGTCCGGTATCGCGGCGTCGGCCGGGTGCGGGGTGCCCAGGGTGAGGGCCCCGCCGATCAGTGCCGCCGCGGCCGCCAGGGGCAGGGTCCGGCGTGCGAGTCCTGTGCGCACTCTCCACCTCCGTGTGGGGTCGGGGTCGTACGGACATTGGTCCGTACCAGTTTGAGAGCGCTCTCAGACTGGCGGTGGGGCGAGTGCATGTCAATGAGTGGGACAGAAATGGGGGGCCCGCCGAACGACGACGGGCCCCCGATGTACCGCTCCGCTCAGCTCAGAAGGTGCGCTTCAGCAGACCCAGCAGCGCGTCCCAGTGGCGCTCGGCGGCCTCGGCGGAGTACGCCGGGGTGTCGGCCTGGGTGTAACCGTGCTCGGCGCCCGGGTAGATCTCGCAGGTGTTGCGGACCCCGGCGGCGGTGAGCGCCTCCTCGAAGGTGCGGATCTGCTCCTCGGTCATCGACTGGTCCTGGTCCGCGAAGCCGAAGTACAGCTCCGCCGTGATCCGGTCGGCCAGCAGGTGGGGGCTGTCCGCGTCCTCGGTGACCAGCCGGCCGCCGTGGAAGCCGCCCGCGGCCGCGACCCGGTCGGGGAACGCGGCGGCGGTCCGCACGGCCAGCCGGGCGCCCATGCAGTAGCCGGTGATCGCCACCGGCCCGTCGGCCACCAGCGGGCTCTCGGCGAACCAGTCCAGGTAGGCGGCCGAGTCCCGGTCGCTGAACTCGGGCGTCAGCGCCTGCATGATCGGGCCGATCCGCTGCCAGATGGTCGGGTCCGCGGCCGGGTCGATGAACTCGGGCAGTTCGAGGACCGGGGTCCGGCCGGTGCGGTAGAAGACGTTCGGGAGCAGCACCGTGTAGCCCGCGCCCGCGAGCCGGTCCGCCATCGACTTCAGGTGCGGCCGGATGCCGTAGGCGTCCTGGTAGAACAGCACACCCGGGTGGGGGAGGCCGTCGGCCGGGTGGGCCAGGTAGGCGTCGGCTACACCGTCCTCGGTGGTGATGTCCACGTCGGTTCCCTGTACGGCGGTCATGGCGCAGTGCCTCTCTGTGGAGTCGGCGTCGGGTCGGGGGAGGCCCGGCGCGGCATGTCACGATCATGGTGGCACGCGAAGGTGAGAGGGCCGTTGCCCGGGGACCCCGTCGTCACTCGAAGCGCGAGACGTCTCCCGCGCCCCGGCGGACGACCACCGCCTCGCCTTCGGAGAAGTCGATGACCGTGGTCGGCTCCGTGCCGCAGTCCCCGGAGTCGACCACCGCGTCCACCTGGTGGTCGAGCCGGTCCTTGATTTCCCAGCCCTGGGTCAGCGGCTCCTTCTCGTCCGGCAGCAGCAGGGTGCTGGACAGCAGTGGCTCGCCCAGCTCCGCCAGCAGCGCCTGGGTGACCACATGGTCGGGGATGCGCACCCCGACGGTCTTCTTCTTCGGGTGCAGCAGCTTGCGCGGCACCTCCCGGGTCGCCGGGAGGATGAAGGTGTAGCTGCCGGGGGTCGACGCCTTCACGGCCCGGAACACGTCGTTGTCGACGCGTACGAACTGGCCGAGCTGGGCGAAGTCGCGGCACATCAGCGTGAAGTGGTGCCGGTCGTCCAGGTGCCGGATGCCGCGGATCCGGTCGATGCCGTCCCGGCTGCCGAGCTGGCAGCCCAGCGCGTAACAGGAGTCGGTCGGGTATGCGATGAGTGACCCCGAGCGCACTGCGTCGGCGATCTGGGAGATGCTGCGCGGCTGCGGGTTGTCGGGGTGCACGTCGAAGTACTTCGCCATCCGACGAGCTTATGCCGTACCGGACCGGAGGGTCGCGCGGACGCGGCGGGACGGGGCCGGACCCGGGCCGCCGCGCCGCTGGTCGCGGTCATCGGTGGCCCACGAACCGCCGAGTCGGGGCCGCCGAAAATTCGTGTGCATGCCCGCCGGAATCCGGGGAACGCGCATACTCAGCCGCCCGAGGGCCCTCCCCCCGGCCCCGGGTGAGGCGCTCTTCGCCGGCGGCCCTTCCCCCGAGGGCCGCCGGCGGAGTCGTACCGGGCGGTCGGGACCTGCCCAGGTTCATCGGGTAACGTCCAGAGGCCGAGGTCAACGCTACGGACGAGGAGCAGGGCGAGATGGCAGGCCGGGCAGGCGAGGGCCCGCACCCCTCGACACCTCAGGGCGACATCTGGGCCGTGCAACTCCTCGACCATCTGCGCCCCGGCGCCCGCGACCCGCGCCGGGTGGTCACCTGGCTCGCCCGCGCGGTGCAGGCCACGGTCTGCCTGCAGGACGCCGACGGCACCCTGCTCGCCGGGGAGCGGCTGCCCCTCGACGACAGCCTCGTCGCCGAGGTGGTCGCCGGCCGGATCTCCGCGGCCGCCGTCCAGGACGGCGACCGCCACCTGCGCCTGGTCTCCGTCCGCGCCCCCGACCCGCGCTCGGCGGCCACCTCGCTGCTCGCCGTGGCCCGCGCCGTCCCCTTCGACCGGCGTGCCGCCGAGATCGTCACCCGCACCGCCGGCGTCGTCGAACTCCTGCTGCGCGAGCGCGAGTCGACGGCCGCCGGGCGCCGGCTCCGGCGGGCCACCGCCGACCTGCGCCTGGCCATCCTGCAACTGCTGATGGTCGAGGACACCGTCTCCGCCCGCCGGGTCGCCGCCGGCCTGTGGCCCGGCCTCCTCGACACCGACAGCGCCTGCGTGTACGTCGTCGAGGGGCACCCCGCGGAACGCGACGGGCTCGCCGAGGACTGCGTCGACCTCACCCGTGGCCAGGCCCTGGTCGTGCGCTGTCCCGCGGTCGACGGACATGTCATCGTCGTCAGCCCCGCGCCCAGGGCGGGTCAGTGGCTGCGCTCGCTCGTCGACGGCCGCCCCGGCACCTTCCTCGGCGGCAGCGTCCGGCAGAGCCTCGCCCGCACCGCCACCGCCTACGGCCAGGCCATCAGCGCCCTCGCCGTCGCCCACTTCCGACCCGACCAGGCCGCCGTCTACGCCGAACGCACCCATCCGGAACGGCTGATGGACCCCGCCGAGCTGCACGCCTGGTCCGCCGCCGTGCTCCGGCCGCTCGACACCCTGCCCCACCACACCCGCGCGGAACTCCTCGCCACCACCCGCCTCGGCCTGGAGTTCACCGCCGTCAACGCGGCCAAGATCCTCGGCGTCAGCCGCAACACCGTCCGCGCCCGCATGGACCGCGTCGAGGCCCTGCTGGGCGCCGACTTCTCCGACCTCGCCGTACGCGCCACCGCCCATCTGGCCCTGAACACCCAGGCGGCCCGGACGGAGGACCTCGGCGCCATGGCACCGCAGGCGTGCGGCTCGCGGCTCGGGGACCTGCTGGCCGGGCCCGGGCTGCGCGCCTGGGCGCACGACCTGCTGGACCGGCTGACCCGGGACGGCCGTGATCTGCGCGGCACCCTGCGCGCCTGGATCGCCGCCGGCGGCAACGCCGAACGCGCCGCCCAGGACCTGGGGGTGCACGCCCAGACCGTCCGCGAACACGTCCGGGGCGCCGAACCCGTCCTGGAGCGTCAGCTGCTGGCCGCCGGCACCGACCTGTACGAGGTCGTCCTGGCCCACCTCGCCCTCGGGGACCTCACCGCCCCCGCCGTGCTCCGGGCGAATCCGGGCCAACCGGACTCACCTGTGCACGGGTGAGTCCTCCGGGTGCCCGATCGGGCACCGACGCGGTACCCAACGGCCGGATCCGCACGTAGGTTCACCTTCCGCGGGGGCACGACCGGAACGGGGGACCGGTCGCAGCCCCCGCGACCCCGGATCACGCCCCGGGACTCACGCCCCGAGCCGTACCGGGATCTCCTGCCAGCCGAAGGCGATGAACGACGGCACCTGCCGCAGCTCCTCCGCCCCGACCGCCAGACGCAGTCCAGGGAAGCGGTCGAACAGGGCGGGCAACGCGGCGAGCGCCTCCGCCCGGGCCAGCGGCGCCCCGATGCAGCGATGCACTCCGACGCCGAACGAGAGATGGTCGTCGGCCCCGCGCGCCGCGTCGAACACGTCCGCGTCCGCCCCGTAGCGCTCCGGGTCCAGGCCCGCCGCCGCGTACGTCGTGATGATCGCGTCCCCGGCCGGAACGGTGACGTCTGCCACCTTCAGGTCGGTCACCGCGAACCGCAGCGGCAGCGCGGCGATCGACGGATGAACCCGCAGCGTCTCGTCGATCACCGCGTCCCAGCCGACCGTCCCGGCGCGTACCGCCGCCAGCTGCACCGGATGGGTCAGCAGCGCCACCACCGCGTTGCCGATCAGGTTGACCGTGGTCTCGAACCCGGCGCCGATCACCAGCAGCAGCGTGTACAGCAGTTCCTCGTCGCTGAGCCGGTCGCCGTCCTCGTCGCGGACCCGGATCAGCTCCGTGGTCATGTCGTCGCCGGGGTGGGTGGCCTTGTACGCGATCAGCCCGCCGAGGACCGTGCCGATGCGCTCCTGCACGAACAGGGCGTGCTCAGGGCTCGGGTCGGAGGTGTCCATGATGGCCGCGATCAGCTCGCCGGTGTCCGCCCGCATCTCGTCGGGCACCCCGAACAGTTCGCAGATCATCCGCATGGGCAGCGGATGCGCCAGCTCCGCACGGAGGTCCACCACCGAGCCGTCGGCGCCCGCGGCCGCCACCGCGTCGAGCAACTCCCCGGCGATGGCCGCGACGCGCGGCAGCATCACCTCGGTGCGCCGGTGCGTGAAGCTCGGCGCCACCAGCTTGCGCAGCCGGGTGTGGTCGGGACCGTAGGCGGAGAGCATGTTGACCACGCCGATCCAGCTGACCACCCAGCCCCAGGAGGGGTGTTCGCCGATCTCCGGCCACAACCGCCAGTGCTTGCGGGGGTCCTTGCTGACCCGGGGATCGAGGATCAGTTCCCTGAGGACGTCGTAGCCGGTGGGCGCCCAGGCGGGTATGCCGCCGGGCAGTTCGACGGGCACGACGGGGCCGAGGGCGCGTAACCGTGCGCTCTCCGCCGGGATGTCGGAGCCGAACGGGTCGAGAGCGATGCGGTCGGTGACGGTCACGACGACTCTCCAGGCTGGTCGGGGGAGCGGGGGCTGAACCGGACGGGCAGGGACGTCAGCGAGCGGTGGAACGGGCCGGGCCGCCAGCTGAGCCGCTCGCGGGGCAGCACCGGGTCTAGGTCGGGCAGCCACAGGGTGAGCCGCTCGATCGCCTCGGTCGCGATGAGCAGCGCGTGGTGCCGCACCGGACAGGCGTGCGGGCCCGCGCCCCACGACAGGTGCGAGGCGTCACCGGGCCGCCGACCGCCGGTGACCTCCCGCTCGGCGAACAGCCCCACGGCACCGAACGAGACGACCACCGGGATCGCCGGCCTGACCCACGCCCCGTGGAAGGAGACGGGCCGACGGGCGTAGTAGATCCCGTAGTTGGCCAGCGGGGTCTCGTGGTGCAGCACCTCGACCACCGCGTCCATGACCGGGCGGGCGCCGCTGGTCAGCGTGGAGTAGTAGAGGGAGTTGCCGAGGATCCGGGACAGCGCGTTGGACACCAGGTTCGTGGTCGGCTCGTATCCCGCGCCGAGGGTGAGGAACACCTGCCAGGTGACCTCCTCCGGGGTCAGCCCGGCCGGATGGTCCAGGAGCATGCTCGGCAGGTCCTCGCCGCGCTCCGCGACCTTGGCGGCGACCAGCCGCAGCACGTAGTCGGCGAACTCCGCCTCGCCCTCGGCCGCCTGCGCGCCGCCCTCCATCATCTTCAGGAGGCCCTCGTTGAGCCGGTCGCCCTGGCTGTCCGGCAGCCCGAACAGGTTGTTGAACACCAGCGCCATCAGCGGCCGGGTGAAGTCGGTGACGAGATCGGCCTCGCCGCGCGGCCCGAAACGGTCCACCAGCAGCCGTACCGCCCGGTGCACCAGCGCGCGCAGATCGTGTGGCTCGATCAGGTCGAACACGTCGATGAGGCTGGTGCGGTAGCGGATGTGGGCGTCGGCGTCGGAGAACAGGGCGTTGGGCCGCCAGCGCATCATGCCGAGCAGCGGGGAGTCCTCGGGGACGGTGGCCTCCCAGCCCCGCGGGTCGTGCGAGAAGGTCTCCACGTCCCGCAGCACGTCGAGGGCGGCATGCCGCTCGGTGATCACGTACGCGGGCGTGCCCGGCGCGAGTTCCGCCCAGCCGACCGGGCCCTGGGCGCGCAGCGCCGCGTAGTAGCCGTGCGGGTTCCGGGCGAAGCCGTCCTCCCACAGGCGCACCGGTCCGGAGACGGTGAAGGACTGCTGCACGGTCATCGGGCCTCCGCCGGCCGGTCGTCGATCAGATGCTGTACGAGGGCGAGCAGCGCGTCGACCGAGGAGTGCGGGTCCCGGGCGTCACAGGTCACCATCGGGGTGCCCGGCTCCAGGTCCAGGGCGGCGCGCAACTGTTCGCGCGTGTAGTGGCTGGGCGCGTCGGGAAACGCGTTGAAGGCGACCGCGTACGGCAGCCCCGCCTCCTCCACGAGCCCCAGCACGTCGAAGGAGGCGTCGATGCGGCGGCTGTCCACCAGGACCAGGGCGCCCAGCGCCCCGTAGGAGATGTCGTCCCACAGCGTCCGGAACCGCTGCTGCCCCGGCGTCCCGAACAGGTAGAGCACGATGCCGCCGGCCAGGCTGATCCGCCCGAAGTCGATCGCGACGGTCGTCGTCTCCTTCTCCCGCACCCCGTCGAGTTCGTCGACGGGGACGGAGGCCTCGGTGAGGTGCTCCTCGGTGTGCAGCGGGCGGATCTCCGACACCGAGTCGATCAGGGTGGTCTTGCCCACCCCGAACGGGCCGGTGACCAGGATCTTCACCAGGTCGCGGGCGGTGTCGGGGAGATGGGTGCCGCCCGCGCGGGGCAGCTCACTGGTGCTTGAGGGCGCGGAGGCCATCGGCCACTCTCTTCAGCAGGTCGGGGTCGAACCGTTCGGCGGGCGGGATCGGCGCGCGGGCCTGGACCAGGTCCCGGTCGACGAGGTCGGCGGCCAGCACCCGGACGGCGGAGACCGGTAGCCGCAGCAGCGCCGCCGCCTCCACCAGGGTCAGCGCACCACCGGACAGCAGCTCCAGCAGGGCCTGTTCGGCGGCGGGCAGACCGGCCGGCAGGGGTGTCCCGTCACGGCTGAGCACCGTCAGCCGTTCCAGATGCGGACGGCTGGGCCGGGCCACCCCGCCGGTCGAGAGATACGCGGGGACCAGGGGACGGCCGCCACGGCTGCCGGTCATGCCGGCGCGCCGCCGTCGGAGCCTCTGGGCGCCGCCGCCATCGCCTTCTCGCCGAGCCGGGCCACCTGCGAGTGCACCCGGTGCGCCAGCAGGTCCAGCCGCACCTCCGGGTCGCCGTAGGCGGCCACGCAGGTGCCGTGGTCGGTGGGCACGATCAGCACGTACCCGTGGTCCGACTCGACGACGACCTGCCGCACCTCGGCCCGGTCCCGGTCCGCGAACGCGGCGGCCGCGGCCCGGCAGGCGCCCTGCACGGTACTGGTGATCGCGGCCACCCGCTCGGCGGTCGCCTGGGACAGGGCGTCGGTGTACCCCGTCGCGAGGCCGTCCCGGGTGAGCAGGACGGCGGCCAGTACGTGCGGTACCTGCAGGATCGGATCCAGCACCCATGCCGTCTCGCCCGCATCGCGGCTGGTCATCTGGCCGCTCCTCCTTCGTCGTCGGTCCGTTGGGGATCGGGCGCGTCGGCCCGCTTCGGGGTCCGCGCCGCCGCGGTGCCGTACTGGAGGGCCGCGAGCGCGGCGGCCGCCTCCTCGGGCCGCCGGGCGGCCGGCTGCTGCGGCGGTACGCCGGGGGCGTCGGGACGGGTACGGCGCCGCCGCTGCGGCAGACCGCCCAGGTCACCGGGCTCCTGATGGCCGGGGGCGCGTTCGTGCTCGGGGCCGGGGACGGCCGCGGCGGGTGCCGGAGCCGGGGGTGCGGGAGTCGCGGGTGCCGGAGCCGGGGGCGCCGGGGGCTCCGCCGACGGCGTCCCGTCCACGGTGGGCCGCCCCGACGGCGTCTGGTGCGCGGCCGGTTCGCGGCGCACCACCGCGCGCTCGCGCGTCGAGCGCGGCGCGCTGGCCGACGGCGGCCGTACGTCCGGGTCGATCCGGCCGAGCAGATGGCTGTCGACCCGCAGCACCGCGCGCACCCCGCCGTACGGCGAGGGGGTGGAGACGTCGACGCTCAGGTCGAACTGGCGGGTGAGCTGGCCGATCGCGGCCAGGCCCATGCGCGGCGGATCGCCGAGGTCGGTCAGCAGGATCGGTTCGCTGCCGGCCACCAGCCGCTGGGCGCGGGCCCGTTCGTCCTGCGTCATGCCGAGGCCGGCGTCGTCGACCGTGACGCACACCCCGTGGTGGACGTGCTCCAGATTGACCACGACGTCGGTGTCCGGCGCCGAGTGGCGCAGCGCGTTGTCGAGGAGTTCGGCGACGATGATGGCGACCGGCTCGACCGCGTGGGACACCAGGGCGGTGCCCGGCTCCAGATGGTTGTGGACCGTGACCCGGTGGTAGCCGGCGAGTCGGGCCTGGCCGCCGGTGACGGCGTCCACCACGTGGGACTCCTCGCGGGCCAGTCCCACCCAGGCACCGCACACCACCGCGGCCACCTGCGCCCGCCGCAGCGACTGCTCGTTCTCGTGGTCCAGCGCGAACAGCGTCTGCGCCAACTCCGGGTCGTCGTAGCGCTGCTGGAGTCCGCGCAGGGCGTCCTGCAGGCGGTACAGGGCGGCCTGGATCTCCCGGGTGGCGCCCCGCAGGCCGGCCTGTGCGGCCGCGTCGATGCGGGTGCGCTGTGCGGTCAACTCCTCGCGCAGCGCGGTGAGTACGTACTCCAGCGCGATCCCCGTGGGGGTCCCGGGCGTCTGCTGCCCGGCCGGGCCCGGCACCTTGAGGTGCGGATGCGTGAGCTGCGCGGCGGCCGCGGGCATCCGGCGGGCGGCCAGATGCTCGACCTCGGTGATGAACGTGCCCTCGGCGCCTGCCAGTCGGGCGCGCAACTCCGTCACCTCGGCCCGCAGCGCCGCCTTCTGGCGCCGGGTCCGCAGCAGGCTGCCGCCGAGTGCGAGCGCGGAGAGTGTTCCGGCGGCGAGACCGCCGGCCACCAGTTCCGGCAATTCGATCATGGAATCGGTTTCCAGGGGAGTAGGGCAGCAGTGGGCACGGGGAGCCCAGGGCCCTCCCATGTGGCGCTCGCAGCACAGTACACACCGTCATCGACCGGCCCCGCACGGTGAATCGTTACATCGCTTCGAATCTGCTCGGCGAGTGTTCGCTTCTGTGTCAACTGTCGGAAATGCCGTGCGCAGGAGGTGAGTTGGGTCCCGTGTGGTCGGTGCGTCAGCGGGTGGCGGCGGCCGGCGCCGGCAGGTCGAAGACGTGGGCGGGAGAGATGATCCGGGTGATCGCCTGACCGAACAGGGTGCTTGGCTCGATGTTCCCCCGGTAGCTGATGTCGGTGTTCAGCAGGACGACCACGGTCGTCCGCGCCGACGGCAGACAGACGGTCAGGGCCTCGTAGCCCGGCAGCGAGCCGTTGTGCCCGATCCAGCCCTTGACGTCGAAGATGCCGAGGCCGTACCCGGCGCCCGGGATCCCCGTCGACGGGGTCGTCAGCCGCTGCTTCTGGACGGCCGGGCCGACCATGGTCGTGCCGTCGGGGAAGACCCCAGTGGCCGCAGTGCAGGCCCAGGTGCGCAGGTCGTCCAGGTCGGAGATCATCGCCCCGGCCGCCCAGGCCCAGGAGGGGTCCCAGCCGGCGGTCTCCTCGACCTTTCCGGTCGCCGTCTGGTCGGTGTAGCCCTGCGCGTGCGGGGTGGGGAACTCGTTCCCGGTCGGGAACACCGTGTGGCTCATTCCCGCCGGAGCGAGGACGTGCTCCCGGAGGTAGTCGCCGAGTCGCTGCCCACTCTCCTTCTCGACGAGCAGGCCGAGCAGGATCAGGTTGGTGTTGGAGTAGGAGAACTTCTGCCTCGGCTGGAACATCACCGGGTGCTTGAAGGAGTAGGCGAGCAACTCCCGCGGGGTGAAGGGGCGTTGCGGATCCGAGGTCAACGCCTTGAAGAAGCCGTCGTCCTCGGAGTAGTTGAACAGCCCGCTGCGCATCCCGGCCAGGTCCCGCAGGGTGATCCGGTCGCCGTTCGGCACCCCGTCGAGGTACTTGCCGATGGGGTCGTCGAGGCTCACCCTCCCCTGGTCGACCAGTTGCAGCACGGCCGTCACGGTGAACATCTTGGTCTCGCTGCCGATCCGCATGTACAGGTCGGACGACATCTTCTGCCCGGTCTCCTTGTTCGCGACCCCGAACGAGCGAACGTAGTCGGGCCGGCCGGGTGTCCACACGCCGACGGTCACCCCGGGCACGTTCGCCTCGCGCATGACCTTCCGTACGGCCGCGTCGAGTTGGCGGGCCACGGCCGGAGTCATGTCACGGACGTCCGGACCGCCCACGGGCGACGGTGCCGGGGTGGGGGAGGGGAAGGGGGCGGCGAACGCGCCGGGTGCGGGGGCGGCCGCCCCTCCGGCGAGCGGCACCGTCAGCGTTCCCATTACGACGGCGATCGCGGCCCCGCCGCGCAGCATGGCCGACTTGTGCGACATGGGCTGACTCCAAGCACGTGAGAGGGAACGTGCGGTGGGGTCGGACGTCGGAACCCTGACTTCACAGGATACGAGCGAGTGTCCGAAGGCGCCTGTCGACCGGGGAGCCCCGGAATGCTTGTAGGACTGGTGGTCGGGTCCGATCGGGGGGCTGTGCTCACCCGACCCGGTGAGCGCGTCGGACGGCGCGTACCACCGGCGCGTTCCGCGCGTTGCTCCGGTATGGACGGAACCTCCCCCACGCCCTGGCGCCCGGTCCGGGAGCCACGCGCCCTCCGCTCCCGCGAGCCGATCTACGCCCAGCTCCTGCGGGAGTGGCGGGACCAGGGCCGTACCGTGCCGGCCGAACCCGAGAGCCGGCGCGCCGTCGTGTTCGTCCCGCCGCCCCGCCGCTGACCCCGCTACTCCCCGTGCATCGGGGCCAGTACCGCCAGCGTGCCGTTGGCCTCCTGCAGCGCCGGCTCCAGCGTGCCCGGCACGTGCAGCGCGCCGCTGCCGTCCGGCGGCACCAGCCACTCCAGATACCGCGCGGGCCGGTACGGCGGCGGTACGGCGACCCACGCGCCCTTGGTCGCGTAGCGAAGACCCGAGCCGATCCAGCCGCCGGACGGATCGGGCGGCAGGAAGAAACCGATCCGGCCCGCGGCGCTGTCCGCCAGGGTCGGCCCGGGCACCGGCAGCGACGGCCGCCACAGCAGGTCCAGCGTGAGCAGACCGAGTCGGTCCGGGACGCTCAGCACGTCCCAGTAGCGGCCCGCCTCCAGCAGTGCGACGCCCTCCCCGTGGTCCCACTCCCACTTGCACGCCCGGGGGTCCGCCGAGGCCGCCGCGAGCCATTCCACACCCTGCATCCACATCGCGTTCGTCATGCACTGCTCCGGGGGATCACCGCCGCTCACCTGTTTCGGGCGCAGGGAACGACCGACGCCGGGCACTCGGCGCGTTCGCACGCCAACCCGGCATATGCATGCTCGTAGATATTTCTACGTGGCGGAAGGGGTGGCGAACCCTGGCGTTTTGGGGCGAATGTTCGAACGCCGGGTGTCGGTTCGCTTGTTGATCGGCGCGGCGGGCGCCCCCGTGGGGCCTCCCGGGCAGATCGACGCTCGAATCAATCGTCATGGCAATCGATTCAAGCGTCAGCTCTTGATGACACACCAGTATCGGTCGTAGGCTCCCGGCATTCCGTCGTCGCCGCGCCCGACCCAGGGGTATTCCATGGACCGCACCCGACTGCACGCCCTGCTGGCCCGGGAGAGCGCCGAGGCCGAGCGGCGAAATCCCCGCTCCCGGGCGGCATATGCCGACGCCGGCCATCTCTTCGGCCGGGTCCCGATGACCTGGATGAACAAGACCGCCGGCGCGTTCCCGCGCTACCTGGCGACCGCGCGCGGCGCCCGGGTCACCGACGTCGACGGGCACACGTACATCGACTTCTGCCTCGGCGACACCGGCGCGATGGCCGGCCACTCGCCGGCCGTCGTGACGGAGGCGGTGCACCGCAGGTTCGCCGAGCTGGGCGGGGCCACCGCGATGCTGCCGACGGAGGACGCGGAGTGGGTGGGCGCGGAGCTGACCCGCCGCTTCGGGCTGGCTCGCTGGAGCTTCTCGCTCACCGCGACCGACGCCAACCGGTGGGCGATCCGGCTCGCCCGGGCCGTCACCGGCCGCCCCAAGATCCTGGTGAACAGCTACAGCTACCACGGCAGCGTCGACGAGTCCCTCATCGTCGTGGGCCCCGACGGCCAGGGAGCGCCCCGCCCCGGAAACGTCGGCGCGCCCTGTGACGTCACCCTGACCAGCCGGGTCGCCGAGTTCAACGACCTGGCGCAGCTGGAGCGCGAACTCGCCCACGGCGACGTGGCCGCCGTACTCATGGAACCCGCGCTCACCAACATCGGCATCGTCCTGCCGGAACCCGGCTACCTGGCCGGCGTGCGCGCGCTGACCAGGCAGTACGGCACGCTGCTGATCAACGACGAGACGCACACCTTCTCCGCAGGACCCGGCGGCTGCACGGCCGCCTGGGACCTGGAGCCGGACCTGCTGACCATCGGCAAGGCCATCGGCGGCGGCATCCCGGCCGGCGCCTACGGCCTCTCCGCCGACCTCGCCGAGCGCCTGCTGGCCCGTGCCGACCTGGACCTGGTCGACATGGGCGGGGTCGGTGGCACCCTCGCCGGCAACGCGCTCTCGGTCGCCGCCACCCGGGCCACCCTGGAGCACGTCCTCACCGACGAGGCGTTCGACCGTATGGCGCGGCTCTCCGCACGCTTCGAGACCGGCGTCCGGCAGGCCGTCGAGGCGCACGACCTGCCCTGGTCGGTCAGCCGGCTCGGGGCCCGCACCGAGTACCGCTTCGCCGCCCCGGCCCCGCGCACCGGCACCGAGTCCGCGGCCGCCGCCGACCCCGAGCTGGAGGACTTCCTGCACCTCTACCTCGCCAACCGGGGCATCCTCCTGACCCCGTTCCACAACATGGCCCTGATGTGCCCCGACACCACCGAGCAGGACGTCGACACCCACACCGCGGTGTTCGGCGCCGCCCTGCTCGAACTCGTCGGCTGAGGAAGGGAGCCCAGGTGCACATGGACGACATCGACCGGGCCATCCTGCGCGAACTGCAGACCGACGGCCGGATCGCCTACGCCGACCTCGGTCCCCGGGTCGGCCTGTCCGCCTCCGCGGCCCGGCAGCGGCTGCAGCGGCTGCTGGACTCCCGGGCCGTACAGGTCGTCGGCGTCACCGATCCGATGGCCATGGGCGGCCAGGCGATGGCGCTGCTCGGCATCGGCGTGGACGGCGACCCCCGAGCCGTCGCCGACGCCCTCGCCACACACCCCGAGGTGGTGTACTCGGTGTTCACCTCGGGCGGCTTCGACCTGTTCGCCGAGGTGGTCACCCCGGGCCCGAAGGACCTGCTCGATTTCGTCAACGACGTGGTCCGGCCGGTCGAGGGCGTGCACGAGGTCCGCTCGTTCCCGTATTTCGGGATCCACACCCACCGCTTCCTGTGGGACGTGGGCTGAGCCGGGGCGTGGGCCGGGCCCTCAGGTGATGTCGGGCGCCAGGACGAGCATGGTGGCGTCGTCCCGCACCTCGCAGCGCCCGGCCAGGTCGGCCCATACCAGCTCGGTGAGCTCGGCCGCCTCCGCACCGGCGAACCCGGCCAGCCGCTCCGGGAGCGGGTAGAAGCGCCCGGCCCGGTCGCGCGCCTCCCAGACCCCGTCCGAGGCGATGAACAACCGGTCGCCGGGTCCCAGCTCGACCGTGACCTCCTTCGGCGGTTCCACCCCCGCGAGAGCGAGCCCCACCGGTGCCCCCGGCGCGACGGCCAGTTCCTGGGCGAAACCGTCGCGCAGCAGCACCGGCGCCGGATGACCGCAGGCCACCACCCGCACCGACCGCAGGTCGGCGGAGAACTCCAGCAGCAGCGCCGTCGCGAACAGCTCCGCGTGCGGTACGTCGGCCGAGTCCACCGACAGCCGGCGGTCCATCCGCGCCGCCACCGACTCCAGGTCCGGCTGGTCGAGGACCGCCTCCCGGAACGCGCCGAGCAGCGACACCACGGTGGAGACGGCGGCCAGCCCGTGCCCGCGTACGTCCCCCATCACCGCCCGCACGCCGAAGGGCCCGTCCCGCACGTCGAAGAAGTCCCCGCCGACCAGCGTGCCGTGCTGTGCGGCCCGGTACAGCCCGGTACACCCCACCGCGCCGACCCGCTTCGGCAGCGGCGGCAGCACGGCCCGCTGCACCGCCTCGCCCACCGCCCGCTCGGTGACCAGCTGGGCGTCCCGGTGACTGCGCACATAGGACACGAACACGCTCAGTAGCGCGACGAACGTGACCGTGAGCAGGTCGGTGTCGCCGGGATGGTTCAGATGGGTGGCGGGCACGTTCAGCAGGACCACGACCAGGCAGCTGAGCACGGCGGTCGCCAGCGGGCCGTACGACAGCACGGCGAGCGGCGGGATGGCACCGAGCAGGAAGCCGAAATCGTGTCCGTCGGGACTGATCAGTGTCGCCGCCGTCACGACCGCGAGCAGCAGCACGGGCAGCACCCGCACCCAGCGTGGCGGCGGTGCACCCTGCAACCAGCCACGCCCGTCCCGGTAGTCACGCGACGACCAGCCGCGCACCGAAGTCACATCCCTAAGCTACGCCCGTGCCCGGACACCGGTCGCGCAGGGATCTTCACATGCGGCGGTGGAATTTCCGTGGACGTGCCCCGATCGGGGGCCCTACTGTGTGATCCGCACGCCCAAGACCGGACGGAAGGAGGCGAGTGCGATGTCCATCACACCCATCCCGCGCTCCCTCCCCGACGTCCGGGCGTGACAGGTCAGAGCTGACCCGGGAGCGCTTTCGCAGCACACCTCCCGGAGGAATCCGTGACCGATCCGGTCATCCGTACGCTCGACGACAGCACCGCCACCCTCTTCGACGCCCTGCCCGACCCCCTGCGCCTGCGCGAGACACACCGGCGCACCCGCTACCGCCCCGACTGGAAGCGGGTCGCCCTGCGCGACGGCCGGGTGGTCGCCCGTGCCGCCTGGTGGGGCGGCCCGGAGGACACCGAGCCGCTGCTGGTCAACTGGTTCGACGTGGCCGAGGGCGAGGAGGAGGCCGGCGCCGAGCTGCTGCGCAGCGCGCCCTGGCAGGCCGACGAACTGGAGCTCGACCTGCCCGCCGGCTGGCGTGACGTCCCCGCACTGCGCACAGCCGCCGAGACCCGTTTCGGCGCCGCCCGCAAGGCGGGCTACGAACTGCTGGTGGAGCGCTACAACTACCGCTGGACCCCCGAGTGCGGCCTGCCCGAGCGGCCCGGCCGTCTCGTCTTCACCCCCGAACCCGACGACTCGGTCTTCCTCACCATCCTGCGTGGCATCAGCTCCGCGACGCTCGACGCCCACGCCCGCCGGGCCGTCGCGAAAGGGGGAGTGGAACTGGCGGCCCAGGAGGACCTGGAGATCTTCCACTGGTTCCCCTCGCCCCGTGAGTGGTGGCAGGTGGCCCGCACACCCGACGGGGAGCCGGTCGGCATCCACATCCCGGCCCGCAATCCGTCCGGGCCGTGCATCGGGTTCATCGGCGTCCTGCCCGGACAGCGCGGGCACGGCTACGCCTACGACCTGCTCGTCGAGTGCACCCGCTTCCTCGCCGAGCAGGGCGCGGAGGCCATCGGCGCCGCCACCGACCAGGGCAACTTCCCGATGGCCGCGCACTTCGCCAAGGCGGGTTACCCGATCGTCCGGGAGCGGGTGAACTTCTGGGCCTCGGTCGCGGGCGGCGCCGGATGACAGGCTGACGACGCGGTGCTCTCGCCGCACGGCCCGGTCCCCGGATTCCTGTGGGGGTTCCTGCTGCACAGCAGGGGACCGGGCCGGGTCGAGGCGGCGCGACGACCCCGTCGCGGCCGCTAGTCGATGTCCTTGCCCAGCAGGGCCTCCGTCTCCGTGAGGATCTCGGTGACCCGGAGGGCGAACGCGGCGTCGCAGGGGTGCGGGTGGCCTGTGCGGGCGGCGGTGACCAGGGCGTCGGCGGCCCGGGACAGGGCGGGGACCGCTCCTTCCGTACTCCTCGGCAGCAGCGTCACCCCCGCCGCGCCGCGCAGCTCCACATCGGCCCCGGCCGCCGCCGGGGGAGCCGTCAGGCTCAGGGTCACCGTGCTCGACGCCCCCGTGGCGTGGTCGAGGACGAGGTGCACGGTGTCCGCGGGGCCGTGCACGGCGGCCGCCACCCGCCGTACGTCGCCCAGGACCGGCAGCAGCACGGACAGGGCGTGCGGGCCCACGTCCCACAGCGCGCCCTTCTCCCGCCGCCACGGCGACGCAGCGAACGGGCTCCCGTCGGTGAACACCGACCCCAGCCACTGCGCCCGCGCCGTGAACCAGCCCGCCGTGCCGGCCTGTTCACCGATCCACGCCTCCGGTTCGCTCTGGAAGCGGGTGGTGAAGAAGACCACCGAGGCGACCCCGGCCCGCTCGGCCGCCTCCACCACCGCCCGCCCCTCGGCGACGCCGAGCGCGAGGGGCTTGTCCAGCAGCAGATGCCGGCCCGCCGCCGCGGCCCGCACCGCCAGTTCCGCCTGCACGGCCGGCGGCAGTGCCACGGCCACCGCGTCGACGTCGGCGAACAGTGCGTCCACGTCGTCGTACGCCCGGACCCCGTACTCCCCGGCCAGCTCCACCGCGGCCTCCGGGCGGCGCCCCCACACCCCGGTGAAGTCCAGCGATCCATGTCCCGCCAACGCGGGAGCGTAGGCCCCCCGTGCCCAGGGGCCGGTCCCCAGCAGTCCGATGCGCATCTCGCGTTCCTCTCTCCGTGCCCGGTGCCACATCCTCGCCCAGACCGTCAAGGCGTCGTGCTCCGCCCGCCGTCGACGTAGGGCCGGTACTGCTCCGTGCCGTGCGCCAGCCAGCTGGCGATGGTCTCGGCGATGGGCTGACCGGTGTCCATCTCGACGAAACCGAACTGGCCCGACTGGTTGCACTCCAGGAACCACCAGATGCCGTCGGCGTCCTCCGCGAAGTCGAAGGCACCGTAGGCCAGCTCGGCGTCCTTCATATACGTGTGAACGGTCTCGGCGACTCGCGGCGGCACCTCAGCCGCCAGCCAGGGAGAGACGGACGGGGCGAACCGGACGTCCACGTCGTCGGGTAGCGCGTCCGGGCTCACCGGCTTGCGGGCGGCCAGCAGCCGCTCGCCGACCACCGTCAGCCGGATGTCGGCCCGCTTGGCCACCCGCCGCTGCAACAGCGTCGGCCCGAAGGCCACCGCCGAGAAGTCGGCGTCGGGAGCCACCCGGCTGGTCGGCACCGCCCGCGGCGGCTCCTGCGGATGCGCGCCCGACACCGGCTTCACCACCAGGTCCGGGAAGCGCTCCGCGAACTCCCTGGCCGCCTGCGGGAACGTGGTGATCAGCGTCGCGGGCACGGCGAGCCCGCTGCGCTGCGCCAGCCGCAGCTGCCACGGCTTGTGGCGGGCCCGGCGGGCCGCGTCCGGATGGTTCATCCAGCGCGCGTCGGTCCCCCGCAGCATGCCGTACAACGCCTGTTCGGACTCCTCGGTCAGCCAGGTGGACGGCTGGGTGGCCCGGGCGGCCGCCACTCCCGGCCTGCGCACCCAGACGGAGCGCAGGCCGTTCATGCTCACCAGGCGCCCGTTCACGGACAGATGTCCGCGGCTGGCGCCCTGCACGAACTCGCCCGACAGGGCCACACCGCTGGTCAGATCGGCAGGATCGAGGCGGACGACGGGCACTCCGGCCTCGTGCAGCCGGAGGACCACCATGTCCGCCGTCACGTCCTCGTCACTGGTCAGGATGAGCACAGTCATCGTCGGGGTCCGCGCTCAGTCGTCGAAGTGCGTCTTGGAGCCCGCGGTTGAGGTCGTGGTCCCCAGGGCTCTGAGCGTTGCGTGATCGGTGGCTGCGATCCGGCCATCGAGGAGAACGTTCAACTGCAGTCCGGAGTCATACGCGTACGGAGTGCTGACGTCCAACTGCACTGCGGGCCGTGCGTAGTTGAGCGCGAACGGTTGCATGGTCTCTCCCTGTTTCGTTCTTCCATGCACTTATACGATTCGAACGCGTGGTTGGTTTCCTTACTCTGCGTAATCTCAGTCCTAATTAAGGGCTTGTTAAGGAACCAGCCGGAAATCAGCGGCGAATCGTTCCCGCCCGTGGCCGATTTCACATGCCCGTACGGCATGTGACGGCGTCAGATGCCCGCGATGGTCCGGGATGTCTCCAGGGTCTGTTCGGCGTAGCCCCGTCCGAAGAGCGCGGTATGCACCAGCAGCGGAAACAGCTGATGCACCGCCACGCGCTCCGCCCAGCCGGCGGCGAGGGGGGCCACTTCCTGGTACCCCTCCAGAATCAGGTCAAGGTACGGGCAGCCGAAGAGCCGGAGCATCGCCAGATCGGTCTCGCGGTGTCCGCCGTGCGCGGCCGGGTCGATCAGCCGGACCGTGCCGTCGGCACCCCACAGGACATTGCCGTTCCACAGATCTCCGTGCAGCCGGGCCGGCGGCTCGGGCGGGCCCGCCAACTCCGGCAGCCGCTCGCAGGCCCGCCCGACCACCGCGGCCTCGCCGGGCCGCAGGGTCCCACGGTCCACCGCCGCCCGCAGATACGGCAGTACGCGGTGCTCGGCGTACCAGCGCGGCCAGTCGGCGCCCGGCTCGTTGCGCATCGGCGCGAGGCCGATCCAGGCGTCGCGCGGACCGTCCGGTGGTGCCGCCCCGAAGGCCGGTGCCCCGGCGGCGTGCAGAGCGGCGAGGGCGTGGCCGAAACGCGTCGCCGCCTCGGGGCCCGGACGCCCGGTGGGGACCCGCTCGGTCACCAGCCACCGCTCGTCCTGCCCCAGCACCTCGGGTACCGCGACCGCCCCGGCGGCGGCCAGCCAGCGAAGCCCGGCCGCCTCGGCCGGTACCGCGCCGGGCCCGTCGCCGCGCTTGACCATCACCGCCCGCCCGCCGGCGAGCGTCACCTCCGCCAGGCCGCCGGCCCGTGCCCGCACAGCCGAGACCGGCCGCCCGGTGAGCCGGGCGGCCGCCGCGCCAGGACCCTCGCCGCCGTCGACCACGGCCACCCGACCAGGGCCCGCCCAGGCTCAGGCCCCCCAGGTGCCCTGGTCGACGGCGCAGTTCCACCCCGTGCCGTGCAGGGCGAACTTCACCTTGTAGGTATGGGTGTTCAGCAGGTGCGTCTGCACCTTCACGCCCAGGCTGGTCTTCTTCTTCAGCGTCGTCGTGTACACCGACACCGTCTTCGACGTCTTGTGGCTGACCTTGCCGCCCTTGGCCGTCGCGCTGCCGAAGCGGATGTTCTTCACGTCCGTCACGGTGAACGTGACCTTCTTGAAGCTCTTGCTCGCGCTGGTGTTCTTCACCGCGAAGTACAGGCCACCGTTGGTGACCCAGCCGCTGGAGTTCACGTAGAAGCGGCTCGGATAGACGATGTCGACCGGGCAGCCGGTGCTCCGTGCCGCCCCGGCCTGCGCGGACGCGCCGGTGGCGAGCCCCAGTTGGGCAGCGGTGACGACGCCGGCGGCAGCCAGGACACCGAAAGAAGTGCGCATACGGTTCACTGCGGTGATACCTCCCCCTGCGGTACTCATCGGACCGTAGAGGAGAATCCCATCTCCGCGGCCGGAAAGCACGCGCATTTCCACCGGACTTCCAGCATTGCTACGACAGGTTCCGGCCAAACCCAGGCGGTAACCACCCGTGTCGCACGGGTACGGCCGGCGTGAGGGCCGTCGCGTCGCCACACCAGGGGCACCGGGCCCCGCCGGTACCGGCGCGCGGCGGAGGGGATACCCCTTGACCACAGCATCCGTGCTGACGGCCGACGTCTTCGAGGTTCAGCCCCACACCTCCCGCTGCCACGTCATCCACGACGAGGGTGCGCACGCCGTGATCGGCGTCTCTCCGGGCAACAACTACTTCTCCGCCCGGCTGCCGGTGACCTGGTAGCGCCCGCTCCGACCGGGCTCCGCTCCCGCCGGGCTTGTCTCAGGTCGGCTCGATCCGGCCGATCGCGTTGCCCAGCAGTTCGGTGAACCACACCGTGCCGTCCGGGCCGGTCGTGAGCCGGAAGGGCGACTTGTCGGGTCCGGCCGGCACCGATACGACGCTGATCCCGCCGTTTGCCGCCACCCGGCCGATGCGGCCGGACCGGTCGGTGAACCACACCCGGCCGTCCGGCCCCGCGGCGATCCCGCCGGGGTCGCCGTCCGCTCCGGGCAGCGGGTACCGGGTGACCCGGCCGGTGCCGTCGATCCGGTCGACGGAGTCCGACCCGGACGCGGTGAACCACATCCCGCCGGGGCCGGCGACGATGTCCTCGGGGAAGTCGGCGCGGCTCGGCAACGGGAACTCGGTGATCCGGCCGGTGGTCTCGATCCGCCCGATCCTGCCGCCGGCCAGTTCGGTGAACCAGAGGGCACCACCGGCACCGGCGGCGATGCCGTACGGAAGGGCGGCGGCCGTGGGCACCGGGTACTCGCTGACCCTGCCCGCGGTCGTGATCCGGCCGATCCGGTTGGTCCCCGGTTCGGTGAACCACAGGGCGCCGTCGGGCCCGCGGGTGATGCCGGCGGGTGCGCTCGCCACCCGGGGCAGGGCGAACTCGGTGACGGTGCCGGAGGTGGTGATCCGGCCGATGCGTCCGGCCGCCTGCTCGGTGAACCAGAGGGCGTGGTCCGGCCCCGGGGTGATGGCGAAGGGCGCACTGCCCGGGGTCGGGGTGCGGCGGTCGGTGACGGTGCCGTCCGCCGCGATCCGCCCGATCCGGGCGGCTCCGGACTGGGTGAACCACAGCGCCCCGTCCGGTCCGGCGGCGATCCCGGCGGGCAGGCTGTCGGCGGTGGTGGTGATCGGATACTCCGTCACACCGTCGCCGCCCGCGGCGCGGGCGGGCGCCGCGACGGCGGGCACGCCGGTCAGGGCACCGAGCAGGAGAGCGAGCGCGCGTCGGGGGAGTCGACAGGGCATACGGGGTCCTGGTCCTTGTCAGACGGACTGTCAGATCGAGGCTAGACGCGGCCGCACCGCCGTACGACCCGGCCGGTCCGGACGGGGGAGGGTCGTTGGCTTCACCGGCCCGTCCCTGCCGAGGAGCTCCGCGCGGAGATCGGCCGTACGACGCTGCGCAGGGCCCGGCCCCGGCCGTCCCGCGCCCCGGTGAACAGCCGGGTCACATGAGCCTCACAGCAGAGGCCCTAGGACCGCGTCCCGCGACCCTCACTCTCCCGGTGGAGTGAGGGGAATCCGAGTAACTCCCTTGTTACGGAAGGATTGACGCGCCCCATGCGCCCCTCTAGTTTCTGATCGCCTCTCCGAACCATGTTCGAAGTCTCGGACATCCCCCCTTCGTCTGGAGCGCACATGAACGGCATCCCCCTGTCGCGCCGGCACTTCCTCGGCGCGGCCGTGACCGTCCCCCTCGCCGCCACCGGCACCCTCGCCGTCGGCGCCGGAACCGCCCGGGCGGCCACCGACTCGGCCTACGTGATGTGCTACTTCACCGAGTCCCCTGACATGCTGGCCGCCAACTACGGCCTGCATCTCGCGGTCAGTACCGACGGCCTCCAGTGGACCCCGCTCAACCAGAACAACCCCGTCGCGACCCCCACCGCGGGCTCCCTCGGCCTGCGCGACCCGTTCGTCCTGCGCAAACAGGACGGCACGTTCGTGGTGCTCGCCACCGACCTGAATGGCACCGACTGGACGTACGTCAGCCAGTACATCCACGTCTGGGACTCCGCCGACCTGCGCAGCTTCACCGGCTACCGGCGAATGAAGCTGCACGACATGGACACCCACAGCTGGGCGCCCGAGGCATTCTGGGACGCGGGCCGCGGCCAGTACGGCGTCATCTACTCCGCCGTCAACGACAGCGGCCACAACGTCATCATGATCAACTACACGGGTGACTTCGTGACCGCCGGCGACCCCCAGGTCTTCTTCGATCCCGGCTACGACGTCATCGACGGCGACCTGGCGGTCGGCGTGAACGGCGTCAACTACCTGTACTTCAAGAAGAACTCGACGCTGGTCGGTGCCCGCTCCGGCTCGCTGGACCCGGGCAGCTTCACCGAGTTCAGCACGGCCGTCTCGCACAACGGCACCGAGGCCCCGACCCTGGTCAAGTCCCTCGCCTCCAGCACGACCTGGTACCTGTGGGGCGACACCTGGTCCCCGAACGGCGTCTTCTACGCCTGGCAGACCAGCGCCCTGTCCGCCGGCACCTGGACGGCCCTCGACCAGAAGACCTACACCCAGCCGCTCAACTCCAAGCACTGCGGCATCCAGCCCATCACCTCGGCCGAGTACGGCAATCTCGTCGCCAAGTGGGGCACCCCCACCTGGAACCGGCTGAAGTCCTACAACTACCCGGCCCGGTACGTCCGGCACAGCAACTTCGTCGGCCGGATCGACGAGTACGCCTTCGACCCCTACACCGACGGCATGTGGCAGCTGGTGCCCGGCCTCGCCGACAGCGGCGGCGTGTCCTTCCAATCGGTCAACTACCCGACCCGCTACCTGCGCCACTACGACTTCCAGCTGCAACTCGACGAGAACGACAGCACGACGGCCTTCGCCCAGGACGCCACGTTCTACCGGACGGCCGGTCTCGCCGACTCCTCCTGGTCCTCGTTCCGGTCGTACAACTACCCGACGCGCTACGTCCGCCACTCCGACTACGTCCTGCGCATCGACCCCGTGTCCACGAGCACGGAGCTGGCCGACGCCACGTTCCACGTCGGCTACTGACGCCGCGGCGGTCGCGTCGGGCGGCGACACGCCGACGGTGGCCCTGAAGACCCCCGAATGGCCCCGTGTCGCCGGTCGGGATTGACCCAGCCGGGCGGTGTTGGGCGTGTCGTCACCACGGATGGGCGGCCTGGATGGTGCCGGGCCCGGCGCTGGCTGACGGTGGTTCATGTCGGGGCCGGGTCGTATCAGCCGATGGAGTATCCGCTGCCCGGCCACGGCGGAAGGACATCGAGATGCGTTCTGCCCGCATGATCCTCGCGACGACGGCCGCCACCGCAGCCCTCGCCTTCGCGGCACCCGGCGCTCAGGCCGCGGTCGCGGGGGACTGGGACAACGGAGGCCGTGACGACTCTTCCTACAGCAAGGAGCACAACGACGACAGCAGCCACGAAGGGCCGCGTGGCGGTATGCACACGGGCGGCGGAGTCCTCGCCGTGGCGAAGCTGAGCAGCGAATGGGAGTCGGACAGCGGCAACGACAGCAAGTTCGATCCCGAGACCTACAAGGACAAGGGCGACGACCAGGGGGGCAAGGGGGACAGCGGCGACAAGGAAGACAGTGGTGGCAAGGGGAACGGCGGTGACAAGGAAGACAGTGGTGGCAAGGGGAACGGCGGTGACAAGGAAGACAGCGGTGGCAAGGGTGACAGGGGGAGCGGTGAGGGCCGGGACCAGGGCGGCTCGTGGGGCGACGACGAGGACAGTGGGAAGCCGCACGGCGGTATGCACACCGGTGGCGGCGGCCTCGCCACGCCAGGAGTGACGACCGGCGGGCTGGCCGTCCTCGGTGTGGCGGCCGCCGGCGCCTACGCGCTGCGGCGCAGGAACACCGCCGGGTCCGTGTCCTGACGGGCTTGCGCATACGGGAGCCGCGGCCGCCGACCGTCATGGACGCGGCCGCGGCCCCGTTCCCCCCTCCCGCTGCCGTGCCCAGAAAGGTGACCTCCGATGGCAGCTGGCACCTCCTGCCCGAACCCCGACGGCCCCGCCCCCGCGGCCCCTGATCCCGAGAACCCGGACGGCGCCCGGCGCGCCGGACGGCTGCCCGTGTGGGGCGTGGCCGTCCTGCTCCTGGCCGTGGCGATGCTCTGCGGACACGGCAAGGCCTCCGACGCCTCGGGCAACCTGCCGGCCGAGAGCGCGGACGCCGCCCCCTCGGGCGGTGCGCGCCGGTCCGGCGAGGCGCTGTCCCGGTCCGCGCCGACCCGTCTGCTGATCCCGAAGATCGCTGTCGACGCCCCCTTCACCACCCTCACCCTCGCCCCCTCGGGCCAGCTCCAGCCGCCGCCCGCCGCCGACACCAACCTCGTCGGCTGGTACTCCGACGGCCCGGCGCCCGGCGAGGCGGGCACCGCGATCATCGCCGGGCACGTCGACACCAAGGTCTCGGCCGCCGTCTTCGTCCGGCTGGACGAACTGGAGCCCGGCGACGGCTTCTCGGTGCTCCGGGCCGACGGCACGGAGGCGGACTTCGTGGTCGACAGCGCCGACACCTTCGCGAAGGACGACTTCCCCAGCGAACGCGTCTACGCGGACACCCGTCGCCCGGAGGTGCGCCTGATCACCTGCGCCGGCGACTACGACCACGACGTGAAGGACTACACGGAGAACCTGGTCGTCTTCGGCCACCTCGTCTGAAATCGGACGCGTGATCGCGTGTCGGGCAGCACAGATCGAGCCATGGTCGGAAGCGGGCGGCCATGAGCGAGGTCATGATCGCCGTGAAGGGCATGAGCCCCGTGACGCTTGTGGCGCCTCCCCCCCCATACCCAGGGTCCGCCCGCGCACCCTCGTGATGAAGGTACGGCGGCGCGGCGCGCGAGAGTGAATACGCAACGGCCCTGCGCCGAGACTCCGTCGAGCACCGTAGGGCCCCGCGCCGCGACCCGGTGCGCACGGTACGGGCGCCGGCTGCGGGCGGCCGAGTGGATCAGCCGCCCGTCGACTCCCGTACCACCAGGCGGAAGGGGCCGATGAACTCCTCCCGCTCCGGACCGGGCCCGGCCCGGCCGATGCGTGCCGCCAGCAGGGCGACCGCGCGTTCGGCCATCAGATCGTGGTCCGGGTCGACGGTCGACAGGGAGGGGACGAGGTACGCGCTCTCGTCGACGTTGTCGAAGCCGATCACCTTGACCCGCTCCGGCACCCGGAGCCCGACGTCGGCGAGCGCGCGCAGCACGCCCATGGCCACCGTGTCCGTCACACAGAACACCCCGTCGACATCGAGGCCGTCCGCCAGCCGCTCCCGGACACGGTGGGCGGCCTCCTGCATGGTGAGCGACTCGGCGGTGATCACCAGTTCCGGGCCGGCCGCCAGCCCCGCGGCCGCCAGCGCCCGCAGATATCCGGCGTGCCGCAGGCTCGACACGTCGGCCTCGCTGCCCAGGCGCCCGCACACGAGGGCGATCCGCCGGCAGCCCCGCTCGACGAGATGGCGGGTCGCGGCCTCCGAGGCGGCCTCGTTCGGCATGGCGACATGGTCGACCGGTCCGCCGAAGATCCGCTCGCCCAGGAGCACCACCGGATGGTCGACCTCCAGCGCCTCGACGTCGGCCGGCCCCATCTCCACGGTGCTGAGGATGAGGCCGTCGTAGAGCCGGTTGCGGGACAGGGAGAGGGCCGCCAGCTCGTTCTCCCGGCGGGCGCCGGTCTGCTCGATGCCGACCCCGAGTCCGTGCCGGTCGGCCGCCGCGATGATCGAGGCGGCCAGCCGGCCGTAGTACGGGCGGTTGATCTCGGGGACCGCCAGGCAGATCGTCCCGGTACGGCCCTTGCGCAGATTGCGGGCGGCGACGTTGACCCGGTAGTCGAGCCGCGTCATCGCCGCCAGGACGCGGTCCCGGGTGGCCGGGCGGACGTTGGGGTGGCCGTTGATCACGTTGGAGACGGTCATCGCCGAGACCCCGGCCGCCTTCGCCACGTCCTGGATCGTCGCCACGCTCACTCCCGCCTGCCGTCCTCGGCAAGACGATAGAGGGCGGCGCCGTGGGCGGGCACTTCGACGGTCAGCAGCCGGCCGTCGTGGACGGTGTCGGTACGGGTCCAGACCTCCCGGACCCGGTCGTCGGGTTCGGCCCCGATCGACCCCAGCGGCACCTCGAACCGGCGCTCCTGGTCCGCCAGCGAGAACACCGCCGCGTACCGGGTGCGCCCGTCGGTGTCCCCGGCGGTCCACAGCACCAGGTCCCGCTCGCGCAGCACCTCGCGGTTTCCGGTGCTGTGCCACAGGACGTCGAGCGCCTCGTCGTTGGTGAGCAGTTCGATGGTCTCCGGCGGGCTGGTGGGCAGGTCGCCGCCCATCATCAGCGGGGAGCGGGAGATCAGCCAGAGGGTGAGCAGGCTGGTCTGCTCGGGGCGGGTGAGGGCCGACTGGCGGTCCGCGCCGCGCTCCGCGCGGATCCCGATGTGGCCCAGCGGCAGCATGTCGGCGTCCGCCCAGCCCTGTCGGCCCTGCCAGGGAGCCCAGCGGGCCAACCGCGCGAACTGTGCCTCGACGTCCGCCCAGCGGTCCCACAGGTCGTCGCAGACCCGCCACATGGTGGCGTGTTCCCGCAGGTGGTCGAGGCGGGCGAGGGACATGTCAGTGCCGGGGGAGAGGCTCAGTTCGATCGGCCGGCCGCTGCGCTCGACGGCCCGGGCGTACGCGGCGATCTCCCGCTCGTGGTACGGGAAGAGCATGTCGTCGGCCTTGACGAAGTCGACGCCCCACGCGGCGAACTGGGCGACCTGGGAGTCGTAGTAGGCCTGGGCGCCGGGGTGGTCGTGGTCCAGGCCGTGGTTGTCGGAGTTCCAGGGGCACACGGAGCCGGTGTCGGCCACGTCGGCGGCCGTGAACTCCGTCCCGAGCACCGGGAGTTCGGCCTCGACCGCGCGCCGCGGGATCCCTCGCATGATGTGCAGCCCGAACCTCAGACCCATGCCGTGCACTCGCTCGGCCAGCGGCCCGAAACCGGCCCCGGCGACGGCGGAGGGGAACCTGTTCGGTGCGGGGAGCTGACGGCCGTACCCGTCGAGGACGAGCGGGGCGTCCGGGTTGTAGCCGTGGGCCCGCGCGGTGGGGTCGTACCACTGGATGTCCACGACGACGGTGTCCCAGCCGTACGGCAGCAGGTGCTCGCGCATGAACTCCGCGTTGGCGAGGACCTCTTCCTCGGTGACGGTGGTGCCGTAGCAGTCCCAGCTGTTCCAGCCCATCGGCGGCCGCAGGTGGCGGGCGGGCAGGGGACGTGCGGATCGGGTCATGTGCGCACTCCTGGGGGTCAGCGCTGGTGCAGGGGAGCCTGGACGGTGACGAACGAGTGCGGCGGGAGGGAGAGCCGCAGGCCGGGAGAGGTCGCGGTGAGGTCCTCGAACGCCCGCGGAGCGACGGCTGTCGCGCTCTTGGGTGAGTTGTGGGCCTGGAGCCTGTCGGCCGTGAGGATCCGGGCGGTCGGCTCGCCGAGGGTGCCGCCGCGCAGGTCGAGGGTGATCTCGGCGGGTTCCTCGGCGTCGAGGTTGCTCAGCGAGATCAGGACGGTGCCGTCCTTGACGCTGGCGGAGGCGGAGAGGGTGTCGAGTTCGGCGTCCCCGACCCGGCGCCGGGTGTCCTCGCCGCGCAGGTGCACCGGAAGCGACGTCGCGTCCTGGTGGCCCTTGTTCATCTCGAAGACGTGGTAGGTAGGGGTCAGGACCAGGGCGTCGCCGTCGGTGAGGAGCATGGCCTGGAGCACGTTGACGGTCTGGGCGATGTTGGCCATGTGCAGGCGGGCGGCGTGCTTGTGGAAGATGTCGAAGTGGGTGCTCGCCACCAGCGCGTCCCGCAGGGTGTTCTGCTGGAACAGGAAGCCGGGGTCGGTGCCGGGCTCCACGTCCCACCAGGTGCCCCACTCGTCGAGGACCAGGCCGACCGTACGGCCCGGGTCGTAGACGTCCATCACCGCGGAGTGGCCGGTGAGGATGCGGTCGATACGGCGGGCCGACAGCATCGTGCGGTAGTGGTCGTCGGTGCCGAAGTCGGTGGCGCTGCCCTTGGCCTCCCAGGGGCCGGAGAGCGTGTAGTAGTGCACGGACAGGCCCTGGAAGAAGTTCTTCGGGGTGGCCTCGCAGCCGAAGCAGCTGATCTGCTGCATCAGGGTCTCGGTCCACTTGTAGTCGTCGTCCGAGGCGCCCGAGGCGATGCGGTAGAGCTTGTTGTCGCCGTGGTCGCGGCAGTAGGTGGCGTACTGGCGGGCCAGGTCGGCGGAGTACTCGGCGCGCATGTTGCCGCCGCAGCCCCAGGTCTCGTTGCCGATGCCCCAGAACCTGACCTTCCACGGCTCCGCGCGGCCGTTCTCCTTGCGCAGCCGCACCATCGGGCTGTCGCCGTCCCGAGTGAGGTACTCGACCCACTCGCTCATCTCACGGACGGTGCCCGAGCCGACGTTGCCGCTGATGTAGGGCTCGGCGCCGAGGAGTTCGCACAGGGCCATGAACTCGTGGGTGCCGAAGTGGTTGTTCTCCTCGACGTTGCCCCAGTGCGTGTTGACCATCCGGGGTCGCTGCTCGCGCGGGCCGACGCCGTCCCGCCAGTGGTACTCGTCGGCGAAACAGCCGCCGGGCCAGCGGAGGTTGGGGATGTCCAGGGCGCGCAGCGCGTCCACGACGTCGAGGCGGATACCGCCCTCGTGGGGGACGGGGGAGTCCTCGCCGACCCAGAAGCCGCCGTATACGCAGCGGCCGAGGTGCTCGGCGAAGTGGCCGTAGAGGTGGCGGCTGATGGTCGGGCCTGCGATGTCGAGGTTGATGATCGCGGTGGCGGTGGGCACGCGGGTACTCCTGTCCGGGAGGCCGGTTGGTCGATATCTCGAGCGATGTTCGGAAGTCGTTTGTATCGATAAAAAGCTGCCATCGGGGCGTGGGTGCGTCAAGGGCGGTGCACGGGACGGGAACGCCGAACGGCTCACCTCCCTCGCGGGCGCGAGGGAGGTGAGCCGTTCGGAGGGGGAGGTGTCAGACCGCCGTCGCCGGGAACGTCGGGTACTCGACGCCGGAGACGTGCTGGACGACCCGGACCACCTGGCAGGAGTAGCCGAACTCGTTGTCGTACCAGAGGTAGAGGATCGCGTTGTCGCCCTCCACCTTCAGCGCGCCGGCGTCGACGATCGACGCGTGGCGAGAGCCGATGAAGTCGCTGGAGACCGCGTCCGGGGCGGTGATGAAGTCGATCTGGCGCTTCAGCGGCGAGGTCAGCGACACCTCGCGGAGGTAGTCCAGGACCTCCTCGCGGGACGCCTCGCGGGCCAGCTGGAGGTTGAGGATCGCGATCGACACGTCCGGCACCGGGACGCGGATCGAGCTGCCGGTGATCCGCGCCTCGAGGTCGGGCAGCGCCTTCGCGACGGCGGACGCGGCACCCGTCTCGGTGATGACCATGTTGAGCGGCGCGGACCGGCCGCGGCGCTCCGACTTGTGGTAGTTGTCCAGCAGGTTCTGGTCGTTGGTGAACGAGTGGACGGTCTCCACGTGCCCGCGCAGCACCCCGTACTCGTCGGCCATCGCCTTGAGCGGCGGCACGATCGCGTTGGTGGTGCAGGACGCGCAGGACAGGATCTGCTCGTCGGGCTTGATGGTGTCGTGGTTGACGCCGTGCACGATGTTCGGGACGTCGCCCTTGCCCGGCGCGGTCAGCACGACCTTCTCGATACCGGGGCGCAGGTGCTCGGACAGGCCCTCGCGGTCGCGCCACTTGCCCGTGTTGTCGATGAGGATGGCGTCCCGGATGCCGTACGCCGTGTAGTCGACCTGGGAGGGGTCGTCGGCGTAGATCACCTTGATCTCGTTGCCGTTGGCGAGGATCGTGCTGTTCTCCTCGTCGACGGTGATCGTGCCCTGGAACTGGCCGTGGATCGAGTCCCGGCGCAGCAGCGAGGCGCGCTTGACGATGTCCTCGCCGCCGGCACCGCGCACCACGATGGCCCGCAGGCGCAGTCCGTTGCCGGAGCCCGCCTTCTCGATCAGCAGCCGGGCGACCAGGCGGCCGATGCGGCCGAAGCCGTACAGGACGACGTCCCGCGGCTCGCGCTGCTCGATCTTGTTGGCGCCGGTGGCCCCGGCGACCGCCTCCGCGGTGAACGCCTGGACACCCAGGCCGCGGTCGTCGGCCCTGTAGGTGGCGGCGAGCATGCCGATGTCGATCTGGGAGGGGCCGAGGTCGAGCGTGGTGAGCGCCTGCAGGAAGGGCATCGTCTCGGTGACGGACAGCTCGGCGCCGGCTATCTGGCGGGCGAACCGGTGCGTCTTGAGGATGCTGACCACCGACTTGTTCACCAAGGAGCGGCTGTGGAGGAGGACGGTCACGTCCCGCTCCCGGTGCAGCTTCCCGATGATCGGGATCATCGACTCCGCGATCTCCTCGCGGTTCTTCCAGTTGGTGAACGAGTCGTCGTTGACAGTCACAGATCTACTCTCGATCGAGCTAGGTGGCGCTCATATGCTAAACCGGTCGGTCGATGATCGATCAAGGGGGTCCCGGTGTGATGTGGGTCCTCCCGGTGTGACATCGGTCGCGGGGCTCCGAACCGGTGCGGGCCCAGGTCATGGCGGTGGCCCGCGCACCCCGCGTCCCGGGTGCCCTCTGCGCACAAAAGACCGGTGGCGCCGATCACCGTGTCGTGATCGGCGCCACCGGTCGGGAGCTGGACGGCACGCCGCTTGCGGCGAAGCGCCTAGCGGGGGTTGAAGACCACGCTCGCGAAGTGGACGCTGCTGGCCGCCGAGTGCCCGGCGGCGATCCGCAGCGCGGTGCCCTTGCACTTCTGCTTGCTGTAGACGACCAGCGCCTTCTTCGTGGCGTTCTGCGGACCGCGCGCCTCCTGTGCCAGGTCCAGGCACTTGCGGTCCGGCGGGTTCTGGATGGCGTACGCCTTGCCCTTGGGTCCGACCCAGACGAACGTCCCGTCGGCGGCGGCGGCCGGACCGATGGTGATGACGGCGAGGGCGAGCCCGCCGAGAACGGCGGCGATCGGACGGCTGAGGCGCATCGTGATGTCCTTCGTGAGCGGTGAGAACAGTGAAAAAGGGCGACGCCGGCATCGACGGGGAGACCGAGGCCCGTCGCCATCACACACCGTCACCGCGCCCGGACGCTCCGACGACACGGAAACGTCCCACGTCCGGGGGACCTCCGTCGACGTGCCGTGACGCTTCGGCCCGGTCGGCGGCACGAGGGTCCCGAGGGCAAGTGCGGGAACCGTCAAGGCGGTTGGTCGATGCCGGTCACCCGTGCGTGTGCGACGGGGCGGGCATGGGAGCCGTCGGCGATTCATTGCCGCTAAATGCGGGACATAAGAGTAAATTCCCGACCATTGCTTGAGAGAGGTGTCACCGGCGGACGGGGCGAGGGATGAGCACGGACGACGGTCTCGCGGTGACGACCGGTATCGCGCGCCTGCACGACTCGCCCGGCCTCGCCGGGCCCGGCCGGTTCGGACTGGTGACCCACCACGCCGGAGTCCTCCCCGATCTGCGCCCGGTGGCGCCCGCGCTGCTCGCGGCCGGCGCGCCGCTGGCCGCCCTGTTCGGTCCCGAACACGGGCTGCACGGGACCGGCCAGGCCGGCGAGTCCGAGGCGGTCCGGTTCGACCCCGGCACCGGTCTGCCGGTGCACGACACCTACCGGTGCGCGGGCGAGCGCCTCGACAAACTGCTGATCGACAGTGGCGTCGACGCCCTGGTGTACGACCTCCAGGACATCGGGGCCCGGTTCTACACCTACGCGTGGACCATGTTCGACCTGATGGTCTCGGCGGCCCGCACCGGCGTCCGGTTCGTGGTCGCCGACCGCCCGAACCCGATCGGCGGACTCGTCAGCGAGGGCCCGCTCCTGGACCCGGCGTGGGCCAGCTTCGTCGGGCGCGTCCCGATCCCCGTCCGGCACGGCCTCACCTGCGGTGAACTCGCCCGGCACTTCAACGCCTCCGCCGTTCCCGAAAGGGCGGGCCGGGCCGTCGAGTTGACGGTGATCGAAGCCGTCGGCTGGCGGC
The DNA here is from genome assembly GCF_040634235.1 of Streptomyces sp. NPDC007157. Classification (NCBI taxonomy): domain Bacteria; kingdom Bacillati; phylum Actinomycetota; class Actinomycetes; order Kitasatosporales; family Streptomycetaceae; genus Streptomyces; species Streptomyces sp. NPDC007157. The sequence continues at coordinate 91,053 of NZ_JBEYFE010000032.1, forward strand.
GCTCCCTGGACGCCGAGGCCACCGGGCTGCCCTGGATCGCCCCCTCGCCGAACATCCCGACACCCGCCACCGCCCTCGTCTACCCCGGCACCTGCCTCTTCGAGGGGACCGACCTCTCCGAGGGCCGCGGCACCACACAGCCTTTCGAGATCGTCGGCGCCCCCTACCTCGACGGGCGGTTCGCGCCCGCGCTCGCCGAACTCGCCCTGCCGGGAGTGCACTTCCGCGACCTGCGCTATGTACCGGCCTTCCACAAGCACGCGGGACGGCCGCTGCGCGGAGTCCAGTTGCACGTCACCGACCGCGTGGCGTTCGCACCCGTCCGCACCGCCGTCGCGATGCTCGCCGTGCTCCGCCGCCTGTACCCGGACGACTTCGCCTGGCACACCGCCGAGGGCGGCGCCGAGGGGACCGGCCACCGGCACTTCATCGACCTGCTGTGGGGGTCCGACCGGCTGCGGCGGGCCGTCGACGCGGGCGACGACCCGCTGCCGCTGTGCGGCCCGCCGGCCCCGCCCGGCCGGTGGGCCGGCGACGACGTGCTGCTCTACCCCGCGGACCTGCCGCCCCGCCCGGAAGGACGATCCCGCCGATGACCGACCGCACGACGACGACCCAGGCCGCGATCCGTGGCTTTCGCGCGGGCGACGGCCCGCTGGTGGTGGAGGCCTGGCGCCGCAGCGTGCCGGCCGACCCCATCACCCCGGACCGCTTCCGCACCCTGGTACTGCTCGACCCCAACTTCGACCCCGAAGGGCTGCGGGTCGCCGTCGACGGCGACCGTGTGGTCGGCGCCGCCTACGCGGTGCGGCGGCTGACGCCCATGGCCGGCACCGACCTGGAGCCGGAGCAGGGCTGGATCCCGTTCTTCTTCGTCGCCCCCGACGCCCGCGGGCACGGACTCGGCCGCCGGCTGCTGACCGAGGCCCTCGACTGGCTGCACGGCCACGGCCGTACCCGGGTGGACTTCTCGTCGTACACCCCGAACTACGTGTTCCCGGGCCTGGACGCCGAGGCCTACCCGGAGGCGGCCGGGCTCCTGGAGTCCCTGGGCTTTCGCACGCTGTACGAGGCGGCCGCGATGGACCGCGGCCTGGTCGGCTACCGCCGTCCGGACGACGTGACCCGCCGCCTGGACCAACTGACCGGGCGCGGCTACCGGTTCGCGACCCCGGCCGACGACGACCTGGTGGATCTCCTCGCGCTCGCCGGGAGCCGCTTCGGCCCCGACTGGGCGTGCACGATCCGGGCGTGTCTGGCCGCGGGTACACCGCTCGACCGGATCGTCGTCGCCCGCGACCCGGCCGGCCGGATGGTCGGCTGGGCGATGCACGGCGCGTTCGACTCGGTGGACGAGCGGTTCGGCCCGATCGGGGTGCTGGAGGAGATGCGCGGCACCGGACTCGGCGAAGTCCTCCTCCACCTGGTCCTGGAACGGATGCGGGCCCTGCGCGCGCACTGCGCGTGGTTCCTGTGGACCGGCGCACAGTCGCCGGCCGGCCACCTCTACCGGAAGACCGGCTTCACCACGACCCGGGTGTTCCACGTGCTGCGCCGGGAGGCGGCCGCCCGATGACACCGACATCCCCGGCCGGCCGGTTGCGCCGCCGTCACCTCGCCCTCGCGCTGCCCTCGGCGCTGCTCGCGTCCGGCTGTGCCGCGCCCTACCGGGGCACCGGGCGGCCCGGGGAGCCGGTCGTCCTCACCCTGCTCTCCCACTATGCGAGCGGCGAGCTGAAAGAGGCCCTGCGGGTCCCCGTCGACGAGTGGAACGCCACCCACGACCGGGTCAAGGTGGCGACGAAGGCCGTGGAGTTCACCGACCTGCTGACCACGTTCATGGTCCGCCAGGCCGCGGGCCAGGGCGCCGACATCCTCCAGCCGTACTGCCTGTGGAACGGCCAGCTCGTCCGGGCCGGCGTCCTGCGGCCGGCCCCGGCCGGGCACGCCGAGGAGATCAGGCGCGGTTACGGAGCCGCCGCGGTCGGCTCCTCGTCGGTGGCGGGCCGGGTCTACGGATACCCCACCGAGACGCAGACGTACGCCCTCTACTACAACAAGCGGCTGCTGCGCGCGGCCGGCGTCGACGGACCCCCGCGCACCTGGCGGGAGTTGGAGGAGACGGCGTACCGCACCGCCCGGCGGGACGGCTACGGCAACACCCTGGTCCAGGGGTTCGGCCTGTCGACCTACGACGACTCCACGACCGTTGGCCAGACCCTCGCGCTGCTCAACGCCGCCGGCGGACGGTTCGTCGCCGCGGACGGCAGGAGCACCGCCATCGACTCGCCGGCCGGCCGGGCCGTGCTCGACCTGCAGCACCGCCTCGTCGCCAAGGGCGCGAGCGACCCCGGCGTCAACGTCTACAAGGCGTTCGCGTCCGGGCAGGTCGCCATGGTGATCAGCGCCGGCTGGTGGACGGCGAACCTCAAGTCCCTGATGGGCGAGGCCTACCACGACGTCGGCGTGGCGCCCGTGCCGCTGCCCGAGGCGGACGGCCGGCGCGCCACGCTCTCCACCGGCTTCATGCTCGGCGTCAACACCGCCAGTGGACATCCGCGTGAGGCCTGGGAGTTCCTGCGCTGGCTCAACACCGACAAGGTGCGCGGTGCCACCCGGATGAGCGCCCTGCAGGTGTCGGTGGGTTCCCTGACCGGCCGCGCCGACGACATGCGGACCCTGCTCGGCGCCGGCGGCGACCCGAACCTGCGGCCGTTCCTGGACGCGCTGGCCTACGCGGTGCCGGAGCCGAACGGGCCGGGCGCGCAGCAGGCCAAGTCGCTGCTGCGCAAGAACATCGAGGCGCTGTGGACCGGTCAGCAGTCCGTCGACGAGGCCCTGCGCACCACCCGCCGCCAGGTCGACCAGGAGGTGTCGCGCTCATGGTGAACGCCACCCTGACAGCGGAGGCCGCCGAACGGGCCGCCCGCCTTCCGTCCGCCGTCGGCGTCCGCGGGAGCGGACGGGACCGGCAAAAGCGCCGCCAGGCCGTCGTCGCCTACCTCTTCCTGGCGCCGACACTGCTGTTCTACGCCGTCTTCCTCGCCCTGCCGCTCGGCTTCGCGCTGCTGCTGTCCATGTCCCGCTGGGCGGGCTTCGACCTCGGTGACATCGACCCCGTCGGACCGGAGAACTTCGCCCGCCTCTTCGCGGACGGGGCGACGTTCCTGACACCGGTCCTCACCAACACGCTGCTGTTCGCCCTCGGCACCGTGGCCCTCGCGCTGGCCGGCTCCGTGCTCGTCGCCACCTGCATCGACAAACTCCGGTTCCAGGGGCTGTGGCGGACCCTGTACTTCCTGCCGATCGTCACGACCGTCGTCGCCGTCGGGAACGTCTGGAAGTACATGTACGAACCAGGCGGCCTCGTCAACGGCGTCCTCAACGCCCTCGGGCTCGGCTCGGTGGCCTTCCTCCAGGACCCGGACACCGCGCTGCCCGCGGTCGTCGTCGTCCAGGCCTGGGCCTCGGTCGGCTCGGCGATCCTCGTCCTGACCGCCGGGCTGAAGTCCGTCCCCCAGTCGTACTACGAGGCCGCCGCGCTCGACGGCGCCGGGCCCGTCACCGTCTTCTGGCGGATCACGCTGCCCCTGCTGCGGCCCTCCCTGCTGTTCGTGTGCATCACCCAGTTCCTCACCGGCCTCCAGTCGTTCGCGCTGATCATCGTGATGACCAAGGGCGGACCCGGAGACGCGACCGACGTGGCCGCCCTTGAGATGTACCGGCAGGCCTTCTCCTACGGCGACTGGGGCACCGCGAGCGCCGCCGCCTTCGTGCTCTTCGCGGTGGTCCTCACGGTCACCCTGGTCCAATTGTGGCTCTTCCGGCGCAAGGGGGAGGACGCGTGATGCGCCGACGGTTCCCGTGGCTGTCGTACCTGCTGGTCGTCACCGGCGCCGTGCTCACGGTGGTGCCGTTCCTCGACATGGTGATGACGTCCTTCAAGGGCGCCGACGAGGCCGGCCGGCTGCCCTACCGGTTCCTGCCCGAGGCGTTCGACCTGTCCAACTACCGGGCCGCCATCCACCAGCTGGACTTGCCGGTGCTCTTCCGCAACAGCGTCGTCGCCACGGCCGTGATCAGCGGTTCGGTGCTGGTCACCTCGTCGCTCGCCGGCTACGCGCTCGCCAAACTCCGCTTCCCCGGCCGGGACTTCGTCTTCCGCCTGGTGCTGTCGACGATGATGTTCCCGCCGTTCCTCTTCCTCGTCCCGCACTTCCTGATCCTGGTGCACTGGCCGCTGGCGGGCGGCAACGACCTGTTCGGGCGCGGCGGCGCCGGCCTGACCGTCAGCATCGCGGCGCTCGCCATGCCGTTCCTCGTCAGCAGCTTCGGGATCTTCCTGATGCGCCAGTTCATGGTCTCCGTGCCGGACGAGGTGCTGGAAGCCGCACGCATCGACGGGGCCGGCGAGTTCACCGTGTGGTGGCGGATCGTCGTCCCGCAGACCAAGCCGGTCCTCGTCACCCTCGGACTGCTGACGTTCGTCGACGCCTGGAACGAGTACATCTGGGCGCTGCTCGTCTCAACCGCCAACCCGGACGTGATGACCCTGCCCGTCGGCATCCAGCTCCTGCAGGACTACGTCGACCCGACCCGCACGACGCCGATCGTCATGGCCGGCCTGGTCCTGAGCACCCTGCCGGTCCTGGTGCTCTTCCTGCTGCTGCAGAAGCACTACATCCGCGGTGTGATGCTCAGCGGCCTCAAGTGAACCGCGGATCCTACCCAGATCGTGGTGTCGATACGCCGTTTGTCGTAGCACAGCGGATTGTCCTTGGGGGGTTTGTTCTCTCATCGCTCGTGCGGTACGTCTGCACCATGCAACAGTTCGAGCGCACCCGTTGTGACGAGCGGCCTCAACTGCCCTGGCCAGGGACGTTTCTTGGCGGTCCTGCCTAAAGGACATCCCAGCGTCAGCCCAACTTCTTCAAGGGCCGCTTGACGTCAATTCCACGATCGGGTGACACTGATGTTGCTTTTGACGTTCCTCGATACGTCAGTGCAAAAAATGGAGAGCTAATGTCATTGGAACAGCCCGCCCTCCCGTTATCGCGAAGCGCCACCGAGGTTTCCGCCGACGAGTTACCCGCTGTTCTCGGCGGGTTCGATCTCAGCGACCAGGACCGGTTCGGTGCCGGTTTCCCGCACGAGGTCTTCGCCCGGCTCCGCCGGGAAGCACCGATCCTGCTCCACCCGCCGGGCCGCACCCGCGACGGCGAGAACTTCTGGGTCCTGTCCCGCTACGCCGACGTGGTCGAAGCCGCGGCTCATCCGCTGCTGTCCTCCCAGGGCGGCGGCGACCGCGAGGGCGGCGGCACCCACCTCGACGACCTGCCCGCCGGCACCTACTCCGGCGCGATGCTGAACATGATGGACGACCCACGGCACCGGTTGCTGCGCGACCTGGTCAGCCCCTCGGTCACCGGCCCGGTCCTCGAGGCGCTGGCCCCGACCATCACCGAACGCGCCGAGACGATCATCGACGAGGTCGTCAAGCAGGGCTCCTGCGACTTCCAGAACGACGTGGCCGGCCGGTACTCGGTCGAGGTCATGGCCGCGCTGATGGGCATCCCCCGCGCGGACTGGCCGCAGTTCGTCGAGTGGACCGAGGTCGTGATGGGCTACGAGGACCGTGAGTCCGGCGAGGCCTCCTCCCGCAGCCAGGCCTCCCTGCTGGCCATGTACCAGTACGGCGTGAAACTGATCGCCGACAAGCGCGCCGAGCCGGCCCGGGACTTCCTGTCCGTGATCGCCGCCGGTGACCTCCCGGAGGGCCACGGCGAACCGCCGCTGCGCGAGTACGAGCGCGAGGTGTTCGTCAACCTGCTGACCCTGGCCGGCAGCGAGCCCACCCGCAACGTGATCGCGGTCGGCCTGCTCGCCCTGGCCGAACGGCCGGAACAGTGGCAGGCGCTGCGCGCCGACCGCTCGCTGCTGGACAGCGCGGTCGAGGAGATGATGCGCTGGTCCACGCCGACGCCGTACAACCGGCGGACGGCCACCGAGGACTTCACCTTCAACGGCGTACGGATCGGCCGCGGCGACAAGGTGACGCTGTGGTGGTCCTCGGCCAACCGGGACGAGAGCGTGTTCGACGACGCCATGTCCTTCGACGTGCGCCGGAACCCCAACCCGCACGTGGCCTTCGGCCAGGGGCCGCACAGCTGCCTCGCCGTCGACCTCGCCCGTATCGAACTGCGCACGCTGTTCGGCGTGCTGCTCGACCGGGTCGCCGAGGTACGGCTGACCGGTCCGGTGCCCTGGGCCAACAACAGCAAGCACACGGTGGCCCTGAGAGTGCCCGTGGAGTTCGTCCGCGCCTGAGCGGGCCCGCGTCCTGCCGCGTACGGCGGACGCCCTCACCCCGGCCGCCGCGCGGCGGATCCGGGGACGACGGTCACGACGTGGTGACCGCGGCAGCCTGAAGCGGACCGGCGCCCGACGCCGGTCCGCGCCCCGCCCACGATCCGATCGGCCCGGTGCTGCCCCGGGCCGCCCCTGCGGCATGCCCGCCGGCCGAACGCGCCGGGGTTGTCAGCCGGGTGTGTTCAAGGGGCCGCTTCGGCCCAGGGGCCGCTCAGCCCTGCCCGTGGCACAGCGCAACCGTGGACGTCCGGAACATCAGCTGCCGGGCGGATCAGACGTGTCCTCGATGAGACGACGTGGAGGGGGAGACCGGCGTGGGTGACCGAGTGGGCAACGCCGCCGACCAGGAACCGGTGGCGGTCGTCGGCCTGGCGTGCCGGCTGCCGGGGGCGGCAGACCCCGCCGAGTTCTGGCGGCTGCTGCACGACGGACGGGACGCGCTGGGCGAACCCGGTCCACGGCGCTGCCACCCGGACGGCCCGGCGGTACCCGTACTGCCCTCCGGCGAACCGGTACGGGCGGGCTTCCTCGACCAGGTCGACTCCTTCGACGCCGGGTTCTTCGGCATCTCCCCGGGCGAGGCGGCCGTGTTGGACCCGCAGCAGCGGCTGGTCCTCGAACTGGCCTGGGAGGCCTTCGAGAACGCCGGGATCATCCCGGGCGACGGCGGCCACCAGGGCGGCACCGGGGTGTACGTCGGCGCCACCTACGACGACTACGCGACGCTTCGCGGCGCCCGCCTGAGCCCGCACTCGGCCACCGGGCGCAACCGGGCGATGATCGCCAACCGGGTGTCCTACGCCCTGCGGCTGCGCGGCCCCAGCCTGGTGGTGGACAGCGCCCAGTCCTCCGCACTGCTCGCCGTCCACCTGGCCTGCCGGGCCCTCGCGGCGGGGGAGTGCACGACGGCGCTGGCCGGCGGCGTCAACCTGAACATCACCCAGGACGGCTACGACGTCACCCAGGCGCTCGGCGCCATCTCACCGGACGGGCGCTGCCACACCTTCGACGAACGGGCCGACGGGTTCGTGCGCGGCGAGGGGGGCGCGGTCCTGGTGCTCAAGCCGCTGTCGGCGGCACTGGCCGACGGGGACACCGTGCACGCGGTGATCCGCGGCAGCGCCGTCAACAACGACGGCGGCGGCGACTCGCTCACCGCCCCCCGCCAGGAGGCCCAGCAGGACGTGCTGCGCCTCGCCTGCGCGACGGCCGGTGTGTCCCCGGCCGACCTCGACTACGTCGAACTGCACGGGACCGGAACGCCGTTGGGCGACCCCGTCGAGGCCGCGGCCCTCGGCGCGGTGGCCGGACCCGGGCGCGAGCGGGGGCGGCCGCTGCTGGTCGGCTCGGTGAAGACCAACATCGGGCACCTGGAGGGCGCGGCCGGGATCGCCGGACTGCTCAAGATGGTGCTGTGCCTCTCGCACCGGGAACTGGTGCCCAGCCTGAACTTCCGCACCGCCAACCCACGGATCCCGCTGACGGAGCTGGGCCTGCGGGTGGTCACCGAGACCGGGCCGTGGCCCGCCACGCGGGGCCCGCTGCTCGCCGGGGTGAGCTCGTTCGGCATGGGCGGCGCCAACTGCCACCTGGTCCTCGCCGAGCCGCCCGCTCCCCGCCCGGCACCGGTCCACGACACCGAGGGGGCCGGGGAGTACGACGGCCCGGTACTGGTTCCGCTGACCGCACGAGCCCCGGCGGCGCTGGCCGAACTGGCCGGGCTGGTCGGCGAGTCGACGGCATCCCCGGTGGACCTGGCCTACTCGCTGGCCACCACGCGCGGTCCGCTGGAGCGGCGGGCGGTGCTGGTCGCCGAGTCCGCCGACGAAGTACCCGGCCTCCTGACGGCGCTGGCCGGGGACACGGCGAACGCCCGGGTGGTGCGCGGCACGGCCGCCGAGGGACGGACCGTGTTCCTCTTCGCCGGGCAGGGCAACCAGCGGCCGGGCATGGGCCGGGAGATCTACCGGCGCCACCCCCTGTTCGCCGCCGCCGTGGACGCCGTCGCCGCGGAACTGCGCCCGCACCTGCCCCGGCCGCTGCTCGACGTGGTCTTCGCCGAGGCGGGCTCGGCGGACGCCGCCCTGCTGGACGAACCGGCCTACACCCAGCCCGCGTTGTTCGCCGTCCAGGTCGGGCTGTACCGGCTGGTGGAGAGCTGGGGGATCACCCCGGACGCGGTGCTCGGCCACTCCTTCGGCGAACTGGCCGCCCTGCACGTCGCCGGGGCGATGTCACTGCCCGACGCCTGCGCGCTGGTCGCCGCCCGCGGCCGGCTGATGCAGGACATCCCGCCCGGCGGGGCGATGATCCTGGTCGAGGCGTCCGAGGCGGAGCTGCTGCCGGACGTCGAGGCGACCGGCCGACTGGTGTCGATCGCCGCCCTCAACAGCCCCACCGCCACCGTGCTCTCCGGGGACGTGGACGCCACCCTGGCGATCGCCGCACGGTGGTCCGCGCGGGGCCGGCGCACCCGCCGCATCCAGGTCACGATCGCCAGCCACTCGCCGCAGGTGGACGGCATCCTGGACGGGATGCGCGCGGCCGCGGCCCGCATCGACTGGCGGACCCCGACCCTGCCGGTCATCTCCTCGCTGACCGGCGCCGAACTGGACGTCACCGGCCTGGACTGGCCGGAGTTCTGGGCCCGGCACACCCGCGGCACCGTACGGTTCGCCGACGCCATCGCCACCGCCTGCGCGGACGGCGCCCGCACCTTCCTGGAACTCGGCCCGGACGGGACCCTGTGCGCCATGGGCCCGGGCAGCGCGCCCGAGGACGTGGCGTTCGTCTCCGCGCTGGCCGGCGGCGAACGCCCCGACCTGCGATCACTGCTCACCGCCGTGGCCCGGGTGCACACCCGCGGCGTCCCCGTGGACTGGGCGCGGTTCTACGACGGCTCCGGAGCCCGGCGGATCCCGCTGCCCACCTACCCCTTCCAGCGGCGGCGGCACTGGATCGCCGGGGTGACGGCCACCGGCGGCGCGACCCCCGTCGTACCCGCCGTGTCAGCCGTACCGGCCGCGGCGGAGATCGGGACGCCGGCCCGCCCCGACTCGGGACTCGCCGGACTGCCCGCGGCCGAGCGGGAGCAGGCGGTACGCGCGCTGGTACGCGCCGAGGTGGCCGCGGCGCTGGAGCTGGACTCCGCCGAACAGCTGGACATGCGGCGGCCGTTCAAGGACCTGGGCTTCGGCTCGCTGATGACGGTGGAGCTGGGGCAGCGGCTGGCCGACGTGACCGGGGTACGGCTGCCCGCCACCGCCGTACTCGACCACCCCACCCCAGAACGGATCACCGCGCACCTGACCGCCGAACTGGCCGCCGGGACACGGCGGGACGCCGGGCCCGAGAGGCCGCCCGCGGATCCCGCGCCCGCCACCGACCCGATCGCGATCGTGGGGATGGCCTGCCGGTTCCCCGGTGGGGTCGGCTCGCCCGAGGACCTGTGGGACCTGGTGGCCGCCGGCACCGACGCGATCGGCGGCTTCCCCACCGACCGCGGCTGGGACCTGGACGGGCTCTTCGACGCGGACCCGGACCGGCCGGGACGCAGCTACGCACGCACCGGCGGATTCCTCTACGGGGCCGCCGAGTTCGACGCGGACCTGTTCGGTATCTCGCCGCGCGAGGCGCTCGCCATGGACCCCCAGCAGCGGCTGCTCCTGGAGACCTCCTGGGAGGCACTGGAGCGGGCCGGCATCGACCCGCTCTCCCTGCGGGACAGCGCGACCGGAGTGTTCTCCGGGGTGATGGCACAGGACTACGGCCCCCGGATGCACGAGGGCGCCGACGGCCTCGACGGCTACGTGCTGACCGGCACCACCGCCAGCGTCGCCTCCGGCCGCGTCGCCTACAGCCTGGGACTGCGCGGGCCCGCGGTCACCGTGGACACCGCCTGCTCCTCGTCGCTGGTGGCGGTGCATCTCGCGGCCCAGGCACTGCGGTCGGGGGAGTGCTCGCTGGCGCTGGCAGGCGGGGTGACGGTGTTGCCCACGCCGGGCATCTTCGTGGAGTTCTCCCGGCAGCGCGGACTCGCGGCGGACGGGCGGTGCAAGTCGTTCGCGGCGGCCGCCGACGGCACCGGCTGGGCGGAGGGCGCCGGTCAGCTCGTCCTGGAACGGCTGTCCGACGCGCGCCGCAACGGCCACCCCGTGCTCGCCGTACTGCGCGGCTCAGCGGTGAACCAGGACGGCGCCTCCAACGGCCTGACCGCCCCCAACGGCCCCGCGCAGGAAGGCGTGATCCGCACCGCGCTGGCCACCGCAGGACTGTCCGGCGCGGACGTGGACCTGGTGGAGGCGCACGGCACCGGCACCACCCTGGGCGACCCGATCGAGGCCCACGCACTGCTGGCCACCTACGGCCAAGGCCGCACCGGCGACCCGCTCTGGCTGGGCTCGCTGAAGTCCAACATCGGGCACACGCAGGCCGCCGCCGGTGTCGCGGGTGTGATCAAGGTCGTACAGGCGCTGCGGCACGGGCTGCTGCCGCGCACCCTGCACGTGGACGAACCCTCGCCGTACGTGGACTGGGCGTTCGGCGAGGTACGGCTGCTGACGGAGGAGCGGCCCTGGCCGGAGCGCGGCCGGCCGCGCCGGGCCGGGGTGTCCTCGTTCGGGATCAGCGGCACCAACGCCCACGTCATCGTGGAGCAGGCGCCCGAGGTGGTGCCGGTGGAACCCGCGTCGGCACCGGATCGAGCGGTGCGGTCCGCTCCCGTACCGGTGGTGGTGTCCGGGCAGACGGCGGCCGCGTTACGGGCGCAGGCGGCACGGCTGGCCGCGCACCTGGAGAGCGAGCCGGGGGCGGCTCTCGCGGACGTCGCCCGCGCGGCCGCCACCACCCGGGCCGCGCTCCCGCACCGCGCCGTGTGCACCGCGACCGACCGCACGGACCTGGTACGAGGGCTACGCGCCCTCGCCGCCGACGAGGAGACGCCCGGCCTGGTGCGCGGGGTCGCCGACGTCGACGGCCGGACGGTGTTCGTGTTTCCGGGGCAGGGGGCGCAGTGGGCGGGGATGGCGGTGGAACTGCTGGATTCCTCGCCGGTGTTCGCGGAGCGGGTGGCTGAGTGTGCTTCGGCGCTCGGTGAGTTCGTGGACTGGTCGCTGTTGGGTGTGCTGCGGGGTGAGGCGGGTCAGCCGTCCCTGGAGCGGGTGGATGTGGTGCAGCCGGTGTCGTTTGCGGTGATGGTGTCGCTCGCCGCGTTGTGGCGGTCGTTCGGGGTGGAGCCGGACGCGGTGGTGGGGCATTCGCAGGGGGAGATCGCCGCCGCGTGCGTGGCGGGGGCCCTGTCCCTGCGCGACGCCGCCAAGGTGAGCGCGCTGCGCAGCGCCGCGCTCGGCGCGCTGTCCGGTGCCGGCGGGATGATGTCGGTGGCGCTCCCGGTCGCCGAACTGGAGCCGCGGCTGGCGCGCCGGGACGGGCGGGTGTCGGTCGCCGCGGTCAACGGGCCTGCGGCGGTGGTCCTCTCCGGGGAACCCGGAGCCCTCCGGGAACTCGAAGCCGAACTGACCGCCGAAGGCGCGCGGGCCCGGCTGGTCGCGGTGGACTACGCCTCGCACTCCGCTCAGGTGGAGCGCATCCGCACCGAACTGCTGGACCGGCTCGCCGGGCTGGAGCCGCGCGCTGCCAAGGTCCCCTTCTACTCCACGGTGACCGGCGAACGGCTCGACACGGCAACCCTGGACGCCGAGTACTGGTACCGGAACCTGCGCCAGACCGTCCGCTTCGAGGAGACGATCCGCGAACTGGACCGCACCGGGCACCGCGTGTTCGTCGAGACCAGTCCGCACCCGATCCTGACCGCGGCCGTCCAGGAAACCGTCGAGGCGGCGGGCAGCACGGCCGTGGTGGTCGGCTCGCTGCGCCGCGACCAGGGCGGCCCCGGCCGGTTCCTGCAGTCGCTGGCCGAGGCCCAGGTACGCGGAGTCCCCGTGGCATGGGCCCCTGCCTTCGGCGTCCCGGGCCACCGGACGGAGCTGCCCACCTACGCCTTCCAACGCCGGCGCTACTGGCTGCCCACCCCGGTGGGCGGCACCGACCCCGCCGGGCTCGGGCTGGACGCCACCGCCCACCCGCTCCTGGGCGCCGCCGCGCCGGTGGCCTCCACCGGTGAACTGCTGCTGACCGGTGAGCTGTCCCGGCAACGGCAGCCCTGGCTGGCCGAGCACACCGTCTTCGGCACCGCCGTACTGCCCGGCACGGCCTTCGTGGAGATGGCCGTGCGCGCCGGGGACGAGGCGGGCTGCCGGGTGCTGGAGGAGCTGACCGTGCACGCGCCCCTGCCGCTGCCCGAGCGTGGCGGCGTACGGGTACAGGTGGTGCTCGGCGCGCCCGGCGAGGACGGCGGCCGGGCCGTGGACGTGTACTCCCGGCCGGGCGAGGGCCCCGAGTGGACGCACCACGCCGCCGGCAGGCTCGGCACGACGGAGGTCTCCCCGCCCGCGACCGGCGACTGGCTGCCGGCGGGCGCCACCCCGGTCGAACTCGCCGACCGCTACCCGGCTCTGGCCCGGCTCGGCTACGGCTACGGGCCGGTCTTCCAGGGCCTGCGCCGACTGTGGCGGCACGGCGAGGACCTGTTCGCCGAAGTCGCCCTGCCCGAACCGGCGTCGGCGGACGCCGGAGCGTACGGGCTGCACCCGGCGCTGCTGGACGCGGCGCTGCACGCGGCCGTCCCGGCCGACGCCACGGCCGCCACCGGGCTGCCGTTCGCCTTCACCGGGGTCCGGCTGTACCGGACCGGTGCCACCGCGGCGCGGGTACGGCTGCGTCCCGCGGCCGGCGAAGCCGTCTCCCTCACCGTGACCGACGCCGAGGACAACCCCGTCGCGGTGATCGACTCGCTGGCGTTCCGCCCGGTCAGCGCCGAACAGCTCGCCGTCGGCCGCCGGGATCACCTGTACCGCACCGGCTGGGTTCCGTCGGCGCCCCCGGCGCAGGACGGGGCCTGGGTGTGGCTGTCGGACCTGGACCCGGACGGGCCGGTGCCCGCGGTGGTGGGCGTTGCGGTGGCCGGGGTGACCGACGCCCTGACGGTGACGCGGCGCTGGCTGGCCGAGGAGCGGTTCGCCGCGTCCAGGCTGGTACTGCTCACGCGCGGTGCGGTCGCCACCGGACCGGGCGAGCCGGTCGATCCCGACGCGGCGGCGGTGTGGGGTCTGGTGCGCAGTGCGCAGACGGAGAACCCGGACCGCTTCGTCCTGGTCGACACGGACGGCCACCCCGCGTCCGAGGCGTCGCTGACCTGGCCGGCTGCGACCGGGGAAACCCAACTGGCCCTGCGTGTCGGGCGGTTGCTGGTACCCCGGCTGGCGCGGGTGACGGAGACGGCCGGGGACGCTCCTTGGACGGCTGAGGACGTCGTGCTGATCACCGGGGCGAGCGGGACCCTGGGAGCTTTGGTGGCACGGCACTTGGTGCAGCGGCACGGGGTGCGTGGCGTGGTACTGGCCTCCCGGCGGGGCGGCGACGCGCCGGGAATGGCGGAACTGGGCGCCGAACTGCGGGAATTGGGCGCCGAGGTGGCCATGGTGGCATGTGATGTGGCCGAGCGGGACGCGGTGGCCGCGTTGCTGGCCGAGCACCCGGTGACGGCCGTGGTGCACGCCGCCGGCGTTCTCGACGACGGGGTGCTGGCCGCGCTCACCCCCGAGCGGGTGACCGAGGTGTTCCGGGCGAAGGTGGACGGGGCGCGCCACCTGGCCGAGCTGACCGGCCCGGAACTCACGGCGTTCGTGCTCTTCTCCTCCGTGGCGGGGACGCTGGGCAACGCGGGGCAGGCCGCCTACGCGGCGGCCAACGCCGCGCTGGACGGGCTGGCCGCCCAGCGCCGGGCGGCCGGGCTGCCCGCGACCGCGGTGGCCTGGGGGCTGTGGGCCGAGAGCAGCGGCATGACCGAGGGCATGGCCGACACGGACCGGGCCCGGCTGGCCCGCGCCGGTGTGGTGCCGCTGGACTCCGCCACCGCACTGGACCTGTTCGACACGGCCATCGCGCTGGACGACCCGGTGCTGCTCGCCGCCCGCCTGGACCCGGTGGCGCTGCGCGAGCGGGCGGCCGAGGGCGTGCTGTCGCCGGTGCTGCGCGCACTGGTGCCGGTGGTGCGTCGCGCCGCGGCCACGGAGGGTCCGGCCGACGGCGCCGACGGGCTGCTGCGACGGCTGGCCGAGGGGGAACCGCTGCGGGTCCTCCAGGACCTGGTGCTCACCCAGGCGGCGGTGGTGCTCGGCCACTCCGACCCGGGCGGGCTGTCACCGGACCGGCCGTTCAAGGACTTCGGCTTCGACTCACTGACCGCGGTGGAACTGCGCAACCGGCTGGGCCGGGCGACCGGCGTACGGCTGCCCGCGACCGTGGTGTTCGACCACCCCACCCCCGCCGCACTCGCCGGATACCTGCGCGGCGAAGTCATCGGCGACGCCACCGCCGAGAGCGCCCCGCCCGCCGCCGCCCCGGTGGTGGCCGCGGACGAGCCGATCGCGATCATCGGCATGGCCTGCCGTTTCCCGGGCGGGGTCGCCTCCCCGGAGGACCTGTGGGACCTGGTGGCCGACGGCGTCGACGCCGTCGGCGGGTTCCCCACCGACCGGGGCTGGGACGTCACCGGCCTGTACGACCCCGACCCGGACCACCCGGGCACCAGCTACACCCGGCACGGCGGCTTCCTCTGCGACGCGGGCCGGTTCGACGCCGGGCTGTTCGGGATCTCGCCGCGCGAGGCCCTCGCCATGGACCCGCAGCAGCGGCTGCTCCTGGAGACCGCCTGGGAGGCGCTGGAGCGCGCCGGGATCGACCCGACCTCGGTACGCGGCAGCCAGACCGGCGTGTTCACCGGCGTGATGTACCACGACTACGCCACCGCGCTGCGGGAGCTGCCCGAGGGCGTCGAGGGGCACCTGCTCACCGGCACCGCCGGCAGCGTCGCCTCCGGCCGGGTCGCCTACACGCTCGGGCTGCAGGGGCCCGCGGTCACCGTGGACACGGCATGCTCCTCCTCGCTGGTGGCCATGCACCTCGCGGCCCAGGCGCTGCGCTCCGGTGAGTGCTCGCTTGCCCTGGCCGGTGGTGTGACGGTGATGGCCGAGCCGACCACGTTCACCGCGTTCTCCCGGCAGCGCGGACTCGCCGCCGACGGACGGTGCAAGCCCTACGCCGGGGCCGCCGACGGCACCGGCTGGTCCGAGGGCGTCGGCCTGCTGCTGCTCGAACCGCTCTCCGCCGCCCGCCGCAACGGCCACCGCGTGCTGGCCGTGCTGCGCGGCTCGGCCGTCAACCAGGACGGCGCCTCCAACGGCCTGACCGCCCCCAACGGCCCCTCGCAGGAAAGGGTGATCCGCACCGCGCTGGCCGCCGCCGGAGTCCGCGCCCAGGACGTCGACGCGGTCGAGGGCCACGGCACCGGGACGCCGCTGGGCGACCCGATCGAGGCGCAGGCGCTGCTGGCCACCTACGGCCGGGACCGTACCGGCGATCCGCTGTGGCTGGGGTCGGTCAAGTCGAACATCGGGCATGCGCAGGCCGCGGCCGGAGCGGCCGGCGTGATCAAGATGGTGCAGGCGATACGGCACGGGGTGCTGCCCCGCACCCTGCACGTCGACGCGCCCTCACCGCACGTGGACTGGGCGTCCGGTGAGGTGCGGCTGCTGACGGAGGCGCGGCCGTGGCCGGAGCACGGACGGCCGCGCCGGGCCGGGGTCTCCTCGTTCGGCATCAGCGGCACCAACGCGCATGTCGTCATCGAGCAGGCGGAGGAGGAGGCGGACGCGGCTGCGGATGCCGGGGTCGGGCAGGTGGACGGGTCCGCTGGGGCGCGGCCGGACACCGAGCCGGGGCTGGTGCCGGTCGCGGTGTCCGGGCAGAGCGCGGAGGCGCTGCGGGAGCAGGCCGCACGGCTGGCGGCGCATCTCGCGGAGCACCCCGGCGAGCGGGTGCGGGACATCGCCTGGTCCAGCGTGACCGGCCGGGCCGCGCTGGAACACCGCGCGGTCGTCCTGGCCGCCGGACCGGAGCAACTCGGCGAGCGTCTCGGGGCGCTGGCCGAGGGCCGGGACGTCCCGGGCGTGGTGCGCGGCACCGCGGCCGACGCGGCACGGCGGGTGGCGTTCGTGTTCCCCGGGCAGGGCGCGCAGTGGGCCGGGATGGCGCTGGATCTGCTCGACTCCGCACCGGTGTTCGCCACCCGGCTGGCCGAGTGCGCCGCCGCGATCGAGTCGTACGTCGACTGGTCGGTACTGGACGTGCTGCGCGGGCTGCCGGGCGCGCCGACGCTGGAGCGGGTGGACGTGGTGCAGCCGGTGACCTTCGCGGTCACCGTGTCGCTGGCCGCGCTGTGGCGCTCGTACGGTGTGGAACCGGAGGCGGTGATCGGCCACTCGCAGGGCGAGATCGCCGCCGCCTGCGTGGCCGGGGCACTCTCGCTGGGCGACGCCGCCGCGGTGGTGTGCCTGCGCAGCCGTGCGCTGACCGAACTGTCCGGCAAGGGCGGCATGATGTCGGTGGCGCTGCCCGCCGACGAGGTGCGGGCCCTGTTCACCGACGACCGGCTGGGCGTGGCCGCGGTCAACAGCCCCACGTCCACCGTCGTATCCGGCGACCCGGACGCCCTGGACGAGCTACGGGCGACCTGCGAGGAGCGCGGGGTGCGAGCCCGCCGTATCGCGGTGGACTACGCCTCGCACTCCACCCACGTCACCGCCGTCAAGGACAGCCTGGCCGAACTGCTCGCCGGGATCAGTCCGCGGGCGGCGCGCACCGCGCTGTACTCCACGGTCACCGGGCAGCGGCTGGACACCCGGGAGCTCACCGGGGAGTACTGGTACACCAACCTCCGTCGGACCGTCCGGTTCGCCGACGCGGTGCGTACCGCGCTGGACGCCGGGATCGGCACCTTCATCGAGATCAGCCCGCATCCGGTGGTCGCCCCGGGCGTGCAGGAGACGGTGGACGCCGCCGGCGCGCGGGCCGCCGTACTCGCCACGCTGCGGCGCGACGACGGCGGCTGGCCGCGCTTCGCCCAGTCGCTGGCCGAGGCGCAGGTGCGCGGGGCCGGGGTACGGCTGGCCGAGGTGTTCGAGGGCACCGGTGCCCGACGGGTCGACCTGCCCACCTACGCCTTCCAGCACCGCTGGTACTGGCTGGCCGAACAGGCCGGACCCCGCTCCGACACCTGGCGCTACCGCGTCGAGTGGCGTCCAGCGGACCCGCCGGAGCGCACCGAACCGGGCGGCGAGTGGCTGGCGCTGGTGCCCGCCTCGGGTGCGGATCCGGACTGGCTGAAGACGCTCACCGGCGGCCTTCCGGTGCGGACCCTCACCGTGGACACCGAGCATGCCGGCCGCGCCGGCCTCACCGACCGGCTGCGCCGCGCGCTGGCCGAGCACCCCCCGCGCGGGGTGCTGTCCCTGCTGGCCGCCGACCCCCGCTCGCACCGGGACCACCCGGTGGTGCCCGCCGGGGTGGCCGCCACCCTGGCGCTGGTGCAGGCGCTCGGCGATCTGGACGCGGCGGTCCCGCTGTGGCTGGTGACCTCCGGCGCGGTGAGCACCGGCGACGCCGATCCGCTGCGCGAACCGAGTGCGGCGCAGGTGTGGGGCCTGGGCCGGGTGGCGATGCTGGAACACCCGGCGTTCTGGGGCGGCCTCATCGACCTGCCCGCCGAACTCGACGAGACCGCGCTGGAGCAGCTGCGCGCGGTGCTCGCGGGCGGCCGGGGCGACGAGGACCAACTCGCGGTGCGCGGATCCGGCACGCTGCTACGGCGGTTGGTGCGAGCTCCGCTCGACGGCGGCGCGGCCGGCCACTGGCAGGCCCGGGACACCGCGCTCGTGACCGGCGGCACCGGCGCGCTCGGCCCGGAGGTCGCCCGCTGGCTCGCCGCGCAGGGCGTACGGCACGTGGTACTGGTCAGCCGCAGCGGCGCACATGCCGAGGGGATCGCCGAGCTGACGGCCGAACTCGACGGCCTGGGCGTCCGGCTGACCGCCCGCGCCTGTGACATCGGCGACCGGGCCGCCGTCGCCGCCCTGCTGGCCGGGCTGCGCGAGCAGGGCGAGGTGGTGCGCACGGTGGTGCACGCCGCCGCGCTGATGCGGCTGGCCGCGCTCCCCGACACCGACCTCGCCGAATACGCCGACGTCCTCACCGCCAAGGTCCAGGGCGCCCGGCATCTCGTCGAACTGCTCGACCCGGCCGAACTGGACGCCGTGGTCTTCTACTCCTCCATCGCCGGGGTGTGGGGCAGCGGCGACCACGGCGCCTACGCCGCCGCCAACGCCGAACTCGACGCCCTCGCCGAGCAGGCCCGCGCCGCCGGTCTGCCGGTCACCTCGGTGGCCTGGGGCGTCTGGGACGGCGCCCGCTTCCCCGACGGGGTCGACGCCGACCAACTACGCCGCCAGGGCCTGCCGTTGATCGCTCCCGGACCGGCGCTGGACGCGCTGCGCACCGTCCTCGAACGCGCCGAGAGCGGGCTGTCCGTCGCCGACGTCGACTGGACCAGGTTCATGCCGCTGTTCGCCTCCGCCCGCAGCAGGCCGCTGTTCGCCGAGATCCCCGAGGCCCGGCACGTGCTGGACGGCCCCTCCGAACCGGAATCGCAGCCGTCAGGATCGCCCTGGGCACAGCGACTGGCCGGGCTGTCGGACACCGAAGGCCGCAGCACTCTGCTACGGCTGGTACGCGAGCAGGCGGCCGTCGTACTGGGCCACTCCGGCGCCACCGCCATCGGCGCCGACCACGCCTTCCGCGACCTGGGATACGACTCGCTGACCGGGATCGAACTGCGCAACCGGCTCGGCGAGGCGACCGGTCTGGCGCTGCCGGCCACCCTCGTCTTCGACCAGCCCACTCCGGCCGCGGTCGCCGCCTACCTGCGCACCCGGCTCGCGCCCCCCGAACCACCCCTCCTCACCGAGCTGGACCGGCTCGCCGAGCGGCTGTCCCGGGCGGACGCCGACGACGACCGAGCCGGTGTCGAACTGCGGCTGCGGGCGATGCTCGCGCAGTTCGGCAGGGACTTCGGCAACCACGAGGAGGACTTCGACCCGATGTCGAACGAGGAGATGTACGACCTCATCGACCGCGAACTCGGCGCGAACTGAAGGGGGTTGCACATGTCCGAGGAAGAGAAGCTGCGCGGCTACCTGAACCGGGTCATGGTCGACCTGCGCAAGGCCAACCGCCGCCTGCAGGACGTCGAAGAGTCCCGCACCGAACCCATCGCAATCGTCGGCATGGCCTGCCGCTACCCCGGTGGGGTCCGCTCCCCGGAAGACCTGTGGCGGGTGCTGTCCGAGGGCCGGGACGTCACCGGCGAACTGCCCACCGACCGCGGCTGGGACGTCGACGGCCTCTACGACCCCGACCCGGAGCGCTCCGGCCACAGCTACGTACGACGCGGCGGCTTCCTGGACGACCCCGGCGCGTTCGACGCGGGCTTCTTCGGGATCTCGCCGCGCGAGGCACTGGCCATGGACCCGCAGCAACGGCTGCTCCTGGAGACCTCCTGGGAGGCACTGGAACGGGCCGGCATCGACCCCACCGCACTGCGCGGCACCCGCACCGGAGTGTTCGTCGGCCAGAACTACCAGGAGTACGGCACCGGCCTGGCCCACGCCCCCGCGAGCGTCGAGGGACACCTGGTCACCGGCGTGGTGCCCAGCGTGCTCTCCGGCCGGATCTCCTACACCCTCGGCGTCGAGGGCCCGGCCATCACCCTCGACACGGCCTGCTCGACCTCCCTGGTCACCCTGCATCTGGCCGTGCAGTCGCTGCGCAACGGAGAGTCCACGCTGGCCCTGTCCGGCGGCGTGACCGTATTGGCCGGACCAGGACCGCTCATCGAGTTCAGCCGCCAGCGGGTGCTGGCCGCCGACGGCCGTTGCAAGGCGTTCTCCGCCGCGGCCGACGGCATGGGCATGGCCGAGGGCGTCGGCATGCTGGTCCTGGAGCGGCTCTCCGACGCGCGGGCCAACGGCCACCAGGTACTGGCCGTGCTGCGCGGTTCGGCGGTGAACCAGGACGGCGCGTCCAACGGGCTCACCGCGCCCAACGGCCCCTCGCAGCAGCGCGTCATCCGCGCCGCCCTGAACGCCGCCGGGCTGACCCCCGCCGACGTCGACGTGGTGGAGGCACACGGTACCGGCACCTCCCTGGGCGACCCCATCGAGGCACAGGCCCTGCAGGCCGCCTACGGCACCGACCGTGAACGGCCGCTGCTCCTCGGCACGGTGAAATCCAACATCGGGCACACCCTCGCCGCCGCCGGGGTGGCCGGGGTGATCAAGTCCGTGCTGGCACTGCGCCACGGGACGGTGCCCAGGACCCTGCACGCGGACACCCCGTCCCGGCACATCGACTGGTCCTCAGGCCTCCTCTCGCTGGCCACCGAGGCGGTGCCCTGGCCACGCTGGGAACGACCGCGCCGCGCCGCGGTGTCCTCGTTCGGCATCAGCGGCACCAACGCCCACGTCATCCTGGAAGAAGCCCCCGAGCCGGAGGACGCGGAGCCTGCGGCGGCCCCGCAGCCGGTGCTCTCCCTCCCGGTGCCGGTGGTGCTCTCCGGCCGTGACGCGACCGGTCTGGCCGACCAGGCCGCACGACTGCGCGAGTTCGTCGCGGCCGACCCCGAACTGACCGTCGCCCGCCTGGCGTTCGCCACCGCCACCACCCGGGCCGCTCTGGAGTATCGCGGTGCGGTGGTGGCCGCGGACCGTGACGAACTGCTGGCCGGGCTCGCGGAGTTGGCGGACGGTGGGCCGGGTGCGGTCAGTGCGGTGGCCGACCGGGGTGGGCTTACTGGGTTCTTGTTCTCGGGGCAGGGGTCGCAGTGGTCGGGGATGGGGCGGGAACTCGTCGAGCGGTACCCGGTGTTCGGGGAGTCGTTCGCGGATGTGTGTGGGCGGTTGGAGTCGGTGTTGGGGCTGCCGGTGCGGGAGGTGGTTCTCGACGGTGGTGATCGGCTGGATGGGACGTTGTTCGCGCAGTGTGGTCTGTTCGCGGTCGAGGTCTCGCTGTTCCGGCTTCTGGAGTCGTTCGGTGTGGTGCCGGACTTTGTGGTGGGGCATTCGGTGGGTGAGGTGGCGGCGGCTCATGTGGCTGGGGTGTTGTCGCTGGATGATGCGGTCACTTTGGTGTGTGCGCGTGCCGGGCTGATGCAGGAGTTGCCGTCGGGCGGGGCGATGCTCGCGGTCAACGCCACTGAGACGGAAGTCACCGGGGTCCTGTCCGGCGAGGTTGGGATCGCGGCGGTCAACGGGTCTCGTTCCGTGGTCGTATCGGGTGCGGAGCCGGCGGTGGAGGGTGTTGCGGGCGAGGCGCGGGAGCGGGGCTGGCGGCATACCCGGCTGCGGGTGAGTCATGCGTTTCATTCGCCGTTGATGGACCCGGTGTTGGAGCGGTTCCGGGAGGCGATCGCCGGGGTCACCTTCACCGCTCCGAGGATCCCGTTCGTGTCCACGGTGGATCTCGACACCGCTCCGGTGGATGTCGATTACTGGGTGCGTAATGTCCGCGACACCGTGCGGTTCGCCGATGCGGTTGTCCGCCTGCACGAGCAGGGTGTGACGAGGTTCGTGGAGGTGGGTCCGGACGCCGCGCTGACCGCTGTGGGGCCGGACTGTCTGCCGGAGGACGCGACGGCGGTGTTCGTGCCGTTGCTCCGTCGCGATCAGCCGGAATCGGTGACGCTGCCCACCGGGCTGGCCCGCTTCCATGCGCATGGCGGTGGCGTCGACTGGGCGTCGTATCTGCCGGCCGCGGGCCGGGTCGACCTGCCCACCTACGCCTTCCAGCACCGCCGTTACTGGCTGGAGAACGCCGAGTCGGCAGACCCGGCCGCGCTCGGTGCGCTGCCCGCCGGGCATCCGCTGCTCGGCGCGCTGGTCGCCCTGCCCGGTGCCATCGACACCGTCCTGACCGGGCGGTTGAGCCTGCGGGCCCAACCCTGGCTGGCCGACCACCAGGTCACCGGGACGGTGCTGCTGCCCGGCACCGCGTTCGTCGAACTCGCCGGGCACGCCGCCGAACTGCTCGGTGACAACGGCCTGGACGAGCTGACCCTGGAGGTCCCGCTTGTGCTGCCCGCCGAGGGCGGCCTCGCCCTGCGGGTCGTCGTCGGAGAACCCGACGACGCCGGCGGCCGCAATATCGAGGTGCACTCCCGGCCGGAGGGCTCCACGGCGCCCTGGACCCGGCACGCCACTGGTGTGCTGTCCGAGAGCGGCGACCACGGCGTCGGTGCGGATCTCGTGCAGTGGCCCCCGGCCGAAGCCGATTCGGTCGACCTGGAGGGGTTCTATCCCCGGCTCGCCGACACCGGCCTCGGCTACGGCCCGGCGTTCCAGGGGCTGCGGGCTGCCTGGCGGCGCGGCGACGAGATCTTCGCCGAGATCTCCCTTCCTGACCAACAGCACGTCCGAGCAGGGGAGTTCGGAGTGCATCCGGCGCTGCTGGACGCGGCACTGCACGCCCTCGCCCTGCACGGTGACCACGGCCTGCGGCTGCCCTTCGCCTTCCGCGGGGTCCGCTGGTACGACACGGGCGCGACGGCGCTGCGGGTTCGGCTCACCGTCGTGGGGGCGGACGCGGTCCGGTTGGACCTGGCCGACGGCAGCGGCGCCCCGGTCGGCACCGTCGAGCAGGTGGTGCTGCGTGCCCTCACCGGCGAACTACGCGCGCCCGCGCGGTTGGACTCGGTGTACCGGCTGGACTGGACGCCCGCCCGCACCGGACGCCCCCGCCCTACCGGCGCCGATGTGCTGTTCCGGGTCGAGGACCTGCCCGTGGCCGAGCGCACCGCCGTCGTACTGGACCGGGTACGCGGCTGGCCGACCGAGGAGCCCGCGCAGGGCGCCCGGCTGGTCCTGGTCACCCATGGTGCTGTGGCGGCCACCGCCGACGAGGTGCCCGACCCGGCCGGCGCGGCGGTGTGGGGGCTGGTGCGCTCGGCGCAGCTCGAGTGGCCCGACCGGTTCGTGCTGCTGGACACGACCGACCCCACCGTCACGGACACCGAGCTGACCGCGGCCCTGGCCACCGACGAACCCCAACTGGCCCTGCGTGCGGGGCGGGTGTTCGTGCCGCGACTGGCGCGGGTGACGGAGGCGGCCGGGGACGCTCCCTGGTCGACGGAGGACGTTGTGCTGGTCACCGGGGCGAGTGGGACCCTCGGGGGCTTGGTGGCACGGCATGTGGTGGAGCGCCACGGGGTGCCTGGTGTGGTGCTCGCTTCCCGGCGCGGCGGCGACGCGCCCGGCATGGCGGAACTGGCGGCCGAACTAGGTGAGTTGGGCGCCGAGGTGGCGGTGGTGGCGTGTGACGTGGCCGACCGGGACGCGGTGGCCGCGTTGCTGGCCGAGCATCCGGTGACGGCGGTGGTGCATGCCGCCGGGGTGGTGGACGACGGTCTGGTCACCGGGCTCACCGAGGAGCGGCTGCGGGCGGTGCTGGCGCCGAAGGTGCTGGGCGCACGCTGGCTGGACGAACTGACCCGTGACCGGGACCTCACCCGGTTCGTGCTGTTCTCCTCCGCCTCCGCGACCCTCGGCAACGCCGGACAGGCGGCCTACTCGGCCGCCAACGCCCACCTGGACGCGCTGGCCCGGCAGCGCCGCGCCGCCGGGCTCCCGGCCACCTCGCTGGGCTGGGGACTGTGGGAACAGCGCAGTGGCATCACCGGCGAGCTCTCCGAGGCCGACCGGGCCCGAATCGCCCGCAGCGGCATCTCCGCCCTGCCCACCGCGGAAGCCCTGGCGCTGCTGGACGCCACCGTGGTACTCGGCGAGGCGGCCGTACTGCCGATGCGGCTGGACACCGCGGCTCTCCACCGGCTCGACCCGTTGCCGGAGGTGTTCGCCGGCCTGGTGCGCGGCCGTCGCCGTACCCGGCAGCAGTCCGGCTGGACCGACCGGCTGCGGGCGCTGCCCGTAGCGAAGCGCCGTCGTGCCGCCCTGGACCTGGTGCGCACCCAGGCCGCCGGGGTGCTGGACCTGGCCGGGGCCGAACAGGTCGGCGCCGAGCAGTCCTTCGCCGACCTCGGCGTCGACTCGCTGACCGCGCTGGAACTGCGCAACCGCCTCGGCACCGCCACCGGACTCCGGCTGCCCACCACCCTGGTGTTCGACCACCCCACCCCGGCCGCGCTGGCCGCATTCGTCCTCGCCGAGGCCGGCGAACTCCAGACCGGACCGGAACCCGCCGCACCCGCGGTCGCGGCCGCCACGGACGAACCGATCGCGATCGTGGGCATGGCCTGCCGCTACCCCGGCGGGGTCCGCACGCCCGAGCAGCTCTGGGACCTGGTCGCCGCGGGCCGGGACGGCATCTCCGCCTTCCCCGTCGACCGCGGCTGGGACCTCGGCGCACTACCGGTCGGACTGGGCGGATTCCTCGCCGACGTCGCCGACTTCGACCCCGGGCTCTTCGGTATCTCCCCGCGCGAGGCGCTGGCGATGGACCCGCAGCAGCGGTTGCTGCTGGAGCTGTCCTGGGAGGCGCTGGAACGCGCCGGGATCGACCCGACCGGTGTCCGGGGCAGCCGTACCGGGGTGTTCGCCGGGCTGATGTACCAGGACTACGCGACCCGGCTGATCCACGTCCCCGAGGAACTGGAGGGCTACCTGGGCAACGGCAACCTGGGCAGCATCGCCACCGGTCGGGTCGCCTACACCTTCGGGTTCACCGGCCCCGCGGTCACCGTGGACACCGCCTGCTCGTCCTCGCTGGTGGCCCTGCACCTGGCCGCACAGTCGCTGCGCTCCGCCGAGTCCACCCTGGCGCTGGCCGGCGGGGTGACGGTGATGTCCAGCCCGACCCCGTTCCGTGAGTTCGACCGGCAGCGCGGCCTGGCCGCCGACGGCCGCTGCAAGTCCTTCTCCGCCGACGCCGACGGCACCGGCTGGTCCGAGGGCGTCGGCATGCTCGTGCTGGAGCGCCTGTCCGATGCGCGAGCCAACGGCCACGAGGTGCTGGCGGTGCTGCGCGGTTCGGCGGTGAACCAGGACGGTGCGTCCAACGGGCTCACCGCGCCCAACGGTCCTTCGCAGGAGCGCGTCATACGCGCCGCGCTGAGGGCGGCGGGACTGTCCCCCTCGGACGTGGACGTGGTGGAGGCGCACGGTACCGGCACCACGCTCGGCGACCCGATCGAGGCGCGGGCCCTGCTGGGCACGTACGGCGCCGATCGCGAGCGGCCGTTGTGGCTGGGGTCGGTAAAGTCGAACATCGGGCACACGCAGGCCGCCGCGGGTGTCGCCGGGGTGATCAAGGTCGTACAGGCCATGCGACACGGGCGGCTGCCCCGCACCCTGCACATCGACGAACCGACCCCGCACGTGGACTGGTCGGCCGGTGACGTACGGCTGCTCACCGAGTCGATCGACTGGCCGGAGAGCGAGGTGCGTCGGGCCGCGGTGTCGGCGTTCGGGGTGAGCGGTACCAACGCGCACGTGATCATCGAGCAGGCGCCGGTTGTGGAGCCGACGGTGGATGCTGAGCCGGTGTTGCCAGTGCCGGTGCCGGTGTTGGTGTCCGGGCGGAGTGCTGAGGCGTTGCGGGGGCAGGCGGCTCGGTTGCGTGCGTACGTGCTCGCCGAACCGGGCGTCGGCGTCGCGGGGGTGGCGCGTGCGGCGGCGCTGTCCCGGGCCGCTCTGGAGCATCGGGGTGCGGTGGTGGCCGCGGACCGGGATGAACTGCTGGCCGGGCTGACGGACTTGGCGGGCGCGGGTGGTGTCTTGGCGGACCGGGGTGGGCTTACTGGGTTCTTGTTCTCGGGGCAGGGGTCGCAGTGGTCGGGGATGGGGCGGGGACTCGTCGAGCGGTACCCGGTGTTCGGGGAGTCGTTCGCGGATGTGTGTGGGCGGTTGGAGTCGGTGTTGGGGCGGCCGGTGCGGGAGGTGGTTCTTGACGGTGGTGATCGGCTGGATGGGACGTTGTTCGCGCAGTGTGGTCTGTTCGCGGTCGAGGTTTCGCTGTTCCGGCTTCTGGAGTCGTTCGGTGTGGTGCCGGACTTTGTGGTGGGGCATTCGGTGGGTGAGGTGGCGGCGGCTCATGTGGCGGGTGTGTTGTCGCTGGGTGATGCGGTCACTTTGGTGTGTGCGCGTGCCGGGCTGATGCAGGGGTTGCCGTCGGGTGGGGCGATGCTCGCGGTCAATGCCACGGAGGCGGAGGTCGCCGGGGTGCTGTCCGGTGAGGTGGGGATCGCGGCGGTCAATGGCGTCCGCTCGGTCGTCGTGTCCGGTGTCGAGTCTGCGGTGGCGGCGGTCGCGGACGCGGCGCGGGAGCGGGGTTGGCGGCACACCCGACTGCGGGTGAGTCATGCGTTTCATTCGCCGTTGATGGACCCGGTGTTGGAGCG